>JBKQRS010000588.1:0-9369 GCA_052143915.1 Bradyrhizobium sp.
CCCGAAAACGCTTTAGCTGCGCGGTGCAGCAGGCTTTTGATCCGATGCGCCGCTGTCTCCGGTCGTGCTCTTGGGCGCGGGTTTGGTGGCAGGCTTTGCGGCAGCTTTGGGCTTCGCCGGCTTTGCATCGGCCTTGTCGGCGGCTGCCGGCTTATCGGTGGATTTTACCGCAGCATCCGGCTTGGCGTTCGCATGCCTGACGCCGGCCGGCTTGGTCGCCGCTGGCTTGGCGTCCTTGCCGGCGTCACTGGCCTCGGACTTTGCTTCATTCTTGGGCTCAGCCGGGGTATCCGGCTTCCTGGCCGCGACCCGCGACTTCTTTCCGCGATGCCGCGCCGTCTGTTCGTCGGCATCCGCCGCCACAGCGGCAATCAAGGCGGCGCCGGTCCTGGTCGGCCCGGTATAAACCGGGATGGGTTCGGACGGCGCGGGAGCCGCCGCCAGCAATTCCGACGGTTTTAGCGTCGGCGGTTGCAGCCCGGCGGTGAAGAACGCAAGCGCCGGCTCGGAGTTCGATCCGGCGTTGCCCGCAACCGTGTCCTCGTCCTCGTCGCTGGCCGGCTTGTGGCGCTTGCCGCTGCACATCTCGTCGCGCAGATTCGGCGGCGAGGCATCGATCGGCACCAGATTGTCGACCGTGCCGAGCGAGGGGCGTAGCCAGGACAGCGAGTTATTCGCAAAGCCGCGCTCGAGCAGTTGGGCTGCTCTTACCGCGCGCATCTGGCCGGATGATGCGCCGAGCACCACTGCGATCAGCCGTTTGCCGTTGCGGGTGGCCGACGCCACCAGATTGTAGCCGGAGGCGCAGATGAACCCGGTCTTGAAGCCGTCGGCGCCGGGATAGCGTCCGATCAGCTTGTTGAAATTCTGCGTGATCTTGCGGCCGTAGCGGATCGAGGGAATGTGGACGAAATATTCGTATTCCGGCAGGTCATGAATAATCGCACGCGCCAGGATGGCGAGATCGCGGGCCGAAGTGATCTGACCGTCCGCGGGCAGGCCGTTCGGATTGACGTAGCTCGTCTGCGTCATGCCGAGCCGCTGCGCGTTCTGGTTCATCAGCGCCGAGAAGCCGTCGATCGAACCTCCGACACCCTCGGCAAGTAGCACGGCCATGTCATTGGCCGACTTCACCAGCATCATCTTGAGCGCATTGTCGACGGTGACCTGAGTGCCCGGCCGGAAGCCCATCTTCGAAGGCGATTGCGAGGCTGCAACAGGCGAAACCGTCAGCAACGTATCGAGCGTCATCCGCCCTTCCTTGACGGCCTTGAGCGTGACATAGGCCGTCATCAGCTTGGTCACCGATGCGGGATACCAGGGATAGGTCGCGTTCTCGGCCTGCAGCACCTTTCCGGTATCGGCTTCGACGACCAGCAGCGCTTCGGCATGCGCGACGCGCGGCGCGACAACGGCGAGCGCTGCGAGAATGGGGATCCAGTTCAACGATGGCTTGAAAAGCAACGGGCGAAGAAATTGCACTATCCGATTCCGGTCCTTTGAGACCCGCCTTCGAGAAGGAGGTCTGGCGTGTGACGTTCGGGTTTCAAGCGTGTCCGGCGCCGTCGCTCACGGCTGTCGCAAACCTATACCGGCTTGCCGGTCTGGAACAGAGGCTCGGCCATTAAATCGTGGACGAAATAGGCCGAATTTCGGCGGTGCCTAAATCTTGATGGCGGCGGTGCTTGCTGCCGGTGCCTGAATGCTGGCCCGCGCGCTCTCCTGAACCATGAATTGGGCCCTTGCGAGTTCCGCAAAACGGCCGCCTTTCGCCACCAGTTCATCGAAAGTTCCGCTTTCGATCACCCGTCCGTTGTCGAACACCAGGATACGCGTCGCGTTGCGGATGGTCGAAAGCCGGTGAGCGATCACGAAAGTGGTGCGTCCCTTCATCACCTCGTCGAGCGCCGCGTTGACCTTGGCCTCGGTCACCGCATCGAGCGCGCTGGTCGCTTCGTCGAGGATCAGGATCGGCGGATCTTTCAAGAGCGCCCGCGCAATCGACAGCCGTTGCCGCTCGCCACCGGACAGCATCCGTCCGCGTTCGCCGGCATTGGTTTCGAATCCCTTTTCGCTGCGCTCGATGAATTCCAGCGTCTGCGCCCGGCCAGCTGCGATCCGCAATTCCTCGTCGGTGGCATCCGGCTTGCCGACCCGCAGATTGTCCGCGATCGAACGATTGAACAGCAGCGCCTCCTGAAACACCACGCCGATATTCCGCCGCAGCGCGGTCAGCTTCAGGCCGCGGACGTCCATGCCGTCGATCTTGATGAAGCCTGATTGCGGATCGAACGCACGGTGCAGCAGCGCGATCGCGGTGGATTTGCCGGCGCCGGTCGGGCCGACCAGCGCGATGGTCTGGCCGGGCAGCGCCGCGAACGAAAGGTCTGCGACCGCCGGCCGCTTGCCGTCATAGGAAAACGAGACGTCGTTGAATTCGACCAGACCCGCAAGCCGCCCGGTATCGATCGCGTCGGGACGATCACGCACCGCGGGCACGGCGTCGAGCACGTTGAAGAATTCCTGTAAGCGAGGCGCCTCCATGAACACATTGTTGATGAAGCTGACCACCTGTTCGAGCTTCTGGATCAGCATGGTGGCGAAAGAGACGAACATCACGATCTCGCCGACCGAGGTGAGGCCCTGTTCGTGCAGCACGATGCCGACGGTGAAGATCAGAAGCACGGTGATGGTGGTCGAGGCCCGGGTGATCACGGTGACCAGCGCCCACCACGACAGCACCGGCATCTGCGCCGCCAAAAGCTTGTCGGCGACGAAGCGCATCCCCTGCACCTCGGCATCGATGCGCACGAAGCTTTGCACCAGCGCGACGTTGCCGAGCGCGTCGGAAGCGCGGGCGGAAAGATCGCTGTAATGCGCCTCGACCTCGTTCTGCATGCCGTAGGTCTTGCGCACCACCAGCGTGGTCAGCACGGTGAACACCACGCAGAGAATGAACAGCAGGATCGCCAGCCGCCAATTGATGTAAAGCGCCAGCGGCAGCAGCACCACCAGCGACATGATCGCGGCGAAATGCTCGCGGAAGAATCCGAGCCACAGCCGCCAAAGTGAATCGGTTCCGTTCAGCATGACCTTCATCAGGCGCCCGGAATGGGTGCCGGTGTGGAAGGTCAGCGGCAATTGCAGGATGTGCTCGAAATAATTCGTCAGCACCGCCTGACGCTGGCGATGGGCCAGCCGGTCGGCGTGAAGGGCGACGGCGGTGCTGCACAGAATGGTGAACAGGCCGAAGGCCGCCCAGGCCCCGAGCAGCGGCCAGGCCGACGATGACCCGAGCGGTCCCCCCGATGGCTTGCCGGAGAGAACGTCGACGATACGGCCGAACAGCACGGGCTCGGCGAATTGCGCGCCGGCCAGCAGCAGATTGGCGCCGGCAAGGATCCAGCCCAGCCGTGCCTCCTTGCCGAGCAAGTCAAGGACGCGCGTATAGAGGTGAAGCAGGGACATGCGGCTCAAGGGCTCAAGGCATCGACGGGACGGCAGATCATACCGTTCACAGCCGCATTCTAATCAGGGATCGCCGGAGAGAACCAGCCTCCGATGAGTCTTTGCTCAATTGATCAGGCGGTCGCCGCGCGGCGGCAGGAAGCTATCGTCGAAGATATCGGCCGCGGAAGGCCTCTTGCTGAATGTGAAATCCTCCGCGACCTGCTCGATCGACCGTTCGAGCCTGATGGGATCGACCCCGCCGATGCCGTTGCGTTTCACTTCGCCGGTGAGGATGTTGTCTTCAATCACGTTGCGCAAACGTTCCAGTTCAAGATCGCGCGCACCGTCTTCCATCCGGCTGAGAACCTCATCCACCGCGTGCTCGGGCTCCCGGATGGCTAGATTGGTGCCGGCGATCACCGCGCGCAGGAAGCCCTTGACCGCCTCGGGATGGCTGGCGGCGAATGCCGGGTTGACGATCACCGCAAACCCGTAGGCCTCGCAGCCATAGTCGTTGAACCGCAGCACGGCGAGGTCGTCGGCCGGTACGCCGCGGTCCCTCAGGTTCACCGCCGACTGATAGGAAAAGCCGGTCACGGCATCGACCTGACCGGCCGACAGCATCGGCTCGCGCACGGCTGCGCTTATGCGGTTCTCCTTGACGTTTGCGATCTTGATGCCGTTCTGGTGCGCCAGCGCCGGCCACAGCCGGAGCGACAGGTCGCCGTCGGCGACGCCGAGCGTCTTGCCCTCGATGTCCGAAAGCACATGGATGCCCCGGCTCTTGCGCGCGACGATGGCGTAGGGAGACTTGTTGAACAGCACGAAAACCGCCTTGACGGGCGGCGCATTACGGTCGCGAAAACGAATTAGGGCGTTGATGTCGACGAGCGCGAATTCACTTGCGCCGGTGGCGACGCGCGCGATCGCCTCTGGCGATCCGCCGGCGACGTCGGTCGTGACCATCAGGCCTTCGGAGCCGAACAGGCCGTCGGTGACGGCCAGTACGATAGGGGCGACGCTCGCATTGATCGGGCGATCGAAGGAAAACTGGATCGCGATCGGCTGGCGGTTTTCGTCCGCGGCCGTTGCTTCCGGCGCGCCCAGGCACGCAAGACCCAGCAGGCCAACCAGCGAAGCCATAACGTAGCGAGCAACGATTGTCTGACTTGCACGCATCAGCATCACACCGGGACCGTAAGGTCAGTTGCCACGCCGGATATGTCTGTTTCATGACGTCGCAACGCCGCTTCGCTCATTGTGCCCGATGAAATGTGAACAGTCGATGAGTAGTCGGGGTTGCCGTTCGGCCTGCCCGTGAGCGAAAAGCCCGACGCCAGCCGGCCCGGCCGCGGCCGGATACGATGGCGGTCCCCATCCCGGCATCGCCAGACCGTATTGGTACGGTGGTGACGCCGGCTGCCGAAGCGGATATTTCAGGACAAACTTGGCCTTCTCCCGAGGCCATGGGCCGGCCGGTAACCGCAAGTTTGCCGACCGCATTAATCCGCCGGACACCTTGGCCGGCGGATTTCTTTTTTCAGGCAGGCGCCGTTAACACGCTGGCCACGCGTTTGGATTACCTTCAGGACATGAGTGATTCGCTCGAGCGGCTCTATCTGGCGGTCATCGCGGCCAAGGATCTCGATCCGGCGGTCTCGCGAACGGCACGGCTGTTTCAACGCGGGCCCGCCAAGATGGCGAAGAAACTGGCCGAAGAAGCCATCGAGGTCGTGATCGACGCCGTCAACGGCAAGACGGACGCCGTGGTCAGAGAGAGCGCCGACCTCCTCTACAACCTCACTGTCTTGTGGGCGTCCGCCGGCGTGCGGCCCGAAGACGTGTGGCGTGAAATGGAGCGGCGCGAGCACCTGCTTGGAATTGCCGAGAAGATGCCGAAGTCGCCGGTCAAGCTGCCCAAGGCTCCGCCATCTCGGGTCGCACGGCGACCAATTGTCGCGCTTGAGAGCCGCGCCCTGCGCAAACGCCACTGAGGCGGCGCAAAATTCCCTGGATTCCCGGCATGGACAAATCCGCCTTATGGTGGTTCATCGCGGCATGCTGAGACGAATTTACGATTGGTGTATCGACGCCGCGCACAAGCCATACGCGCTATGGATCATGGGAGCGGTGTCATTCGCGGAAAGTTCGTTCTTTCCGGTGCCGCCCGATGTCATGCTGATCCCGATGTCGCTGGCGCGGCCGGAGCGCGCCTGGCTCTACGCCTCGCTCTGCACCGCGACATCGGTGCTCGGCGGCCTTCTCGGTTATGCCATTGGCGCGCTGCTCTACGATTCGATTGGACATTGGCTGATCAGTTTCTATGGCCTCGGCGACAAGGTCGAGGCTTTCCGCGCAGGTTACGCCGAATATGGCGCATGGATCATCCTGTTGAAGGGTTTGACGCCGATCCCCTACAAGCTCGTGACCATCACCTCGGGCTTTGCCAATTTCAATATCTGGCTGTTTGTCGCGTTATCGGTAATCGCCCGCGGCGGACGCTTCTTCATGGTCGCGATCCTGCTCAACCGCTACGGCGAATGGATCCGGGTCAGGATCGAGAAACATCTGGGGCTGTGGGTGGCGCTGGGAGCCGGCGTGCTGGTGGCGGGCTTTATTGTCGCATTCAGAATGATCTGAAGGTGGCCTGCGAAGTGCTTTGCCGGTGCACCGCTTCGGGTTACGCTCGAAATCATGCTTGATCGATCCGGCAACCTGATCCCGCTGCCGAGGACGCCTGTAGCGGCGCCTGTTGCGACGGCTGGCATGGCGCTGTCGATATGGATGATCGCCGCGGGCGCCGGCTGGCCGCAGGCCGCTTCGCCGCCATCATCGCTTCCGCCATCCTCTTCTCTTGGCCTCCAATCGCCGGCCGAGCAGGCCGTGCCGGATCAGCCGCCAGGCGGGCCTGTCTCGCCGCAAGCGCCGCCGGGGCGCGAGGACAATCCGGGCCTTTTCAACGAGATGGGAAAGATGCTCGAGAAATCCCTGTCGGTCTTGCCGACACTGAAAAGCCCGAGCGAGGCCATCGACGATCTCAATGCCCGCGCCAAGGATGCGGCAAAGGATGCGGGCGAAAGCCTGTCGCGCCTCGCCACGCCGTCCTCCATGGTCACGGGACGCGCGATATGTCCGGCTTCCAGCAACGGCGCGCCGGACTGCAAGGTCGGCGCCGATAAGCTCTGCCAGGCCAAGGGCTTCAAGGAGGGCAGGAGCCTCAATGCCGATTCCGTGGAAGCCTGTTCTGCGAAAGTGCTGATTCCCGGCCGGACGCGGAAGCCGGACGATTGCCGTACCGACCATTACGTCACCCGCGCGCTGTGTCAGTAGCGCCTGAGGCGCGCTCGCATGGCCCATGAAGCTGCGATTGCTTTCTTGGTATGATGTCTGGCATTCTTTGTCTAGTACGCGACGTTCCCCCAATCGTGCAAAAGGATTCTTGACGAATGTCCATGCCTGCCTTGTTCAAGGGCCGTCTGTCTTTACCCGTGATCGGTGCCCCGCTGTTCATCATCTCGGTCCCCGATCTCGTGATCGCACAGTGCAAGGCAGGAATCGTCGGATCGTTTCCGGCGCTGAACGCGCGTCCGCCAGAGCTGCTCGATGAGTGGCTGACACGGATCAAGCAGGAGCTCGCTGCGCACGATGCTGCCCATCCCGATTCCCCGTCGGCGCCGTTCGCCGTCAATCAGATCGTGCATCGGTCGAACAACCGGCTCGAACACGATCTGGCGCTTTGCGAAAAGCACAAGGTGCCGATGATCATCACCTCGCTCGGCGCACGCGAGGAAGTCAATCAGGCCGCGCATCGCTGGGGCGGCATCGTTTTCCACGATGTGATCAACCAGAAATTCGCGCACAAGGCGATCGAGAAGGGCGCCGACGGCCTGATCCTGGTCTCGGCCGGTGCCGGCGGCCATGCCGGGGTGATATCGCCGTTCGCATTCGTGGCGGAGACAAGGCAGTGGTTCGATGGGCCGATCGCGCTGTCGGGCGCCATCGGCAATGGCCGCGCCATCCGCGCGGCGCGTCTGTTAGGGGCCGACTTCGCCTATATCGGCTCCGCCTTCATCGCGACCAAGGAGGCCAATGCGGTGGAGGCCTACAAGCAGATGATCACCGCCTCGGGCGCCGAAGATATCGTCTATTCGAATCTCTTCACCGGCGTGCACGGCAACTACCTGAAGCCGTCGATCGTCGCGGCCGGCATGGATCCCGACAATCTTCCGCAATCCGATGCATCGAAGATGAGTTTCGGAACCGATGCGTCGGGCGAGCGCGCCAAGCCGAAAGCCTGGAAGGAAATCTGGGGCTCGGGCCAGGGCGTCGGCAGCGTCGGCGGGATTGTGCCGGCCGCCGAATTGATCGCGCGTTTCAGACGGGAATACGACGAGGCCGTCGATCCGCCGCTGTGAGCTGGGGCATGACATCGTGCTCCGGCGGTGCAGCGGCTCCTCGCGCTGACCGCATCCGGGAACGCAGGCGAGGTCCGTTTCGCAGAACGAGCGTCGCCGGACGATCATTT
Source organism: Bradyrhizobium sp. (assembly GCA_052143915.1). Taxonomy (GTDB): domain Bacteria; phylum Pseudomonadota; class Alphaproteobacteria; order Rhizobiales; family Xanthobacteraceae; genus Bradyrhizobium. The sequence goes on from JBKQRS010000588.1 coordinate 7,976, forward strand.
TCCGGTTAATCTCCGGTCGAATTTTCGATCGTGGATTGGTCATGCGCTCGACGCGACCCAGGCTTCCCATGACCGGCGGCTGCTCGTGCGGTGCGATCCGTTACGAGATCGCGTCGTTTCCGCTGCTGCTCTACACCTGCAATTGCACGGATTGCCAGACGGCGTCCGGCAGCGCGTTCGCGCTGAACATGCCGGTTCTGACAAGAGATTTTCATGTCCTGCAGGGCGAGCCGAAGGGCTGGCGTCACATTTCGCCGACAGGCGTCGCCGTCATTTCCTGGTTCTGCGGCGATTGTAGCGGCCGAATCCATGGCGAACGGGCCGGACGTCCCGAAACCATGAACATTCGCGCTGGTACGCTTGACGATACGACGTGGCTTGTTCCGGTCGCGCATATGTTCATGAGAAGTGCGCAACCATGGGTATTGCCGGCCGCCAACGCCGAGTGCCACGAGGTCGGGCCGGATGACTTCCGCCCGTTGGGCCAGAAATGGCGCGCGATGTGGCCTGACTTCTTCCCGCAGGAATAGGTCGGCCCTGGAACCCGGGAAACTGCGCGAGGCGTGATCCGCTCGCCCGTCGGTAGCGGCCCGCAAACCGGTTTTCAGCACCTTTTTGCCGGCCCTGCCGACCCCGGCCGCGGTTCTATTCCTTAAGGCGCCGTTAACCAACCCGCCCCAAGATCAATGTCCGGGGCCGCTCGTCGCTGGCGCGGCGCGCCCGAAGCCGCGGGTTGATGGGGACCGACATGGATTTCGAGACACTGTTTACGAAAACGCCGGCAACCCTGGCCGAGATCAAGAACCGGGTCGCTTACGCCCTTGAGCGCCATCCGCTGTGCCGCAATGTGCAATTCGACATCGTCAGCATGCCCCGTTCCAGCAGGGGCGGCAATTGGACCATCAGCCTGCAATCGGTCGCCCCCGACGCGCTGTGGGAGGCATCCGATATCGTTGCCGACATCCAGGATGCCTACGAACTCACTGCTGCGGCCTGATTAACCCTCCCGAGCATGGGATCCGGCCGCCACCGGGACGGCACGGTTAGGCCTTAATTATCACCCACTTATCGGGAAAGTGACCGTGGTTCGGCCAGCAAAACGGAGAATTGCTTGACGAGAGCAATGACCATCATCGCGCTGACATGCTTCCTCGTCGTCGGGGCGGCCGCGGCCAGCATTCTGGGTCGTGACAGCGTGCCCGCGGCCGGACCGGAGATGGTGACAGCTTCTGCCACGGTCCAGGGTCCCGTCTCGAACAGGGAAGGCAAGGGCGATCGACTGGCCGTTGCCGCGGTTGCGCCGGCCTCATTCGAACCGATGCAAACCGGCGCGATCCCGAGCGAGCCGCTGCGGCAGGCCTTCGCGGCCACCGCGTCGGCCGAGATCGAAGGGC
>JBKQRS010000589.1:0-7242 GCA_052143915.1 Bradyrhizobium sp.
TGCTACCGGCTGTGGGACGAGCCGCAAACCGCATCGTTTGCGGCCTATACCCAGCCGGAAATCCTCAGCGCCGATCTCTCTTCGCTGGTGCTCGACCTCGCGCAATGGGGCGTCAGCGATCCCTCTAGCCTCGCATTTCTCGACCCACCGCCTCAGCCTGCGCTGAAAGAGGCGCATGGCCTGTTGCGCGATCTCGGTGCGCTCGATGGCGATGGCCGGATTACCGCGGAAGGCGAGAGCCTGCGGGCCCTGGCGCTGCCGCCGCGGCTGGCGCGGATGATCGTCGACGCGCACCGCCTGGGCGCCGGGAAGGCCGCCGCCGAGATTGCCGCCGTTCTCACCGAGCGCGGGCTCGGCGGCGACAGCGTCGATCTCGATGCCAGGCTCGATGCGTATCGCCGCGATCGCTCGCAACGCGCCGATAGCGCGCGCTCTCTCGCCCAGCGCTGGGCGTCGCAGGTGGCTTCTTCTTCTGCCTCCCCGCAAGGGGGAGGAGAGCTTACAACCGGGGTCATGCTCGCGTTGGCGTTTCCAGATCGCGTCGCGCGCAACCGCGGCAATGGCGGCTTTGTCCTTGCCAACGGCCGCGGTGCTGCGCTCGACCAGACTTCCGCGCTGTCGCGCGCGCCCTATATCGCGGTCGCCGAACTCACGGGTACCGCCGCCCAGGGGCGCATTTTGCTGGCGGCGCCGATCACGCAAGCAGAGATCGAGCGGCACTTTGCCGGTCAGATCGAAACCGCGGATGAGGTTTCGTTCGATCGTGGCGCGATGGCGTTGCGGGCGCGGCGCAAGAAAACCTTGCACGCGATTACGCTGTCGGAGGCGCCGTTGGCGCTAAAAGCCTCGGCGGAAACCGCCCGTGTGCTGGCCGATGGTTTGATTTCGGTCGGCCTCGACAAATTGCCATGGTCGAAGTCATCAAAGCAGTGGCGAGACCGCGTGATGTTCTTGCGCGCAGCCGAGGGTAACGCTTCACGGACCCCTTGGCCTGATCTGTCCGATAACGGGCTCGCCGCGCAGCGCGAGGCATGGCTGATGCCTCTGCTCTACGACAAGATTTCGCTGAAAGAGCTTTCGGCCGGAGATCTGTCGGACGCGCTGATGACGCTCCTGCCCTGGGAGTTGCGCGCGCGGCTGGAGCGGGAAGCGCCGACGCATTTCGAGGCGCCCACCGGCACGCAGCTCGCGATCGACTACGAGGCCGAGCAGGGGCCGACGATTGCGGTCCGCCTGCAGGAATTGTTCGGGCTCAACACCCATCCCTCGATCGCCAAGGGCGCGATCCCGCTGGTGCTGGAATTGCTGTCGCCGGCACACCGGCCGGTGCAGGTGACGCGCGATCTGCCGGGGTTTTGGCGCGGCAGTTATGCCGCGGTACGGTCCGACCTGCGCGGTCGCTACCCGCGACATCCCTGGCCGGAGGATCCGGCCAACGCCGTGCCGACCCGGCGCGTCAAACCCAGGGGGACCTGAGCGGCCCTTCTTCCTCTCCGGCAGGCCGGGAGAGGCAAGCCCCCGTTAACACTTCGCTCATCCTTTTCACCAAAATGGTGGCCCGCGCCGGCGTCGTCGGTCGAAGTTTTCTCGCCCACGTGGTGATATCCACGGGGCCCTCTGATCGAGTGTGGCGTGATGCGTAACATAATGATCTTTGCCGCGTTCATGATCGGCCTTGGCACGGTCATGGCGCAGGTCGCCGACAAGATGACGCCAGCGCCAGCCGCTGCCACCACCACGGCTGCACGAAAAGCGCTTCCAGCAGAGACGGTGGCTCAAGCAGGTAACCGCAGCCTCAGCATCCCGCGCGACGGCCGTGGGCATTTCGAGACCGAGGGCCGGATCGACGGCCAGCGGATCGCCTTCATGGTCGACACCGGCGCATCGGTTGTCGCCTTGAACGAAAGCTCCGCGGCGCGGTTCGGATTGCGCCCGGCGCGGGGCGACTACAAGGCGACCGTGACGACAGCCAACGGCACCATCAAGGCGGCGCCGACACGGCTTGCCATGGTCGATATCGGCGGCCTCGTGGTGCGCGACGTCGACGCGATGGTGCTGCCCGATGAAGCGCTATCGGAAAACCTGCTCGGCCTGTCGTTCCTGTCGAAGCTGAGGCGGTTCGAATACGCCAACGGCAAGATGGTGCTGGAGCAGTAATCGTCCGCTCCGGCGGACGAGTGTTTTTGGCCCCTCAAATTCGCTGTAATTAACCTTCAGGAAGCGGTACCCCCGCCTTCCGCTCGGCCCGCGCATTCGCTATGGCTGCGCTGTTTTCCTGTTCATTTCGTAACAAGGTCAATTGAATGTTCCCGAAGCCGAAATCCGTGCTGGTTCCGAATACCTATGCCTTTGAATCCGAGCCGATGGTGAAGGCGACCGGCTTTCGCGAATACGACGCCCGCTGGCTGTTCGGCAAGGAGATCAACCTGATGGGCATCCAGGCGCTCGGCATGGGGCTGGGCGCGCTGATCGCGGAACTCGGCGTCAAGCAGGAGGTCGTGACCGGACACGATTTCCGCGGTTATTCGGCCTCGATCAAATACGCGCTGATCTCGGGGCTGCAGGCCGCGGGCTGCAAGGTTCACGACATCGGCCTGTGCATGACGCCGATGGCGTATTTCGCGCAATTCGAGCTCGACGTGCCCTGCGTCGCGATGGTGACGGCGTCGCATAACGACAATGGCTGGACCGGCGTCAAGATGGGCGCCAACCGGCCGCTGACCTTCGGTCCCGACGAGATGAACCGCCTGAAGGAGATCGTGCTCAATGCCGACTTCAAGAACCGGGTCGGCGGCTCATATCAGTTTCATGAGAATTTCCCGGCGCGCTACATCGCCGATCTGACCAAGCGCCCAAAACTCAAACGCAAGCTGAAAGTCGTGGTCGCCTGCGGCAATGGCACCGCCGGCGCGTTCGCGCCGCAGGTGATGGAGGCGATCGGTTGCGAGGTGGTGCCGCTCGATACCGAGCTCGATCATACCTTCCCGAAATACAATCCCAATCCCGAAGACATGGAAATGCTGCACGCCATCCGTGACGCGGTGCTCGAACACAAGGCCGATGTCGGCCTGGGCTTTGATGGCGACGGCGATCGTTGCGGCGTGGTCGACAACACCGGGGAAGAGATTTTCGCCGACAAGGTCGGCGTCATGCTGGCGCGCGACATGTCGGCGATCCACGAGAACGCGCAGTTCGTGGTCGACGTGAAATCGACGGGGCTTTTCGTGACCGACCCGGTGCTGCAGAAGCAGGGCGCGAAAACAGTCTACTGGAAGACCGGCCACTCCTACATGAAGCGCCGCACCAACGAGCTGGGCGCGCTGGCGGGCTTCGAGAAATCCGGCCACTTCTTCTTCAACAAGCCGTTCGGCCGCGGCTATGACGACGGCCTGATCTCGGCGATCGCGGTCTGTGAGATGCTCGATCGCGCGCCGGGCAAGTCGATGGCCGACCTGAAAAATGCGCTGCCGAAAACCTGGTCGTCGCCGACGATGTCGCCGCACTGCGCCGACGAAACCAAATACGGCGTCGTCGATGCCGTGGTGAAGCACTTCGAGGCAATGCAGAAGAAGGGTGAAAAGGTCGCGGGACAAAACATCCGCGATCTCGTCACCGTCAACGGCGTGCGTGTCACGGTCGAGGATGGCAGCTGGGGCCTGGTGCGGGCATCCTCCAACAAGCCGGAACTGGTGGTCGTGGTCGAAAGCCCGGTCTCGGAACAGCGGATGCGCGACATGTTCGAGGCGATGGATCAGGTTTTGCGCACCCATCCCGAGGTCGGCGAATATAATCAGAAGATTTGAGCGCCCTTCCAGTTTTCCCCGCAAGAGGGGGCGACGAAGGCAGAGACTACGCCGCCGCCGGCACCGGCAGCGCAGTCACCGATTTGATCTTCTCCATCGCGAAGCGTGACGTGACATTCTTCAGCGGCACTGCGCCGATCAGCTTCTTGTAAAACACGTCGTAGCTCTGCATGTCCGCGACAACGACGCGCAGCATGTAGTCGACATCGCCCGCCATCCGGTAGAATTCCATCACCTCCGGCATCGCGCTGACGGCGTCGGCGAATTTCCGCAGCCAGGCCTCGGAATGATCTGAGCTTTCCACCGACACAAAAACCGTAATGCCGAGCCCGATCTTGTTCTGGTCGACCAGCGCGACCCGGCGCAGGATGACGCCGTCGGCCTCGAGCCTTTGGATCCGTTTCCAGCAGGGGGTCGAGGACAGCCCGACGCGGTCGCCGATCTCGGCGACGGAGAGCGAAGCATCCTGTTGCAGCACGGTCAGGATCTTGCGGTCGATGGCGTCGAGTCGGCGGTTGGGCTCAAATGCGTGAGCGGCAAGGTCGGTCATGAGAAGAACTTTCTTCCAATTATGTGGTTTCTAACCCTCATATATAGAAAATCCTTCTAATACAAGTCCATTACGGCCCCGTCTGCATCGCGCTGGCGGCCTGGTCTTGGGCCAAAAGCGCTTCAACTTCAGCACGTTGCGGTGCGGCGAAGGCGCCGCCAAAACGGGTGCATTTCAGGGCGGCCGCGGCGGACGCGAACCGCAGCGCCGCGCGCAGGTCCTGCTTCTCGGTGATGGCAAGGGCCAAGGCGCCATGGAACACGTCGCCCGCGCCCAGCGTATCGACGGTGTGGACCGGAAAGGCCGGGGTCTGCTGCAGGGTCTGGTGCTCGTCGAGCCAGATCGTGCCCTGCGCGCCGCGGGTTCCTGCCAGGAACGACGAGGTCAGCTTGGCAATCCTTTTCAGCGCCTCGCCGTCGTCGGCGACGCCGGCAGTCTCCTGCAACGGTTCGCTCGAAAATACCAGATGCGATGATGCGGTGAGCAACCCCTCCCGCAGCGACATCGCGCGGTCGACATCGACGATCACGGGAATGCCGCGCCGCCGCGCCTCGGCGCACAAATCAGTGCAGAATGTCGCGCAACGGCTCTCGGTCAGGATGGCGTCGCAATCCCTGAGCAGCGTGTCGGCATCGGGCAGGTGCACCTTCCACAATTCCGGATCGCGGAAGGTCACGATGGTGCGTTCGCCAGAGGGGTCGATCATGATGTTGGAGATCGGCGTCACCAGGCCCGGCATGTGCACGATGTGCTTGGTCTCGATGCCTTCCTGCGCCATTTTCTCGAAAATATATCTGGACGTCGTTTCGCGCGCATCGCCCATCGGCCCGCAGATCGAGGCACGCCCGCCGAGCCGCACGATCCCGATCGCGCCGTTGAGCGCGTTGCCGCCGCAGATTTCATCGAAATGGCTGGCGTTCTCCTTGGAGCCGCGCGCGGGCAGTCCCTCGACGCGAAACGTCAAGTCGCGCACCGGCATGCCGATGCAGAGAATCCGCGGAGGCTTTTTCGGCGCGGCGGCTTGAAAGTTCATCGGCTCGCTCATCACGTCCGTCCTGCCCGCTGACGGAATCGGATATTCCCTGTTAATCGATGAGTCATGACCGGGTTCCAGCTATGCGCGCTTACTCAGGTCTATCTGCAGCCAGCGGCCGACCAAATGATGGGCAATGGCAAACGGGTGCGGTCCTGCAAGGCCGTCGGGGTGTTCCCGCTTGATCATCAAGGTCGCCTCGTTGCGATCGAACCAGCGCGCATCCTCGAGTTCCGCACGATCGACGACGATATCCTCGTTGGTGGCGCGCGCAGTGCAGCCGATCATCAGGGATGACGGGTATGGCCAGGGCTGCGTCATGTAGTATTTCACGTCGGTGCAGTGAATCCCGGATTCCTCGAAGATTTCACGCCGGACCGCGTCCTCGATGGTTTCCGCAGCTTCGACGAAGCCGGCCAGGCACGAATACATCCCGGGCGGGAAATGCTTCTGCCGGCCCAGCAGGATCTTGTCGCCGGAGGTCACCAGCATGATCACGACAGGGTCGGTGCGGGGAAAATGCTCGGCCTTGCAGTTCGGGCAATCGCGCTTCCAGCCGCCTTCCTTCATCGCGGTGCGGGTGCCGCAATTGGCGCAGTAACCGTGGCGCTGGTGCCAGTTCACCAGTGATTTCGCCATCGCGATCGCCGAAAGCTGGTTGGCCGGTACCACGCCCTGCATCGCCATGCCGCGCAGCTCGGTCACCGCGGCGTTCTCAACTGTCAACAGCTTTTCCACCGCCGCCGCCGAGATGCCCATGCCGAACACCGGTGCGCCATCGCGCAGGCCTAAGAAGATCGTGCCGGGATTGGCGCCGAATTTCAGCGCCTCGTCGATGCCGAGCAGCGCGCGCGGACCGGTTGCTTCCCGCTTCACCACCAGCGAGTCGCGATAGACCACATAGGCGCGGGCGTCACGCTGCCCTTCCAGCGCCAGCAGCCTGGAATCGTCGCTGCGCAGATGCGCGGCGCGATCGAGAATATTCGCGACGAAACCCGGCTGTCCCAACGGAAACGAATCGAATGCTGTCATTTGTTCAACCAGGTTGTTCAACCAAGCCAGATCTTGCGGCGAAGCGCGCTGATGAATCTCTGGACTTCCTCTGCATCATGCGCGAGCGGCGGCATCACCCCCCAGACCGGACGCGGCCAGGCGGCATCGCTTGAGTGGCGCGCGATGATGTGGACATGCAGTTGCGGCACCAGATTGCCCAGTGCCGCGATATTCAGCTTGTCACATTTGGTGACCTCTCTCAGGGCGCGGGCTGTGCGGGAGATCTCGGTCATCAATTGCGCCTGCCCGACCTCGTCGAGGTCGATGATCTCCACGGCGTCCTCCCGGCGCGGCACCAGCAGCAACCAGGGGTAATGCGCGTCCTTGATCACCAGCACCCGGCAGAGCGGCAGGTCGCCGATGTCGATGGTATCTTGCTTGAGCCGTGAATGCAGCGACCAGGCGGAATCGGACATGAGGGTTCCCAAATGCCCTTCTCAGGCACTGACGAGGTTTCATATCAAGGCATCATCGTCCGCGGAAGCGGATGACCTGGTGCCCCGCGGCCCATCAATTATCGATGGTCCGGCGCTTACTGGATACCCCGCTTTCGCGGGGTATGACAGCCGATACCCCGCTTGCTTTCCGCACGTTTTGGCCCCAAATAAGGACCGGGAGATTGGCGGTGGACGAGCCACTCGCCAACCGGGTCAGGTCCGGAAGGAAGCAGCCCTAACGAGCTCCGGTTCGGGTCGCTCGTCAGCCTCCCACTCCCTCTCTATCCATGGGGCACCGAGGATCACACGGACGGCGGCGGGTAACACGATGAGCGACGCCGATACTCCGGGCCTCGATCTCGCTCC
>JBKQRS010000590.1:0-17299 GCA_052143915.1 Bradyrhizobium sp.
GCACGAGCAAAATCGGATCGCCCTCGCCTTCATCGAGATAGGCGATTTCAACAGCGCCGTTATGAAAACTCGGCATCGGTCATTCCATTTTTTGGGAAAGGATGGGAATCGAAGGGGTGGGCCGAAAACTAGCCGGTTACACCGGCGGTCACTATCGCCGGCGGAGACAAGGCCGCCATCTGCTTTCGCAACCGCCGCGCCTTCTTGTGATTGAGCCATGACTGGGTCATGCGCTCGGTCGTGGCCTTGATCGACGCCAGAAACCCGAACACAGCCAACAATGCGCCGAACACCCACAGCGACAAATCGAACGCGCCGGCCGCCAGCAGCAATCCGCCGCGGCCCAGCATTTTCAGAATCGCGCGGGTCTGACCGCCCTTGGTCTCCGCCAACCGTGCGGCGCGCGCCACGTCCTCCGGACCCTCGGCAATTCTCAGCGTATCGAGCGCGCCGCGCGCGCCAGCCTTTTCACTGACCCGTCCAACGTCCTTGGCGAGCCGGACCAGCGCGCCCGCCTTCTCGGCGTGGAACGCGGCCCGGATGGCGCTCACGGTTTCGCCCGGATGCATCACCGAGCCGGTTGCGACGGCATTCTGCAGCATCGGCGTATCCACAACCTCGCGCGCCGAGCGGCCGGCCCATTCGGTGAGCCCCTCGCCGAGGCGCCCGACCTTGCGGGCGTCCTTGACCAGCGTGAGCCCCGCCCGCACCGGCGCCACACCACCGACCGAGACGTAGGTCGCCGCCGTCACCGCCAGTCCGGCGGTGGCAAGACCCAGCACGAGGCGATCGGTGTCCTCGCCCATGACGAAGTGCTTGCCCTCGCGGACCACGTCGCGGATGTCGCCGAACACGAAGAGGTCACCGGCAACGGTGCCCGACAGGCTCCCCACATCATCGGCATTTCCGGTCACAAGCCCAGTGGCAAAGCGCTTTGCAAAATGTGACGGGGAATTTTCCTCTTTGACGGCATCGCCGACCCGTTCCGATAGCTCGCCGGCAAGCGAAATGTTCTTCTCCCCGGCAAGCTCGACAAAGCTGTTGGCAAGATCCGCGTCACCGGCTGCCAGCGCGGCCTCGATATGGTCCGGGATAACCTCTTGGCTATTCCGCAGAGCAGAATTGAGCTGAACATCGGACAATTGCGCGGGATCGTCCTGCGCAGCGAGGAGGGCAAAGGCGTCGCGCGCCTGCGGCCACAGCACCGCCCCCGCGGCACCGCTTACCGTCACCGCCAACACCCAACCGATCCCCGACCTTTTCATCCCGAAATCCTGAAGTTCCAAGCTTCCTCTGAAATGGTGTGCCTCCTTTAAGACACAACGGCCCCGACGAAAGAAGGGCTTCTCTGGGACGATAAGATTGTGTCGAATTTGTATGAGCAAATCAGCGGTCGGGCTACTGTCAGGTATTCGGAACCGGGAGTTCCGGAACCCTAGGAATCATCTGCAGCCGCCATTATGGTTGTGCCGCATTTCGACGGTGCGGCGTCGTGCTGTTTGCGTCTGCCTCTGTCGCTACCCAAGGTGAATTCGATGTCCGATCATGTCGTCCCGCACTTCCACAACGATGCCGGCGTTTCCGTCATTGAAATCGGTTCGCAGGAGTTCATGTGCGTGGGCGCCAATCCGCCCTTCGACCATCCTCATGTCTTCCTCGATCTCGGCAACGACAACGAGATCATCTGTCCCTATTGCTCGACGCTTTATCGCTATGCCGCCGACCTCAAGCCGGGCGAAGCCCGGCCGCCGGAATGCGTGGTGAAAGACAAGGCCGCCTGACCGGCCGGTGGCGGCTTCACGCTCGATCATTGTTGCTGGTGCCGGGATCGGGGGACTGACGGCGGCGCTGGCGCTGGCGCGGCAAGGTTTTCGCGTCATTGTTCTGGAGAAGACCGAGCGCCTGGAGGAAGTCGGCGCCGGCCTGCAGCTCTCGCCCAATGCGAGCCGCGTGCTGATTGATCTCGGCTTGCAGCCGCGGCTTGCCCCGCGAGCGGTTACACCCGACGTCATCAGCCTGATGAGCGCGCGAACCGGCGGCGAAATCACCCGCCTGCCGCTTGGCGAGGCGAAATTTCAGGCCGACGCACCCTATTGGGTCGTCCACCGTGCCGATCTGCAGGCAGCGCTGCAGGCAGAGGTCAATGACAGTCCCGACATCGAATTGCGGCTTGGCTGCCAGTTCGAGGACGTCGGTACCCATGCCAAGGGGCTGACCGTTGGCCAGCGCAGCGGCGCGGCGCGCCAACAGGAACTGGCGGTAGCGCTGGTCGGCGCCGACGGAATCTGGTCGGCGGTCCGCCATCATTTTTTTCCGGAAGTGCAGCCGCGGTTTTCGGGCCTGATCGCCTGGCGCGGGACGCTCGATGCAAGCCAGTTGCCGCGCGAATATGCCTCCCGCCGTGTTCAGCTCTGGATGGGGCCGAACGCGCACCTCGTCGCCTATCCGATTTCGGGCGCGCGCCAGATCAATGTCGTCGCGGTCGTGCCGGGAACCTGGAACAGGCCGGGCTGGAGCGCGCCCGGCGAGGCCAATGACGTCAAAAGCGCGTTCGCCTCGGCGGGGTGGCATGCCATCCCGCGGATGTTGATCGGCGCCGTCGACGGGTGGCGGAAATGGGCGCTGTTCACCGTCCCCGACGGCGGCGAATGGACCGACGGAGCCACAGCTCTGTTGGGGGACGCGGCCCACGCCATGCTGCCTTTCGCCGCGCAAGGCGCGGGAATGGCGATCGAGGACGCCGCCGTGCTGGCCAAATGCCTCGGAGAAACCCAAAACGAAGGCGGACCGGCCATCCCGGCCGCGCTGAAGCGTTACGCGCGCCTGCGCCGGCCGCGCGTCGCCCGGGTTCAGCGCGCCGCGCGGCAGGCGGGGCGCATCTATCATCTCGCAGGTCCCTTCGCTATCGCGCGCGACCTCGTCATCAGGGGGATGGGCGCCCGGCGCATGCTGGCGCGACAGGACTGGATCTACGAGTGGCGCGCGTGAGGCGAACGGCGCGCGCGTTTGCGGTCGTTGCTCAGTAGACCGCGTTGCCGGACCGCACCAACGGACGCCCTGACTTGTCATTTGTCGGCGGCACCGCTGCCGTCGCGGGCTTGGCCCCCGCCGGCGGCGTCTCATGGCACTTGTTGCGCTGCCAGGCTTCGTCCGCATTCTTCGCTTGCCCGCGTACCGCGATGTATTCGTTGCGATAGGCGAGTTCGCCCACCACAGGACCGGCGACGCCGGTCTGGGCCTTCGCGATCAGACCCTGCAATTCCGCTGCGCGGTTGGCGAGGTTCTTGCGCTCGGGCTCCAGTTGCTTGCAGTCGTAAAGATCATATTTCGCGGGGTCGGCGAACGCCGACGTCATGCCCTCGCTCATGTCGGCGCAACCGCTGAGCGTGGCGCCGAACACGAGCGTCAGGAGCGCCACGGCGCGCGGCAAGAGCTGGGAGCGGGAAAGCGAGGCAATCATGCGAGCTAGGTAAACCGACAACATTGAGGTTGGGTAAAACAGGAGCGCGTATTCCGCAAAAGTGGACACCGGTTTTGCGATCAGAATACGCTCAAGCCATCAAAGCAGAGCATTTCCGGCGCTTGCCGGAATATGCTCGGGCGACATGTCCGGATTGAGGCTTTGCCTTGTCGGACGCAGTCGCTTAAGGAAGGGGCCGCGCGGGTGGGCCCGGCTTATTCCCCGGGTTCAAAAAAAGCGCTAAGTATCTGATTCTGTGACCAAAGCGGACGTGGCGGAACTGGTAGACGCAAGGGACTTAAAATCTCCCGGCGCCACTGAAATTACTCATCTTTACAATCTAACGTGGCCAGGCAATCCCCACGAAGCGGGTGGAGACCCGGCCGTATTGTCTAACACGCCGTCGCCTTTTCGCGCTGGCTGGCAGGCGCTCGAAAATGTGGGCCGAGTCTTTTTACCGAACCGCAGGAAAGCCCGCACCCGCGCGTGCGAACCTGCCCGGAGGCTCCCTGGCTTTGATCGAGCGTCCGACCGACCGTGGCTGATACCGACGTCCTCTGGCTGTTCCAGACCATATCTTCAATCGAGAGCGTGCGATCAGCTCCTGCGTCCGGCACGAGGGTCCAAACAAGATTCACGCTGCGAATCTTTGGACACCAACGACCGTTCGATCCCACCGTCAAACCGATGATTTGATCCATCGATACTGAAAATAACGCAATGGTTTTGGGCTCGCCTTGAGCTGTGGAGGGGGCGCATCACTTTCGAGGAGCCCTGCCCTCCGAAGGTGGAGGCCACACGTTCGAACGTGTCGGGTGCGCCAAATTTCGACCATTCAGAATAAAACTGCGAACCCCGCGACTGCGCCGGCGCCATAAACCTTCGCGAGTTTCCGGCAGTAACTGCCAAGCGAAAATCACGGCTGGTTGGTCTTCTTTACAGTTCGATCCTTACGCCGCACAGCGGCTACCGGCACGCCGACAACATCATCGACGGACGCTCGTTGACCGGCTATGCGATCGCCCTATGAATGCCGACTCGGTGGGCTCCGAACGGGTTCGAACCCATCCCCACCACCGCGCTTCGCCACCGTGGTGGCTTGCCAACGACGAGCCATCGTTCCAAATTGGGTTCGGGGAAGAGATTTGTCCGCAAATGGTGCTCTCGGCGACGGAACAGATGATGCGGCGATCCGCATGAAACCGCAGCCGGAACCATCAAGCCGGGAAGTTCTTGCGGGCCTTGTTGAGCGCGTCACATACCACAACGACGGGAATGGCTACTGCGTTTTGCGGATCAAAGCGCGCGGCCACCGCGAACTGGTCACTGTAGTCGGGCACGCCGCGGTGATCTCCGCTGGCGAGTGGATTACCGCATCGGGCGAATGGGTCAATGACCGCACCCATGGCCAACAGTACAGGGCGAAGTTCTTAAAGACCTCGGAACCGACATCACTCGACGGCATCGAGAAATACCTCGGCTCCGGGATGATCCGCGGCATCGGGCCAGTCTATGCCAAGAAGCTGGTGCGCGCCTTCGGTGAGAAGGTGTTCGATACCATCGAGGCGGAGCCCGAACGCCTGCGCGAGGTAACGGGCATCGGCCCGGTTCGGGCCAACCGGATCACAGCCGCCTGGGCCGAACAGAAGATCGTTCGCGAAATCATGGTTTTCCTGCACAGCAATGGCGTCGGCACAGCGCGGGCGGTGCGCATCTATAAGACCTATGGCGCGGACGCCGTGCAGGTCATGACCGAGAACCCCTACCGCCTCGCGCGTGACATTCGCGGCATCGGCTTCAAGACTGCCGACGCGATCGCGATGAAACTCCGCATCGAGAAGACCGCAATGATCCGGGTTCGGGCCGGAATCTCCTATGCGCTGACCGAGGCGATGGACGAAGGGCACTGCGGTTTGCCGACGGATGAACTGGTGCCGCTTGCCGAGAAGCTGCTTGAGGTCCCGGTGGAACTAGTGCGCATCGCGCTTGATCTCGAACGGACAGAAGGCACGGTCATCGCGGACAGTGTAGGCGAAACGTCCTGCGTATTTCTGGCGGGCCTGCATCGGGCGGAGCGCTCGATTGCCGAGCAGCTGATCCGGCTTGCGAATGGCACACTGCCCTGGCCCTGGATCAATCCAGACAAGGCACTGCCTTGGGTCGAGGAACGGATCGGGCTTACCCTTGCCGAAAGCCAGGTGGCTGCGATCCGGCTCGCATTGATGTCCAAAGCGCTGGTCATGACCGGCGGTCCTGGTGTCGGCAAGACCACCATCGTCAAAGGTATTCTCCGCATTCTCGCAGCAAAGGGTGTAAGGCTCCTGCTATGCGCGCCGACCGGCCGCGCCGCCAAGCGCATGACCGAGGCGACCGGTTTTGAGGCCAGGACGATCCACCGGCTGCTGGAGGTTGACCCCAAGGGCGGCGGCTTCAAGCGCGGCGAAGACAATCCGCTCGACTGCGACCTGCTTGTTGTCGACGAAGCCTCAATGGTAGACGTCATGCTGATGCAGTCCCTCATCAAGGCAGTGCCAGACAAGTCTGCCCTTTTGATCGTCGGCGACATCGACCAGCTTCCTTCGGTTGGGCCAGGCCAAGTGCTGGCCGACGTCATCTCATCCGGTGCTGTACCGGTGGTGCGTCTCACCGAGGTGTTCCGGCAGGCCGCGCAAAGCCGCATCATCATCAGCGCACATCGCATCAATCACGGGGTCATCCCCGATCTCAGCCTGCCCGGCACGGATAGCGATTTCTACTTCGTGCAAGCGGACGATCCAGAAACCGTCGTACAGCGCATCATCGAGTTGGTGAAGACACGGATCCCCAATCGCTTCGGCCTCGACCCAATTCGGGACATTCAGGTTCTGTGTCCAATGAACCGGGGCGGCGTCGGTGCGCGCTCGCTAAACATCGAACTGCAGACGGCTCTGAACCCCGCCGGCGAGCGCAAGGTCGAGCGCTTTGGTTGGACGTTCGCGCCCGGCGACAAAGTGATGCAGATCGAAAACGATTACGACAAGGAGGTCTATAACGGCGACATCGGATATATCGACGATGTTAGTTTCGAAGACAGCGAACTCACCGCAAGCTTCGACGGCCGCACGGTCATTTATGGGTTTGGCGAGCTCGACACACTGGTGCCGGCCTACGCAGCAACCATCCATAAGAGCCAGGGTTCGGAATACCTCGCCGTTGTGATCCCGGTGATGACGCAGCATTACACCATGCTGCAGCGAAACCTGCTCTATACCGGCGTCACCCGGGGCAAGAAGCTGGTCGTGCTGGTCGGTCAGAAGAAGGCCGTCGCCATCGCGGTTCGGAACGTTTCGGGGCGAAGGCGGTGGTCGAAATTGAACGAGTGGCTGGCATCAAGAACAGTGTCGACGCCGATAAGATGAGGGCCGACTATGAATGTGCGCAAAGCGCATAATATTTGGATCGAACAGTGCGAAGCGGCTCAAACGATCAAGGCTCGATTCGGGCTCACGGCGGCCTTCGACTACCTTGTCGGTGAGAAGTTGATGAGCTTTGCCAGTGCTGCCTCCAGACATCCCGACTTCGCTCTGGAACTGCCGCGGTTTGTTTCCGAGATGAGACGCATGTTCACGCCGGATGAGATTAGCGCACAGTTGGCGCAAATCGAGCGTTCGCAAAACGAAAGGAACGTTGATGTTTTGGAGGAGGATGATCTTCTCCGTGAGGGTCCGGTCGCAGTCGCGGAGTGCGTTCAGCAGTTCATGCTGGTCAAGGAATTGCTGACCGCGCCCATGCTCGGTACTTCGTGACAGAATGGCGAATTACTTCTCGATGTGGCGCGCGGCTCACCCCCAAAATCGCGGACATTTCCGATGGGATCGTAAGGTCTCACCGTCATGATGACGCTGGAACCCGTTCTTACCCCGCATGGTTTGCTGACGCTGCGACAAACGACGCAAGCTCCTGCGTTGGAGCCCGATCAGGGCTTGCGGCTGGAGAAAGCGTTTTTACAGGGCTCAGGGCACGGATTGTTGTGGCTCGGCGCCGACGAAGTCGCGACGGTTCTCCCACCGGTGTTGTCGTATTGGCGAGAGCTTGGAATGCGCTACATGACTGCACTGTGCGCTCTTCCTAGTGTTGGAGACGGCCGTACCAAGCCACCTGTGCCGATCCCCGCTGATGGCGAGTTGGCCACGATGGCAGCGGCCGTTCCGCCTATGACTGGCGCGGAATACCTGACGACGTCTGTCCTGGCCAATCTTTGGCGAGGTATGGATGCGGCCTTTAATGCCGAGTTGGTGCAAGCCAAGCTCTCCGTGCAGGAGTTCCTCAAGAGCCGTCATCCGGCTTGGAATTTGGTTGGGCGCGTTCATTTCAACCTCGCGGAGAACCGGAAGGACGAAGAAGCCCCGTTCGCGTTTCTTGCGACCTACACGACCCGACTCTCTGCTGAGGCCAAGGCCCAGCATCTACCGCTCGGCAAAGCCTTGCAGGAGTATTCCGGTGCAAGGAACCGCCAACGCCTGCTCTCGCTGCTGATGCCCGTCCAGCGCGCCGCCGAGAGTAGCCCTTGGTTGAAGACGATGGTCAATGCCGGCGATATCTTTCACCCGCTGCGCTGGAGCCCACAACAGGCTCTGCAATTCCTGAAGGATGTTCCCGCGCTCGAAAGCGCCGGGGTGGTCGTGCGAATGCCAGCGAGTTGGCGCATGAACCACCCCGCACGCCCGCAAGTGAAAGCAACGGTCGGGGGCAATGCGCCATCACAGCTGGGGATGGACGCGCTGCTCGACTTCCGAATGGAGGTGACGCTCGATGGCGAAAGCCTCTCGAAGGCCGAGATCAAGCGACTCCTGGCGCATTCCGATGGATTGGCCTTAATCCGTGGCAAGTGGGTCGAGGTCGATCATGAACGACTGAATCGCACACTGGAGCAATTTGAGGCCATCGAGCGCCGTGCCGCCGTCGATGGTCTTTCGTTCGGTGAGGCGATGCGAATGCTGGCTGGGGCTGGCATTGCCGGAGATAAAACTGCCGCACCAGCCGACATCGATTGGAGCCAGACCGTTGCCGGCCCCTGGCTGGCGGAGACGTTGGCGACCTTGCGCCATCCCGATTGGATCATGCGGGTCGACCCCGGTCAATATTTTCAGGGTACGCTACGACCCTATCAGCAGTCGGGTGTGCAATGGCTCTATCTGCTAACGCAGCTCAAGCTTGGGGCTTGCCTTGCCGACGATATGGGGCTCGGCAAAACCATCCAAGTGTTGTCGCTGCTGCTGGTGATCAAGAATGAGGACAGGGGAAATCGGAAACCTTGCCTGCTCGTAGCCCCCGCCTCGTTGTTAGCCAATTGGGCCGCGGAGATTGCCCGATTTGCGCCGAGCCTGAAAACAGTCGTGCTCCATCCATCGGCTGCGCCGTCCGAAAAACTGAGCACTTACAGTGCAGACAAATTCGCAGATGTCGATCTCGTAATCACGAGCTACGGCTTTCTGACGCGTACGCCTTGGCTAGAAACTACATCATGGCGGTTTGTGGTGCTCGATGAAGCACAGGCCATCAAGAACCCGGCTGCTAAGCAGACAAAATCCGTCAAGAGGCTCAAGGCCGAAATGCGCATTGCGCTGACCGGTACGCCCATCGAGAATCGGCTCGGTGACCTATGGTCGATCTTCGACTTCATCAATCCTGGCCTGTTGGGATCGTCGAAGGAGTTTTCGACATTCGTCAAACGCCTCGCTGACCGGCCACATAACCCTTATGGTCCGCTCCGCGACCTGGTGCGCCCCTATATCCTGCGACGGCTGAAGACCGACAAGAGCATCATTGCCGACCTGCCCGCCAAGACCGAGGTGAAAACCTTCTGCCCCTTGAGCCGTAAGCAGGCGGCACTTTATCAGCAAGCAGTGGCAGAACTGGCCGGCCATCTCGAAGAGGTCGATGGGATAAAACGGAGAGGCATCGTTCTAGCTTTTCTCATGCGTTTGAAGCAGATCTGCAACCATCCATCGCAGTGGCTCGGCGACGGCGCGTGGAATGAGGAGGAGAGCGGTAAGCTTGGGCGTCTACGCGACATCGCGGAAGTGGTTGCCGCCCGGCAGGAGAAGGCACTTGTCTTCACCCAGTTCAAGGAGATAACGGCGCCACTAGTGGCGTTTCTGGGCTCCGTGTTCGGAAAGCCCGGCCTTGTCTTGCATGGCGACACAGAGGTTAAGAAGCGTAAGGACCTGGTGCGCAAATTTCAGGAAGACGAAGACGTCCCGTTCTTCGTGCTCTCGGTCAAAGCAGGCGGCACCGGGCTCAATCTCACAGCGGCCTCGCATGTCATTCATTTCGACAGGTGGTGGAATCCGGCTGTCGAAAACCAAGCCACCGACCGTGCCTTCCGGATCGGACAGACCAAGAATGTGCTTGTGCACAAGTTCGTTTGTCGCGGCACCGTGGAGGAAAAGATCGACCAAATGATCGAGTCGAAGAAACAATTGGCTGGGGATTTTCTCAGCGGCGGAGCTGATATCCTGTTGACTGAGATGAAGGATGAGGAGTTGCTTAAACTCGTGAGTCTCGATTTGGGTGCAGCGATGAAGGAAGGAGATGAATGAGCTACTACGAGTGGCACGCTTACGTGCCGGTAGCTGAGAAGCGGCGGCAGGCAGAACGCAAGTTGGCCAAGCTCAAGAAGCAGGGACAATCCGTTGCGCCCGTGAGGATCGAGGGCCGCACAATTACCAAGAGCTTCTGGGGTAAATCTTGGTGCGTCAACCTTGAACGATACAGCGACTATGAGAACCGCTTGCCGCGCGGCCGGACCTATGTCCGAAACGGCTCCGTTATCGACCTCCAAATTGCCAGGGGCGAGATCTCGGCAATGGTCGCCGGGTCTGAGCTCTACCAAATCAAGATTTCCATTGCACCGGTTACGGCGGCACGCTGGAAATCCATCTGTCGGGACTGCGCCGGGACCGTCGATTCGCTAGTTGAGCTCCTGCAGGGCCGCTTGGCGAAAGGCGTCATGGACCGGGTCTGTCGAGAGGGTGACGGCCTGTTTCCGTCGCCGACAGAAATCAAGCTGTCCTGCAGCTGTCCAGATTGGGCAGACATGTGCAAGCACGTTGCGGCAGCACTGTATGGTGTCGGCGCCAGGCTAGATGAAAAGCCTCAGCTTCTTTTTGTGCTGCGTGATGTGGATGAAACTGAAATGCTCGCCAGCGCTGGACAGGATTCTCCGCTAACAACGGTGCCAGGCGCGGCGAAGGTGCTTGATGAAAGCGATGTCGCCGCTCTATTCGGGCTGGAGATGGCCGAAACTCCCCATACCCCAAATCCTGCCTTCACAGTCCCAAAGCGACCCCAACAGTCCAAGGCGCAAAAAGGCAAGATATCTGCCAGAAAGACCGAGCCAGCAGCGAAGACCGATGTCGCCTTACGTCGTACGACTCGGGCCAGTTCGGGAACGAAAAAGACAACCCGAGCAAGTGCCAGGAAACGGCGCACGCGGCGACGACCATAGTATTCCAATGACGCACCCCATGGCACGGAACGGACGTATCGACCCCGGTGACGAATCTCGGCTATCGGGGTTTGAGCGGAAATGCGGCGAACACGTGGGCGACGATCCAGAATTGGCGTTGAGCTAACCAGCTACTCTCAAATTACATAGCAATAACACAAGAGTTCGCAGTTTTATTCTGAATGGCGCGCCATTTTACGGTTTTGTACGATATTGCGGCGGCTGACACGACGCAGACGCCAGTTCCAGCCAAATACGCGTTCCATCGCCGGCATCGCGAGGCGATGCTCATGCGGCTCTCGGGCGGAGCGTGGGGATTCCGCTCACATCCTCTTCGCGTTCCGCGTGCCACGTGTCGTAGGCTGCCTGCATGCGCACCCAAACTCCGGCGCCATCTCCGAACAACTTGCCGAGCCGCACCGCAACGCCCGGTGAGACCGGCTTGCGCTCGCGCAAAATGTCATAGAGATGCTGGCGGGAAATGCCGAGAAGCTGCGCGATCTCGGCCTTGGTCTTGCCGGTCGCCGGAATCACGTCTTCCCTCAGCAACGCGCCGGGGTGGGTCGGGCAGCGATCAGGATTGCGCTTCGTGACATGAGCCATGACCGTCTCTCCTCAGTGATATTGTTCGAAGTCGACCCGGCAGGCGTCGCCGTCCTCGAATTCGAAGGTGATGCACCACGGCCCATTCACGTGGACCGAATAGCGCGTTGGCTTAAAGCCTCGCAAGGCATGGAAATCAAAGCCGGGGATATTCATCTCCTCGGGCACTGCAGCGGCATCCAAGCGATCCAGACGACGAAAGATCCGCGCGTGCATTTTCGCGTCGATTTTCGCTGTTCGCTCCTTCTCCCAAAGCTCCGCGAGAGCCTTGCTCTTGAAGCTTCTGATCATAGTTGAGTATGTAAGCTATTAGTTGACTGTTGTCAACAAGTAGCTTACATCATAGCTCCGCTTGGTACGAGCCTGCAAAACAACAAGCGCAGTGCCCTGTGTGGCGCCGTCGCGGCCCTGCCAGCAATTGTGTGCTGCGGCGCGTGACGTCATAGCGCGCCACGGCGAAGCAATAGATCCCATCTTCATCGGCCGTGGCGCGCCAACCTCTCCGGTCTTGCGCCTTGTGGTGCAGCGCGGATTAGGTTGGCCGACGGCTCGAATTTGTCAAACCCAACTCATCCCCTCCCTGTCGTGGCATTGTCGGGTTGACGAACGGCCACGCGAAGAGCCGATCATGCCGGTTTCTCAGTTTCTCATGCGGCAGTGATTGACGACCTCGTCTTCGAGTCCGGCATAGCCGCCCGTGTCGGCGCCCGGTTGGCGTTCGAGGACAATGGAAGTCCCATCCGGCATGATCAGCCTCGTCCAGACGAGCAACAGGCGCGATTGGCCGAAGGCGACGGCAGCAGGTATTGGCCGATCGGGCTGTCATAGACCGCCTCCGTCGCCTAGGCGGTGATCTGCCCCGGCAAGTCAGACCGGATTCCGTGATGAGAGCCGCCGGATAACGGTCCCGCCTGAACAACAAGGGGCGATGCTGGTCCTCATCAGGCGATCGGGGCTTGTTGCCCGCCGATCGGCCGATGCATTCAGGAAGGCGCGCTTTCGGTCCTGGCGATTTTGTGTGAATGCCTCATCGGGAGACATTGTCACGTTTGAAGGTCCCTCACTCGATGGTGTGCGGACATTCGTGTTAGCGAACATCTTGCTGGTGCGCGCTGCCCTAGTCTCCTGATTGACGCGCTGCTGTTCGGGGTCAATGGCGAGCGAGTCGGGCGCGGACGAGCTTTGTGCCGCAACGATGGGGCGGCCGAGATCGCCAGGCAAAGGCGGTCCAAGAGGCGGCACGTCGTGGGGAATTCCAGCAGCCGCAAGGGATGTTCGCTGTCTAACATTTGCAGGTACGGGGCAAAAAGCCTATAGAAATCAACGACGCGGACGTGGCGGAACTGGTAGACGCAAGGGACTTAAAATCTCCCGGCGCCACTGAAATTACTCATCTTTCCGATCTAACGCGGGCAGGCAATCCGCACGAAGCGGGTGGAGAGCCGGCCGTATTGTCTAACACGCCGCCACCTCTTCCGCTGGCTGGCAGGTCCTCGAAAACATGGGCCGACGACTTCTTACCGACATCGATAAACCGCAGGACCAAGTCCTGACGGCACGGTGCGTTGTTCCGAAATTCGGCAAGGTGCTTGATTCCCGGCGCGGTCGGCAGAGCCTGGAGGGATGGAGAGGTTGGGCGCTGGCGACAGCAAAAGGCACGTCGGTCATCCGGGCCCTAAACCAGTACAAGTGTATCGGATGCAGTCCTGGTAGACATCCCGACACTCGAAGGATGGCACCTGCTTCTGATGACGACAGTCGCGATATCGTGCGCGACAGGTATTCATGCATTGCTGTTTAGCCGTCTGAGCGGCCGCGAAGGTGCGAGGGGCGATATCGGCCTCGCGCGCATTGGGTGTCCCGATACTCAACGACGGAAACGCTGCGAAGAGTACGGACACGACGGCAAACAACACTTTGCTGCATTTCATGGCTCAGCCCCCTTTGGGTCAAAGACGAGACGGCGCTGGAATCAGATGCTACTTGCTGCCGGCCTGGGCAACCAGCCAGGCGCGACCGAGAAGAATTGACAGGAGGGCGTGGACCGCGACCGCGGGCCACAGAAGTACTCCCGAAAACTCGCCCACGAAGCCGATATAGGCAAGGTACAGCGTTACGGCTGAGATATAGGCGAACATCCCAATGAGTGGTTTGGCCTGCCAGCAAGATATTCCCAAGGCGATCAGTGCGATCCCAGTCACACGCGCGACTGGTATTGCGACCCCGGCAAGTTGTTGACCGAGTAAGAGTTGACCGACCAGCGATGGAACGACTAGCAATGCCAACCCCGTGACAGCCTCCGCGACAGCGGCGAAACTTAGCACCTTGTTCATCGTCCGGACCGTTTTGCTAGTCGGGGACGCAAAGCAATCCTCTGCTGACCCTGAACTCGCCGGACCGCAGCCTCCGGTGCCTCATCCGAGCCTTCGTCATCGAAGCTCTCATTTTCAGTCCGATTGAGCTCTATGTTGCGCTCAATCATGATGCCGATCCTTTCTACCGTTTTTCCCGCCATTAGGTGCGCCGTCCCCGCCTTCAACTGACAAATGCTGCGAGCCGTTCGACGAACCAGAATGCAGCCATGCTACCGATCGCATAGCTTACAACCGGCAGTGCTCCGCGCGTGATCCTAGCCGGGATAGTGATGCGTCTGACGCACGCCAACAACCCCAGCACCGCGCCAATGAAAATTAGTTGCCCGATCTCCACACCGACGTTGAACGAGAGCAGCGCGAGCGGGATGTCGCCCTGCGGCAGGCCGATATCGGTGAGCGCGCTGGCGAAGCCCAACCCGTGCAGCAGACCGAAGGAGAAGGCTACGATCCATGGCTGCCGTGAGGTTAAGCTGATCTGACCGTGCTGCAAGCGAATGATCTCGCACGCCAGCAGAAGAATGCTTAGCGCGATCATGGCCTCAACCGGCGGCCCCGGTACATGCACCACGCCCAGCGTGGCAAGGCTGAGCGTAATTGAATGCGCAAGTGTGAAGGCAGTGATGGTCCACAGCAGCACCCGACCATCGCGCACGATCAGGATGAGAGCCAGCACGAACAGCAGGTGGTCGAAGCCGAACAGGATGTGCTCGATTCCGTGCAAAACATAGGCTCCCGCCACCGCCAGCAATCCGGGCGCGGTCGCGACCTCAATCCACGGGCGGGCTGGCCGTACCAGGGTGGTCGAGACGGTTCCGTCGCGCATCTGCACCCGCACCAGCACGTCCGTGATTGTCAATTGCAGGCCCGCGAACTCGATCCGCTCTCCAGCCAGTCCGTTCGGCCCCGCGTCGACCCAGCGACGTTCGACGAGCGAGTCCGAGAGCTCGCTCACAATGGGTTCCTTCAGGTCCTTCACACGGTCCGGAAGCTTGAGGACGATCGGCAGCCGCATGCCCGCGAGTACCGGCCTGCGCCACAGGACGCTGAACTGTCCGGGCGCTGTCTCGTTAACCGCGAGATAGGCCGGGCGCGACTCGTGCGCCGACGCCGCAAGCGGCAAGAGCAGTAACGCGAGCAGCTGCCCGGCTAGCAGCCACCCGAAGCGATGCTGCCACCGTTTCACGAGCGGCCCTCGCCCGATAAGGCAGGACTATGCTTGCTTGGCGACGCATTGCTGTTTGCCGATGCGTTCTCAGCCGGCGCGGGCAGCAGCACCATGTATTTTGCGCGCATGTCCTGGTACGCCTTCTGCCACGCCTGCGCCTTCTGCTCGGCGAGCCAAGCAGTCTTCACGTCGGCCTCGGCTTCTTCAAACGCGGGCACGCGGCCGGGGATCAGCGTGTCGACGAACACGAGATGCCAACCGAACCCGGACTCGACAGGTCCTTGCCACGACCCCGGCGACAACTTCGCGACGGCAAGCGCGAAATTGGGACCGAACTCCTTGCCCAGGAAATCCGGTGCGCGGTCGCGGTAGTAATCCTGGAACATGAACGCATCGGCGAGGGTCGCGGCGAGGTTCGAGTCCTCAGGCTGCCCGCCGAGCTTCATCAGTGCGGCCGCTGCATCGTCACGCGCGTGCGCCCCGCGGCGATCGGGCGAGAAATAAAGATGGCGGAAACTGACGCGCGGCGGGAGCGCGAACTGGTCGCGGTTCGCCTCGTACCATGTCCCGAGTTCCTCGCGCGCAGGCTCGCGCGCGGCGGCGACGTCCTCGGCGAGGAACTGCATCTTCTGCGCCATACGGCGCTTGACGATCGTGTCGTCCTTGTCGATCCCGAGCGCGAGCTCCTCGCGATAGAGAACCTCTTCGTGCACCTTGTCTTCGACTAGCGATCGCAACTCCTCCGGCGTCGGGTCGCGCCGCCATTGCGACTTGAACACCAGAACCATCTGCGAAAGGTCGTCGATCGTCAGCCGAATCTGTTTTGATTGCTCGGCACCGCCGCGAGCCCGCTCTGCGTAGGCGTACACGCCGAACAGGATGGCGCCCAGCAACAGAAAATGGACGAGCGGCTCGCGAAAAAGGTGTTTCATGGCAGGAGAGACCTAATGCGATCGGCGATTGTCATTGCGGCAACACGGGAATCGCAGGACGTTCCACGCTTGTCGGCTGATCCGGGGTACCGATCTCCGACACGTCTGATTTGATTAGGCTTCGGACCGGGCTTTGCCCCAAATAGGCGGAGATCGCGACGCGCGATGCGAAATTTTGCCGAACATTCGATTTGATCAGCGCCAGGTATACGGGCACCGCACCCCAGTATTGCCAGGCCGCAAGATCCCACGCGACGAACCCGGCAAGTTCCTTGTGCTCCTGCATGAACAGGCGATAGGACTCGATCACCCGCTCGCGGGGGATCGCGGCGTTCGCGTTCCCGAGCACGCTGAGCGCCAGCAGCGCTCCTTCAAGCTCCCGTGTAGAGCGCAGGCGATCGCCCATGTATTTCGCGTCGACCCACGCCATGCGCGACGGCCCGCGCAGTTGCAGATCGGCGGCGATCATCGAGGCCAGATTCGTGGCGTCGCGCGCCATCCACAGCGCCTCGAGTCGCAGCTCAAGAGCCGTGGCATCCCCTGCGTCGCCAGCGATGCCGAGCAGCAGCAGGTACAGAGGTTGTCTTGCCGCGAGCCTCGGATCGGCGAACCAGCTCCGGATCGCAGGCGCGGCGAGGCGCGGTTTAGCCGCCAGCAGCGCGGCGTAGGGCGCACCCGCGAGCCCGCCGTAAGCTATCTCGGCGACCAGCGGCTCGCGATGCTCGAGGTACGGGATCATCAGTGCGAGGCGGGCTTGCCACTCGTCTGCACTCAGGTCGGCCGAGCGCTTTCCGGCGGCGACCCGGCGGAGCCAGCCTGTATGCTCGACGGCGACGGCGCCGAGGCCGACCCACTCCGACCACGCTTCGTCGCGAACGAGCAGCAACGTGGCACCTGCGTCCGCGACGAAGTCCAGCTGGATCGCCTCCCTCGGGATGATCCCGTCCGCCGGCTGCTCGCCCTTGATCAGGGCTACGACCCGGTAACCTCGTCCATCCGCAGACGGCTGTGCCAGCACCTCGTGCGGCAAGTCGACGAGCTGCTGCGCCACCGACGACCGAAACGCCCCAAGGCAAAGCGGGCACGCAGTCGCGACGGAACTCACGCACAAGAACAGCGCGGCGAAAAAACACCACGCCATCGCCCGCCTTCCCTGTCTTTCCCGCTGCGCGGGCATTACTTGACGCTCTTGTCCGGGAACCACGACTTCACATCGGCCTCGATTTTCTTACTGGCCTCGGTCGCCATCTTCTCGACGAGCCGCCTGCGCAACTC
>JBKQRS010000591.1:0-12730 GCA_052143915.1 Bradyrhizobium sp.
AACAAAAAGATAGAGCGAGATGACGATTCAACGAAAAGTCATCTCGCTCTAGGGTCGGCAAGGCGACAGCGAACGCGGATGCTACAGCCCGCTCAAATCGTCCGGCACATTGCCGAATTTCCTGAGCAGTCGAGCATCGCCGAATTCGCCGATCATGGGATCGCCGCTGCGGCAGAAGGCGACCGCCCCGATGCTGCCGGCAGCGCGCGACAGGGCTTCCGCGCGTCGCAACGCGCCCGACGAACTCTGGCATTCTTCCGCGGCGCCGGCGACCGGCGAGCCGGTTTCATCCTGCAGAAATGGCATTGCGACATAATAGGTGACATCGGCCATTTGCGTTGCTCCCGTGCTGGTTCGATCAGGCAGCCTCGCCGCTTGCTCGCGGCTGCGCCGGAGCGCGGCCGGTTGAGGCCGCCGCCTGCAATTCCCTCAATTCGATTTCCAGATACTCGTTGGCCATGATGAGCGCCTTGATCGTGCTCCGCAGGTTTCCGCCGCACATCGCGATCGCCTGGTCGCAGGCCTGTTCGTAACGATCGATGTCAGACAACGAAGCGAGTTCGGGCATGGCGAAATCCTTAGCGAGGGTTGGCGACCAGGAGATATGTTCCTATTTTGTTCTTGTTGAGTCAAGCGCCGTCAAGCGGATCAAGCCAAGGCTGTCACCGGCCTCAAGCCGGCCCTCGCCAGAAGCCGGGTGCGGTGCGCCGGGCCGGCGGCCCAAGCGGGCCGACTCTGGAACGAAATCAATATCCAGCGCTTAATGCTCATTGCCAGGGAGTGGGACGTATGGGTCTTGCAACATCCAACAGACCCGTGGTGCTGGTCGTCGAGGACGAGTTTCTGTTGAGAATGGACGCGGTCGACATGATCGCAGGTGCCGGGTTCGAAGTTGTCGAAGCAGCGAATGCCGACCAGGCCATCGAAATTCTGGAATCTCGTCGCGACGTCACCGTGGTTTTCACCGATATCCAGATGCCAGGGTCGATGGACGGCTTGAAGCTTGCCCGGGCGATCCGGGGGCGCTGGCCGCCGATCAAGATCGTCGCGACCTCCGGCCGAGCCAGTCTGGGGGAAACGGAATTGCCTGAGGGCGGACGGTTCCTGCCGAAACCCTACAGTACGCGCCAGGTGACGGGCGTGCTGCACGAGCTGACTGACGGGGGAGCCTGAATTCCAGCCGTCCTGGTCGCCTGTTTTGTTCGCGCCTTCCGGATGCGCCAAGGGCGCTTCAGGGAATAACGGAACTAAGCAATGATGTCCGGCGTGATCTGGTCCTCGATGAAGGCGATGCGGTCGCGCAACTGCAGTTTGCGTTTCTTCAGCCGTTGCAGCCGCAACAAATCCGGCGCGGGCGATTGGTGCAGGGCATCGATCGCCGCGTCGAGATCGCGGTGCTCCTGCTGCAGCCGGGCGAGCTCGGTTTCGAGTTCGCGCTCATCTTCGTCGGTCATGGTGTACTTAATTGCAAACGCGGATCGGAATGCAAAAGGTTCGATCAAGGAATATCCTCCCTGACAGCCCGGTCCGCAAGCAAGTTTGCGGGGAGCGGCAAGGGCGGAATTCGGCGAGCCGGAATTCCGGCACGCAGGCTGGTTCCCTACTCACGATTCGTTACAGATGATACCGAAAGATGAGGACGGATTTTTCGATCCCCATCGACAGATTCGGGGCTTCGTGTACACTTACTGGTCCGGATCGAATCTGAGGTCTTAATCCAGCCGAGGAGGTTTCGTATGGCAATTCAGTCGCATCTCGTTGAATTGGAACGAAAACATAAGGTTCTCGAAAACGAATTGCATGAAGCTCTTGTGCATCTTTCAACGGACGATCTGCAAATTGTCGAACTAAAGCGCCGGAAGTTGATGGTTAAGGACGAGATCGAGCGGTTGAGAAATACCGCAAGCGAAACACTGCATTAGCCAATAGCACAGACCTGACGTCTTCGTTGTCCGCCAGCGGGTCGGCGCGTACTGCGCCGCCCGGCTTGTCAGGCGGTGGAGGTGTATTTTATGCACCCTCCACTGTTGCTGCCGTCACATCTTCATGCCGGGATATCTTTACGCTGGGCCGATGCGGCAGAGATAGCGGCGCTCACAGCCCCGCCAGTTCGCTGACATAGTCCGCAATCGCCAAAGACGATGTCAGTCCGGGCGATTCTATTCCGAACAGGTTGATCAGGCCGTCGATACCGTGATCCCGCGGCCCCTGGATCAGGAAATCCTGTACCGCAACCGCCGGCGGCACGATCTTCGGTCGCATCCCCGAATAGCTCGGCATCAGCGCGCCGTCCGGCAGCGTCGGCCAGTATCGCCGGATCGCCGGATAAAACCGTTCCGCCCGCGCCGGATCGACGGCGTAATCGACATGATCGACCCATTCCACGTCGGGACCGAACCGGGCCTGTCCCGCCATGTCGAGGGTGAGGTGCACGCCCAGCCCGCCGGGCTCTGGCACCGGATAGATCAGGCGTGAAAACGGCGCCCGTGCGCTGCAACTGAAATAGTTTCCCTTTGCCAGATACGCCGGAGGAATCAGGTCGATCGGCATGCCGTCGATGCTGCGCGCGACCGCCGATGCGTTAAGCCCGGCGGCGTTGACGAGCAGCCGGCATTCAAGCGACATCGGGGCGTCGCCACCGGCATCGAGCTGGATGCGCCCATCATGCGCCTTGGCGACCGACAGCGGCGTGTGAAAAGCAAAGGCCGCGCCGGCATCTTCGGCGTCGCCGCGCAGCGCCAGCATATAGGCGTGGCTGTCGACGATGCCGGTGGAAGGCGAGAGCAGGGCGGCGTCGCAATTCAGCGCCGGCTCCAGCGCACGCGCGGCATCGCCGGAGAGGGTTTGCAGATCGGAAACGCCGTTGGCTTCGGCGTGCGCCCGGATCGATTGCAGCCTTGCGGTTTCTTGCGGCGTCGTTGCGACGATAAGCTTGCCGCAATTGCGATGCGGGATGCCGTGATCGCGGCAATATTGATAGAGGGCGCGCTTGCCGCCGACGCACATCCGCGCCATCAGGCTTCCGGCCTTGTAATAGATGCCGGCGTGGATCACCTCGCTGTTACGCGACGAGGTGACGGTACCGATACCCTCGGCCGCCTCGAGAATTACAACCTCGCGGCCGGCCTGCGCCAGCCGGCGGGCGACCGCAAGACCGATCACCCCCGCACCGATAACGACGCACTCGACCTTGTCCATTCGCAGTTCGGATCCGGAATTGTTGGCTAGTCGGCCCCGCACGGGCGTTGTTCGGCTCGTGCGCGCTCACGGGCATCGCGGGCGCATACTATCGCTTTGGTTGTGGATTCCCTTTTGGTGCAACCCATTGGATTCATTTCAGGACTCTGCCGGAGCGATTGTTAGTGCCGCATTAATCATGTCAGGGCAATTGCCATAATTCGGGTCGCATTTCCGGGCGGTGTGGGTAGGCGTTTACCTGATCCAAACCCGTCAAGCCAGACACTCCGCCGCAGAATCCGCGGGTGACTAATGGCTGACAAGAATTGGCAGGCAGGCGGCAGAACCATGATTCCCGCGGGGATCGTGGTGTGCCTCTTCGCCATCGTCGCGCCGTTCGGGGGCGCCCGGGCAGCCAGCCCCGTATCCGACCTGGCCAGCTATCTCAGCTCCACCGATCCGAGCTTCATCTGGGAAGTGCTGATTGGAGGCACCGTCGTCTGTTGCTTCCTTGTCTCCATCGCGCTGTGGATCCTGTCGGCGCTGCGCAAGGTCAAGCGTTCGGAATTGCGCAGAAATGCGTTCGTCAGTTCTGCCCTGAACAACCTCAACCAGGGCCTGGTGATAACCGATCCGCGACAGCGGATCGTGTTCTTGAACGACCGTTATCTCGAGATCTACGGCCTTGTGCGTTCGGATATTACCCCACGGATGACCGGCCCGGAACTGGCGGAACTGCGGCACAAGCGCGGCAGCCTCGACGTCAGCGTCGAGGATTTCTACGAGCGCGCCGCCACGCCGGAAGGCCTCATTACCGAGCTGCCTGACGGGGGATCGATTCTGGTGAAATATTTCGTCCTGCCGAACGGCGGTTCGGTCGCCACGCATCTCGATTGCAGCGAGCAACGCAAGCTCGCCCGGCAGCTGGCGTCGACCAAGCAATTCCTGGAATCGGTACTGGAGAATGTTCCGTTTTGCGTGGCCGCCAAGAACATCGAGGACGGCCGCTATATATTCGCCAACCGCGCCTTCGAACGCTTCTCACGTTTTTCCCGCGATCGCATCGTCGGAAAGCGTGCTGACGAGATTTTCCGCCCTCAAACCGCGGCCACCATCGAGGCGGCCGATCGTGCCGCGCTCGAATCCCCCGAGGGGCAGCACCGCAGCGAATTCGCGGTCGAACGCGGTTCGCAGAACTGCATCCTGGCCTCCAACCGCGTCGTCGCCCGCAACGAGAAGAACGAGCCGGAATTCCTGATCGCGTTGTTCGACGATGTTACCGAACACCGGTCGCTTTCCCATGAGCTGGAAAATACCAAGAAGTTTCTCGAACTGGTCGTCGACAACATCCCGGTCTCGCTGACCGTCGAGCGCGTCAGCGACGGGCGATACCTTCTCGCCAACCGCAGTGCCGAGACCATCCTCAACCGGAGCCGCGAGGAAGCCACCGGATTGACGGCTGCCGACATTTTCAATCCGAAAGAAGCCAAGCTGATCATTGCGCGCGACGAGGCGGCGATCAGGAAGCGCGGTCCCCTCACCGAGGAGCACCCGATCAGCACCAAGGACGGGTTGCGGCTGTTCCTGACACGCCGCGTGACCGTGCTCAATGACGCAGGCGAGCCGCAATATCTGATCAAGACCCATGAGGACGTCACCGACCGCCGCCAGACCGAGTCGCGGATGGCCCATATGGCGTATCACGACGGCCTGACCGATCTGCCCAATCGCACGGCATTCCTGCAGGCGCTCGCGCAGATGATCGAAGCCTGCGGAGGCACTGACGAGGAGTTCGCGGTTCTTTGCGTCGACCTCGACGGCCTGAAGGAAATCAACGACGTGTTCGGCCATGCGACCGGCGACAAGTTGCTGATCGAGGTGGCGCGCCGCCTCAAGGCGTCGGCGCGCGGCGGGGTCGTGGCGCGGCTTTCCGGCGACGAGTTCGGATTGATCATCGACGGCAAGCAGCCCGTCGTCGGGATGCTGCTGGCCGAACAGCTTGCTGAAACGCTGGCCAAGGAATTCCTGATCGATGGCAAATCGGTTCGCACCGGCGTGACCACGGGTATCTCGATTTTCCCGCACAATGGCGCCGACGCGGCCTCCCTGCTTGCGAACGCCGGTGCGGCACTGTTTCGCGCCAAGGCGAAATCGCGCGGCTCGATCAGCATCTATGAACCCGAGATGGACCAGCAGATTCGCGACCGCCGCGTGCTGCACCAGGATCTGTCGAACGCGATCCGGAACGGCGAACTCTCGCTGTACTATCAGCCGCAGGCGCTGTCGCGCCAGACCGTCGGCGACAACGAGGTCATCGGCTTCGAGGCGCTGGCGCGATGGTTGCATCCGGTGCGCGGCTTCGTCCCGCCTTCCGATTTCATCCCGCTGGCGGAAGAGAGCGGCCTGATCGTCGAAATGGGCGAATGGATCCTCCGCGAAGCCTGCCGTGAGGCCGCCTCCTGGTCGATGCCGCTGCAAATCGCGGTCAATCTGTCGCCGGCGCAATTCATGCACGGCGACGTCGTCAGCCTCGTGCATTCGATACTGCTCGAAACCGGCCTCGCGCCGGGCCGGCTGGAGCTTGAGATCACCGAGGGCGTGCTGATCGAGGATTTTGACCGTGGCCTGGCACTGCTGCGGCGGTTGAAGGCGCTCGGCGTGCGCATCTCGATGGACGATTTCGGCAGCGGCTATTCCTCGCTGAGCTACCTGCAGGCGTTTCCATTCGACAAGATCAAGATCGATCGCGCTTTCGTCATGAATCTCGGGCGCAATCCGCAATCGGCGTCGATCGTCCGGGCGGTCATCGGCCTCGGCCACGGCCTCGAAATGTCGATCGTCGCCGAGGGCGTGGAAACCCAGGAGCAACTCAGTTTCCTCGCCGAGCAGGGCTGCGACGCGGTGCAGGGCTACTTTATCGGCAAACCCCTGCCGATCGGACAATACGCCGCGCTGGTCGGCCGCGGCGACGGCAATGCCGTGGAGCCCGCGCGCAAGACCGGCTAGGTCTTTCCGGTCTTGACGGCGTTTTCTTGACGCGAACCGGTGCCCATCCCGCATCAAGCGCGGGACAGGCTTCGCTCGAAAACGCTATAGCTAGCGCATGGCGGATTGCGACCTTGCGATCATCGGCGGCGGTTTGAATGGCGTCAGCGTTGCCCGCGACGCCGCGGGGCGCGGTCTCAGGGTTATCCTGCTCGAGCAGGGCGACCTCGGCGGCGCCGCATCGTGCGCCACGCCTAGGCTCATCCATGGCGATCTCCGGGTGCTGGAACGGAAGGCGTTTCGGCGCGTGCGCGCGGCATTGGCCGAGCGTGACATCTGGATGCGGATCGCGCCGCACCTGGTGCGTCCGGCCCGATTTGTGATCCCGGCGCATTCCGACGAGCGTCCGCCGTGGCTGCTGCGGCTGGGGCTGTTGCTCTATGACCGGCTCGCTCCGCGGAGTGGCCTGCCGGCGTCGGCAACGATCGATGTCACGCACCATCCGATCGGCAATGCGCTGAAGCGGCCGTTCGGCACCGCGTTCGAATATTCCGATTGCCTGGTGGACGATTCGCGGCTGGTGATCGCCAATGCCGTCGATGCCGCGGAGCGGGGCGCCACGATCCATACCGGCGCGCGCTGCGTTCGCGCCGACCGGCTCGATATCTGGCGGCTCGCGGTGATCGATCGCGGTCGTCGGCGGGTGATCACGGCGAGGTCGCTGGCCAACGCGTCGGGCGCCTGGACCGCCTCGGTCGCGGAAACCGTCCTGCGCATGCCGCCGCCGCGGGCTGCCATGATCAAGATGAGCCAGATCATCGTCAGGCGCCTGTTCGAGACCGACAATGTCTATGTTTTCCAGAACCGTGACCGGCGATTGATCTTCGCCAGTCCCTATCAGCGCGATTTCACGCTGATCGGCACCGTTGCGAACCGGTTCAGGGGCGATCCCGCTGCGGTGTCGGTGGGTGCCGACGACGTCGCCTATCTCTGTGACGCGGCCAACCGGTATTTCCGCGAGCGGGTCGATCCCTCCGACGTGATCAGGACCGTGTCCGGCGCCAACATGGCCGTGCACCCCGCTGGCAGGCGGCTTGCGCGCGATGGTGCAATGACGTTGGACGCGCGGCGCGGCAAGGCGCCGCTCTTGACGATCTTCGGCGGCGACGTCACGACCTCGCGGCTGCGCGCCGAGCGCGCCGTCTCCCGGCTGACGCCGTTCTATCCGATGTCGCCGCGCTGGACCGCTGATGCGGCGCTGCCGGGCGGCGATTTTCCGCACGAGCAATTCGAGACGGAGGTCGAGCGCGCGCGCGAACGCTGGAAATTCCTGACCGAGGATCAGGCCCGTCGCCTGGTCTCGGCCTATGGCTCGCGCCTTGATTCTGTGCTCGGGGACGCCGGGGTCCGGGCCGATCTGGGACCGGCCTTCGGTCCGGAACTGACGGGTGCGGAAGTGCGCTATCTGATGGCACACGAATGGGCGCGTTTTCCGGACGACATTCTGTGGCGGCGCTCGAAACTCGGCCTGACCATGGGGCCTGCGGATCGTGACGCGCTGGCCGCGTTCATGGCGACGGTCGCATGACGGGCCGACAATAATGCGGTCATCCACAGCATCGCGGTTGAGCCAAAACTGTTCCGCCGCTAGCTTGCGGCAACGATGGGGCAGGCTGGCATCATGACCGAGGAAGCAGCGAAAGCCGCAATGGACGCGGATTCGCCAAAACCCGAACCAAAATCCGAACCGAAAGCCGCGGCCGACACGCCGCTGTTGCGCATCGACGCGGTGGTGAAGAAATTCGGTGTCTTCCGCGCCGTGGACGGGCTTTCGCTCGACATCCGCGCCGGGGAGTTTTTCGCGCTGCTGGGTCCAAGCGGCTGCGGCAAGACCACGCTGCTGCGGATGCTGGCCGGTTTCGAGACGCCGGACGAAGGCCGTATCCTGCTTGGCGGCAAGGACATCGCCCAGATCCCGCCGCATGAGCGTCCGGTCAACATGATGTTCCAGAACTACGCGCTGTTCCCCCATCTCAGCGTGCGGGACAATATCGCGTTCGGGCTCAGGCGTGCCGGCATGGCGCGTCCCGCGATCGATACCCGCGTCGCCGAAATGGTGGCGCTGGTCAAGCTGGAGGGCCTCGAGAAACGCAAGCCCGATCAGCTCTCCGGCGGTCAAAAGCAGCGCGTGGCGCTGGCGCGTTCGCTGGCGCGGCGTCCTCAGGTTTTGCTGCTCGACGAGCCGCTGGCCGCGCTCGACAAGAAGCTGCGCGAAAGCACCCAGCTCGAACTGATGGAACTGCAGCGGCGCCTTGGCCTGACCTTCATCATCGTCACCCACGATCAGGAAGAGGCGATGACAGTGGCAGGGCGGATCGGCGTGATGGATTCGGGGCGTCTCGAACAGGTTGCGACCCCGCGCGAACTCTACGAAGCGCCGCGCTCGCGCTGGGTCGCCGAGTTCGTCGGCGACATCAATCTGTTCGAGGGACAGATCGAGCCGCGCGAGGGCAGTCGAGTGGCGATGGCGCCGCGGCTGGTGATCGCGACGCGCGACGCCGGAACCATCTATGTCGCGGAGCCGCGCCAGCCGATCGCGAAAACCACCGTCTGCGTCGCGATCCGTCCCGAGAAGGTCAAGCTGTCGCGCCGTGGACCTGTCTCGGACGATACCCACGCGATCAACCGGCTGGAGGGGGCCGTGACCGATGTCAGCTACCTCGGCGGCGTGACCTCCTACAAGGTGAAGCTCGACAGCGGCGCCGTGCTGTGCTCGTCGATGGCCAATACCGCGCGGCTCGATCTCGACGCCTATAGCCCCGGCCAGCGCGTGGTGGCGTGGTTCACGCCCGACGATTGCATGGTGCTGGAGCAATGAGCGGGCCCTCCATCTTCACGCGCCCGGCGCGGCTCGCCGCCATCGCACCCTATCTGTGGATGGCGCTGTTCTTTCTGGTGCCGTTCGCCTTTGTCCTCAAGATCAGCCTGTCGCAGACCGCGATCGCGCAGCCGCCCTATACGCCGGTGTTCGACCTCACCGAAGGCTGGGAAGCGATCAGGGCCGCGTTCGCCGCGCTCTCGGGCGATAATTTCAAACTCCTCCTCTCCGACGACCTTTATGTCCTGTCGTATCTGCGCAGCCTCGTGGTCGCATCGGTCTCGACCTCGATCCTCCTGCTGATCGGCTACCCGATCGCCTATGGCATGGCGCGGCTGCCGCGCGGCTTCCAGAGCGTGGCGATGATGCTGGTGATCGTGCCGTTCTGGACCTCGTTCCTGATCCGCATCTATGCCTGGATCAACATCCTGCAGCATGACGGCCTGCTCAACCAGATCCTGCTTGCGCTGCATCTGGTCTCCGCGCCGGTGGTGTGGCTCTCCACCGACAGTGCGATGTATCTCGGCATCGTCTACTCCTATTTGCCGTTCATGATCCTGCCGCTTTACGCGACGCTCGCCAAAATGGACCCGGCGCTGTTGGAGGCGGCCGGCGATCTCGGCGCGTCCCCGGCCCGCGCGTTCTGGCTGGTGACGTTTCCGCTGTCGCTGCCGGGCGTCGCCGCCGGCGCGCTGCTCTGCTTCATTCCCATCGTCGGCGAATTCGTGATTCCCGATCTCTTGGCCGGTTCCGACTCCCTGATGATCGGCCAGACCCTTTGGCTGGAATTCTTCACCAACAAGGACTGGCCGGTGGCGTCCGCCGCCGCGGTCGTGCTGCTGTTGCTGCTGCTGGCGCCGCTCTTGCTGTACGAGCGAATGCAGCGCCGGCAGCTGGAGGCGCGGTGATGGCCGGCGCGTCGACAAGACTCTCCCGCTTCAACCTCACTGCGCTGGCGCTGGGGCTTTTGTTTCTCTATCTGCCGATCGTGATCCTCGTGATCTATTCGTTCAACGCCTCGCGGCTGGTGACGGTGTGGGGCGGCTGGTCGCTGCGCTGGTACACGGAACTGTTCGACGATAGCGCCATGCTCGATGCCGCCTGGATGAGCCTGCGCGTGGCGGCGACCTCGGCGACGCTCGCGACACTGCTCGGCACGCTCGCCGCGGTGGCGCTGTTGCGCGGCGCGGGTTTTCGGGGGCGGACGCTGTTTTCCGGCATGCTCTATGCGCCGCTGGTGATGCCCGAAGTCATCACCGGGCTGTCGCTGCTCTTGTTGTTCGTGGCTGTCAACGCCGAGCGCGGCTTCTGGACCGTCACCATCGCCCACACCACGCTGACCATGTGCTTCGTCGCGGTCGTGGTGCAGTCGCGCCTCACCTCGCTCGATCGCAGCCTCGAGGAGGCGGCGATGGATCTCGGCTGCGATCCCGCGCGCGCGTTCCTGTCGGTGACGCTGCCCTTGATCCTGCCCTCGATCGTGGCGGGGTGGATGCTCGCCTTCACGCTGTCGCTCGATGATCTCGTGATCGCGAGCTTCACGACGGGGCCGGGTTCGTCGACGTTGCCGATCCGGATCTATTCGGAGGTGCGGCTCGGCGTGAAGCCGGAAATCAACGCCATCTGCACGCTGGTGGTCGGCCTGATCGCGGTGGTGATCGTGGTCGCCTCGGCGGCGTCGAAGTTGTCGAACGACCACGGCAAGAGCGCCGCGCCGTTGTAGGCCGTGATGGCGTTGGCCGCATCGACACGCATACTCCCTGTCATGCTCCGCGAAAGCGGGGCATCCAGTACGCCGCGGCCTCGCGGCTCTATCAGCGGTCTCTGGAATACTGGGTCGCCCGATCAAGTCGGGCGATGACAGCGGTGTTGGTTTCGACGCCGGTGTTGGCTTCGTTTTCCCCATCACGACTTCACGGCACCCGCCGTCAGCCCGCCCACCATGTAGCGCTTGAAGGCGTAGTAGATCGCGGCCGGCGGCAGCGCGTAGATGAAGCCGGTGGTCATTAACAGTTCCCACGGCGAATCGTCGGCGGAGAGGAAGTTGCCGAGCGCGACCGGCAGGGTGATCTCCTTGTCGTTCGACAGCAGCAGGAAGGCGTAGAGATATTCGTTCCAGGCCAACAATAACGCATAGGTGCCGATCGCGACCAGCGACGGCATCATCAGCGGCAAATAGACCAGGCGGAAAATCTGCAAACTCGTGGCGCCGTCCATGATCGCGGCCTCGTCGAGCTCCACCGGCAGCTTGTCGGAGGCCTGTTTCAGGACCCAGATCGCGTAGGGCGAGGCGATGGTCACCATCGCGAGAATCAGCGCGAGGTGCGTGTTGAGCAGGCCGTAATTGCCCATGGTCCGGTACATCGGCACGGCGAGGAACGCCGCCGGAATGAAGTAGGTGAACAGCGCCAGATTCATCACGATCCGGCCGCCGGGCACGCGCAGCCGCGAGATCGAGAACGCCGCGGCGGTCGCGATCACCAGCGTCAGCGCGCCGGCGGCTGCCGCGATCACGACCGAATTCCAGAACTGCACCCAGAAATCCCGCAGGAAATAGTGCTGCTGGTAAAACACGATGTGGAAATTGTGCAGCGTCGGATGCGTCGGCCACAATTTGCCGGAGAACGCGTCCTCCTTCGGCGAGATCGCGAACACGAACATGTGGTAGATCGGAATCATGGTCCAGATGAACACGGGGATGCCGATCAGGAGCAGCCGGGCTTCGGTGCCGACTTCACGTAAGGTGGGGAGCTTCATCGCGACAACCGTTTCATCATGAAATACATCAGCGGCGCCACCAGCGGCAGCGCGCAGACGATCGAGGCCATCGCGAGCGACAACTGGTCGAGCCGCAGATACCGGATGCCGAGCGTTGCCAGCACATGGGTGAGATCGGCGGGCCCGCCGCCGGTCAAGAGATAGACGCTGTTGAAGTCGCCCAGCGTCCAGATCATCGAAAGCAGCGTGCAGGTGATGTAGAGCGTCTGCATCGACGGCCAGGTGATGAAGCGGAATTTCTGCCACCAGCTCGCGCCGTCGACCTCGGCCGCCTCGAACAGGTCCTGCGAGATCGCGAGCCTGCCGGTCATCAGGATCAGCGTCCAGAACGGCAGCGACTTCCAGATGTGGACGCCGATCGCCATCGCCAGCGCCACCGCCGGATCGTTCAGCCAGTTCGGCCCGTCCTCGCCGGTGAAGCGGAAGATCAGCTGGTTGACCATGCCCCATTCCGGATTGAGCATGAAGCGCACCGAGAGGATGGTCGGGATCGACGGCACCGCCCAGGGCAGGATGAACAGCACCGACAGCCATTTGATCCAGGCACGCTGTTGCACGAAGAAGCCGGACAGAAACAGCGCGACCAGCATTTTGAAATTGATGCCGATGACGAGAAAAATCAGCGTATTGACCGCGGCGCGCGCGAAGATCGGGTCGTGATAGAGCGCGACATAGTTCGAAGGCGCGCGCGCCAGCCACAGCCCGTAGCCGACCGGATAGACCACGAACGCCAGGAACACGAGCAGGTAAGGCGTCACCATCACGATGCCCCAGACCTGCGCCGGCGACAGCCGCGCCGCGAGCGGGGCCGAGGGAACGTCGGAAGCTGACAGTGTGATCGCCATGGTTGTTACTCTTGTCTTAGAAGATGCCGGCCGTGCCGAGATTCGTCATTGCGAGCGAAGCGAAGCA
>JBKQRS010000592.1:0-3459 GCA_052143915.1 Bradyrhizobium sp.
GCCCGCACTTCCGCCGGAATATCGGCGTGTGGGTGGGCAAGTTCGTGGATCCGGCGGGCAAGATCGTCTCATCCGAGCACTGGAACCAGCAGTTGCCGGGATGGCTTCCGTCCGATTCCGACAAGGCCTTCATCCGCAGCTTGATGCAACGGGTGATCGAGCCCGGCAAGATGGCGGGGTGGATTGCCCCGCCCGACCGCGGCATCAACAATCTTCCCGTGGATTACAGCTACGTCCACCTTCATTAGACGCCGCTTTAGCCGGATCACCCATTCCAACGGGCGATGGACATGACCGTCTCCGGACCTTTCGTGATCGTCGGCGCCGGACCCGCGGGCATCCGCGCGGCGGAGATATTGCGCCAGCACGCGTCCGACGCCGATATCCTGCTGATCGGCGAGGAATCCCACCTGCCCTATCAGCGCCCTCCCCTGTCCAAGGCCTACCTCACCGACCGGCTCAGCGCGGCTCAGCTCTATCTCAAGCCCGAATCGTTCTTCGCGGAACACCGCATCGGTCTGAAGCTCGGATGCGCGGCCATGTGCATCGATCGATCGGCAAAGCTGGTCGAACTCGCCAACGGCGAAAAGGTGCCGTATGGACGGCTGCTTTTGGCCACCGGATGCCGTTATCGGGTTCTGCCACCCATTCCTGGCGGCACCCGGGTCTATTATTTACGGAGTTTGAACGACGCCGAGCGGATCAGGGAGGTGCTGACGCCGGGCGCCGAAATCGTGATGATCGGCGGCGGTTTCATCGGATTGGAGCTGGCCGCATCCGCAACCCAGCTCGGGTCCCACGTGACGGTGCTGGAAGCGGCGCCGCGCCTTCTGGCCCGCGCCCTGCCGCCGCTGATCGGCGATTTTGTCCGGACACTCCACGAAAAGCACGGGGTCAAGTTCGAGTTCGATTCGCGGCTGAAGAGCATGGAAGCGGGCCAAAACGGCCGCGTCTTGGTGAGGACCGAACGCGCCGAGCATAACTGCGATATCGTCATCGCGGGGATCGGCGCCCAGCCCAACACCGCCTTGGCCGAGGCGGCGGGTCTCGAGATCGATGACGGAATCCGCGTCGATCAATATGGACGCACGAGCGATCCGGATATCTTCGCGGCCGGCGACGTGACGCATCACCATAATCCGCTGCTCGGCCGCGCGATCAGGGTGGAATCATGGCAGGTTGCGCTCAACCAGGCGGCCGCCGTTGCGCGCGCGATGCTGGGCACGAACGAGCCCTATGCCGAAATACCGTGGCTTTGGACCGACCAATACGACTGCAATATCCAAATGCTGGGGCTGGTCGAACCGGGTTTGGATCTGGTGGTTCGCGGCGATC
The DNA here is from genome assembly GCA_052143915.1 of Bradyrhizobium sp. Classification (GTDB taxonomy): domain Bacteria; phylum Pseudomonadota; class Alphaproteobacteria; order Rhizobiales; family Xanthobacteraceae; genus Bradyrhizobium. The sequence continues at coordinate 1,336 of JBKQRS010000592.1, forward strand.
CGGCTTCGAATCAATTCACGGTCATAGGCCTTGGCCCCGACCGCCGGATTGCCGCCGCCATCACCGTCAACAACGGCCGCGAGATGTCGGCACTCCGCCGCTTGATCGCAACCAAGGCGATTTTCCCGAGGGAAACCCTGGCCGATGCCGGCCAAAAACTGTCCGATCTGCTGAAGAGCGCGGCGGGGAAACCTTGATTCGAAGCGCTTTTACTCCGTGGAGCATGGCTGATGTCCCCGCCAATCCCGGGAGCGTAATATTTTATCAATCGATCAATATGTTACGCGGGATCGACGATGCCGGGATTGGTCCGGCGCATTCGGGCGGTCGAGGAATATCCGGCAAAACCGGCTTGACGGCCAAGAGCGCTGCGTAAAGAATGCCCGGCGGTCGATCGGCCGGTCCAACGACCGGTGATCGGGGGAATGTCGGTTGAATTGCGACCGTGCGGCAGCAGCCGGACAAAGACCGTGGCGCGTGAACCGGCTCACGCGCTGCAAATTCCCGTAATCCGGCAAGAGAGGCGTTCGCGATGAACAAGATAGTCGATTTATCCCGCGTCGGCTTGAATAAGGCCGAGGTGTCGAAAGCGACCGCGAGAAAACCGATTCAGGATCTGCGCGAATGGCTGTCGCGGGTCGAGCAACTCGGCGAGCTGGTGCGCGTGCGGCAGCCGGTTGACCGCGACGAGGAGATGAGCGCGATCTCCTATCTCGTTGCCAAGCAGCAACCTTCGCCGGCGGTCTTGTTCGAACGTCCGCGCGGCTTCGACGGCAGCCCGATCGGCGCCAAGATGCTGTGGAACGTTATCGGCCCGAGCGTGAAGCGCGTCGCGCTCACCTTGGAAGAGCCGGCGGACACGCCGACGGTCGAGTTGATCCGGCGGGTGAAGGACAAGCTCAAGCTTCGCCTGCCGCCGCGCGAGGTGAATGCGGCCAAGGCACCAGTTTACGAAAATACCATCACGGGCAAAAACATCGATCTGAACCAGTTGCCGATCCCGCGTCATTGGCCGCTTGACGGCGGCCGCTATGCCGGCACCGCCGATGCGGTGATCACGCGCGATCCCGACAGCGGCTATCTCAATATCGGCACTTACCGGATGATGATGCAGGGCAAGTCGCAAGTCGGCCTCTACCTATCACCCGGCAAGGATGCGCGCCTGCACATCACCCGGGCCTGGCAGCAGGGCAAGCCGATCGCGGTCGCGGCCGCCTGGGGCATCGATCCCCTGTTCATGCTGGTCGGCTCGCAGACCTTTCCCAAGAACGTTTCCGAGTACGAGTATGCCGGCGGCATCAAGGGGGAGCCGATACCGGTCGTGCGCGGCAAGACGACCGATCTGCTGATACCCGCCAACGCGGAGCTGGTCATCGAAGGCGTCATCCGCCCCAACTCGGTGAAGGCCGAAGGGCCGTTCGGCGAGTTCCCCGGCTATTACGGCCGGCCCGAAGCGGGCTGTCCGCTCATCGACATCACGGCGGTGCACTACCGCTCGCAACCGATCCTGACCAACGCCTTGATGGCGGATTATCCGTCCTGCGAGCAGAGCGGTTTCTTCTCCGTCATCCGCTCGGCCAAGATCTGGGACGATCTCGACAAGCTCGGCATCCCCGGCATTCAGGGCGTCTATTCCCATCCCGCCGCAGCCGGTGGCTTCGGCATGACCGTGATCAGCCTGGAACAGCGCTACGCCGGCCACGCGGCGCAGGCGCTGGCGTTGGCGGCCCAGGTTCCCGGCGGGGCCTATTACACCAAATGGATCATCGCCGTAGACGAGGACATCGACCCGACCGACATGGACCAGGTCATCTGGGCGATGGCGAGCCGCTGCAATCCGATCGACGACATCGACATCCTGCGCAACACCTGGAGCACGTGGCTCGATCCGACTCAGAACCCTCCGGAAAAGCGGCCCTATGGGTCGAAGGCGCTGATCAACGCCTGCAAGGAGCACCGCCACCTTCCGGTCTTTTCTAAGCGCACCACGCTGCGCAAGAACGTCTATGACAAGGTCGCCGCGCGTTGGACGGAACTCGGGTTGCCGGGCCAGATTCCCACCGTCCGGGCGTTCGAATCGGAAAACAAAGTGACGTATCACGAGGTCGGCGGCTTCGAGCCCGG
>JBKQRS010000593.1:0-7198 GCA_052143915.1 Bradyrhizobium sp.
CCTATAAATCGCTGATCGAGGCCCTGTCGCACGGCGGCATCGCCAACAAGGTCAAGGTCAATCTCGACTGGATCGAGAGCGAAGTCTTCGAGAACGAGGATCCTGCGCCGTTCCTTGAGCACGTCAACGGCATCTTGGTGCCCGGCGGCTTCGGCCAGCGCGGCGCCGAGGGCAAGATCCGCGCGGCGCAGTTCGCCCGGGAGCGCGACGTTCCCTATTTCGGCATCTGCTTCGGGATGCAGATGGCGGTCATCGAGGCCGCGCGTAATCTGGTCGGCATATCGGAGGCGAATTCCACGGAGTTCGGTCCGACGTCCGAGCCGGTCGTTGGCCTGATGACGGAATGGCTGCGGGGCAACGAGCTCGAGAAGCGGTCAAAACACGGCGATCTCGGCGGCACCATGCGGCTTGGCGCCTATCCCGCGGTACTCAAGCGCGGCAGCCGGGTCTCCAGGGTCTATGGCGGCGCCACCGAGATTTCGGAGCGCCACCGCCACCGCTATGAGGTCAACACCGCCTACAAGGATCGGCTCGAGCAGCATGGCTTGCGTTTCTCTGGCCTTTCGCCGGACGGCGTGCTGCCAGAGATCATCGAATACGAAGACCATCCCTGGTTCATCGCGGTCCAGTTCCACCCCGAACTGAAGTCGCGTCCCTTCGAGCCTCATCCCCTGTTTGCCTCCTTCGTCGAGGCGGCGATGGTGCAGTCGCGGCTGGTTTGATGCCATGCATCGGCGGCCTTTGACGGGCGCGCCGATTGTTGCGACAAAACGATCCCCATCATCGCATGGAAGAGAGATCAGGGAGTTACGCCGATGATTTATGAAACCCGCGTCTATCGCTGTGTGCCGGGCCGGCTGCCGGCACTGCTGAAACGCTTTGAAACCATCACGCTGAAGCTGTTTGAGAAACACGGGATCCGGCAGGCCGGCTTCTTCACCACGCTGATCGGCGAATCCAATCAGGAGCTGACCTATCTGCTCGCCTGGGAGTCGCTGGCGGAGCGCGAGAAGAAGTGGACGGCCTTTCAGACCGATCCCGACTGGATCACTGCGCGCGCGCAAACCGAGGCCGACGGCCAGATTGTGGGCAACATCGTCAGTCAATTGCTGGTGCCGACCGCATTCTCGGCGGTGAAGTGACCGCGACCTGGAGGGATCCGGTTTCGCCGGATCCCTGCTGTCTCGACCACATCTTGCACGCACTGCGTGATGTCGACACAGCAGCGGAATTCGACGTCAGCGCCGGATTTTACGGCCGATGGCCGCAACCGCCACCCCTGGGGCACGCACAACCCTGATATACGAGGCCGCATGGATATTGAGGGCGTATTCCAGCGCGGATCAGGCTACGCCATGCGCGCAAACCTGATTGCGAGGCCAAAGCCGCTAACCACTTTGGCGAATGTGTGTGCAGGGGTTGATCCGGTCGCCGCCGCCCGGCATGGTCACGGGCGCCCAAAAAGGGAAACGTCTTGAACGCCAGTCTTTCAGCATCGCCGGTCGTCTCCGCGGGGTCGGTCGCATTCGGCAATCACCTGCCGATTTCGCTCATCGCGGGCCCGTGCCAGCTCGAGAGCCGCGCGCATGCGCTCGAGGTGGCCAGTGCGCTGAAGGAGATCGTAGGCCGCCTGAAGATCGGCCTCGTCTACAAGACCTCATTCGACAAGGCCAATCGCACCAGCGCGTCCGCAGCGCGCGGCATCGGGCTAACCCAGGCGCTGCCGATCTTTGCCGAGATACGCTCATCGCTGGGCTTGCCGGTGCTCACGGACGTCCACGAGGCCGCGCAATGCGCGGAAGTGGCGCAAGCGGTCGATGTCCTGCAGATCCCCGCGTTCCTGTGCCGGCAGACCGATCTGCTGCTGGCGGCAGCCGCAACCGGCAAGGTGGTCAACGTCAAGAAGGGGCAATTCCTGGCGCCGTGGGATATGGCCAATGTCGTCGCCAAGATCACCGGCGCCGGTAATCCGAACGTGCTGGTCACCGAGCGTGGTGCGTCGTTTGGTTACAACACGCTGGTCTCGGACATGCGGGCGCTGCCGATCCTGGCGCGCACGACCGGCGCGCCCGTGATCTTCGACGCCACCCATTCGGTGCAGCAACCCGGCGGCAAGGGCGCCTCGTCAGGCGGCGAGCGCGAATTTGTGCCGGTTCTGGCACGCGCCGCGGTCGCGGTCGGCGTCGCCGGGGTTTTCATCGAAACCCATCCCGATCCCGACCATGCGCCTTCCGATGGTCCAAACATGGTGCCGCTGCGCGAGTTCGAGAGTCTGGTGCGGACCCTGATGGCGTTCGACGGAATCGCCAAGAAACTTGAAAAGAACGTAGCGCGCTGATGCCGCAGAGCGGACTGTGGCCGCACGGGCGCATGCCGCCGGCCATCAACATCATTGCGATCGCGACGTTTGCGGCCAGCCTGTCGGCCCGCGCGCTCGATCCGGTGCTGCCGCACATCGCCGACGAATTTGGCGTGAGCATCGCCGCCGCTGCAAGTTTCGCCGCGGTGTTCGCCTTCACCTTTGCGATCATACAACCCGTGCTCGGCGCGGCGGCGGATATGTTCGGCAAGGCGCGGCTGATGATCGTGTGCCTGGTGCTGCTGGGCCTTGCCAACATTCTTGGCGCGATCTCGACGTCGTTTCCGATGCTGTTCGCGACGCGCATTCTCGCTGGCGTCGGCTCTGGCGGCGTCTTTCCGGTCGCGCTGAGTTTGACCAGTGACCTGGTGGCTTCCGAGAAGCGTCAGGTCGCGATCGGGCGCACGCTGGCGGGCTCCATGACCGGCAATCTGCTTGGTGCCTCGTTTTCCGGGGTTATCGGCGACTTCCTGGGCTGGCGCGGCGTGCTCGCGGTGCTCGGTGCCCTGGTGATCGCAGCTTCGGCCGCGGTGGTCATCGGCTTTCGCGGCGCGGCGCTGGCGCACGCCCCAAGAACGAATTTCTCGACGCTTCGGCATGGCTATCGCACCATCTTCGCCAATCCGAATGCGCTTTGTTACGCCGCGGTCTTCATCGAAGGCTGCTGCGTGCTTGGATTGTTTCCCTACCTTGCCTCGTTTCTGTTCGAGCTCGGCGAAACCCGCCTGTCGATCGCAGGCATCGTCATCGCCGGATTCGCTGTCGGCGGCCTCTTTTACACGATGACCGTCTCCCGCTTTCTGCCCCGGCTTGGCGTCAGGGGCATGATGATCACGGGCGCGTCGCTCGTCGGCCTGCAACTGGTGGCCATTGCGTTCGGCCCCGGCTGGAGATTTCAGGCGACCAGCCTTTTGTTCATGGGCTGGGGCTTTTACATGATCCACGGATGCTTGCAGGTATTCGCCAGCGAACTCTCGGTGGAAGCCCGCGCCACCGCGCTGTCGCTGCATTCGTTCTTCTTTTTCATGGGCCAGACCGTCGGTCCGATCGCATACGGGTTTGGAATTCAGACCGTCGGCAAGGTACCGACCTTGCTGACCAGCGCCGTCATCATCACCGCGCTCGGCTTTGCCTGCGCGCGGCTGCTGCGCCAGACGAGGCCCGCCGACGCAGGCGCTACCTAGGCCGCTGTCGTCCTGCGATGGCGTTCACGCTGCTGGCTGGGGTTCCCGCAAAGCCCGGCGGAAAAAGGCGATCACCTCATCCACCGCGGCGCGTGTCGGTTGGCCCGCCGCATCGATAAGGTCGCCGGTGAAGACCGAATGCGGCGGCTTTCCCCGAGCTTTCATGCCGGCAGGGTTGCCGGCGCTGTCGGGCAGTTCAGTGCCGGCAAAGGCCGCGCCGAACGCTTTGCGCAAGGTCGCAAAGCGCGACCCTTGGCAAAGCGTGTCGCTTTCAAAGCGATAGCCGCGCAGCTCCAGTCCGTGGCGGGTGCGTTCCTGCACCCGCGCGAGATCGGAGGGTGCGATATCAAGGGCGGACGGGCTGAGGGCCGGCAGGCCGGGTTGGGCGAGAACCGAGGCCAGCACGACCGGGTCAAGCGCCATGGAGAGCGCAAAACCACCCGTCACACACATGCCTATGGCTCCGACGCCCGGGCCATCGCATTCTGCATGGGCGAGACGCGCGAGGGCGCGCAGCCAATCCGTCACCGGGCTGGACCTGTTGGCTCTCAGGATCGTGAACTCACGCGAAATACAAAGCGAAAGAACACGCGTGGTGGAAGGTTGTTCGACGTTACCCGCATCCGGTTCGCCGAACAGGATCGGCGCATAGACACGGAATCCCGCATCTCGGACCCAGCGGCAAAACCGCGCAAGGGTAGGGGTAAAACCATAGATCTCGTGGATGACGATGACGGCAGGGCCCGTCGTTCCGGTCAGCAGGACCGGCTTGGTCTTGCCGAGCAGGCAAAGGTCGCGTCTTGTGAAGTCGACGATGTCAGACGTCAGTTCCATGCGTGCGCCCTTGTCGGACTTCCCGGCCCTCAAGGCCTCCATGGGCGAGGGCATACTGACGTGTTGAATTGATTGCAGCCAAGGAGATTCAACCAATGTCGCAAATAATTCCCGCGCGGGTGACCGCTCAGCTCGACGGCGATTTTGTCGTCTTCCTGATCGGGATGCGCGCGAACAGATGGTGGAAGTTCTGGAAGTGGATACCGGTGGCCTCGGCGATGCCGAGGATGCTGATTGAACTCGCCAAGCGGCCCGAGCTTGGACTGCTGCATGCGCGCACGGTCTTCGGCTTCCCGAATATTCTCGTGATCCAGTACTGGCGAAGTTTTGAGCAGCTTCACGCTTATGCCTCCGACCGATCGCTGGCCCACTTGCCTGCCTGGCGCGATTTCAATCGCAAGATCGCGTCGAACGGCGACGTCGGCATCTGGCATGAGACCTATCTTGTGAAGGATGGCGCCCATGAGAGCGTCTACAACAACATGCCGCTTTGGGGCCTGGCGGCCGCCGGCGTTCAAGTCCCTGCGGAAGGTTCGCGCAGCAGCGCCAAGGGACGCTTGCGCCAGACCGACGGAGCGGACCTGGCGGTTGAATAGCCTAAATGTGGAGCGATCTGAGCAGGGCCTGTTCGATGCGGCTGGTATGCCGCTCCCTGTGCCGCAACACGTAGAATGAGCGCCGTGGCAGATCGAACCTGACGCGGTGCAGGGTCTTGGCGGCAATCGATTGAGCCGCGACCAGATCCGAAATCGCGGTGGCGGCATCACCGGCTTCGACGGCGCTGCGGACGGCTTCGTTGGAGGGGAGTTCCAGCGCGATCCGAAGGTCGGACAACTTGACTCCGGAATGCCGAAGCGCCGCCTCGAACATCGACCTTGTGCCGGAGCCACGCTCCCGCAGCACCCAGGCGGTTGTCGGCAAATCCTTCGGTGAGATCCTTGTTCGGCTGGTCCACGGGTGTTTTGCGCCAACGACCACGATCAGCGAATCCCCGTCGATCTTTCTGGCCGCGAGCAAGGCGTCGTCGACATCCCCTTCGACAAACCCAAGATCGGCGCTTCCCTGAAGAACCGCGCGCGCGACCTGCTCGGTATTGGCGATGGTGAGGTGCAGATCAACGCCGGGATAGGCGGTGTGAAAGGTGTGGATGCGGCCCGGCAGCCAATAGTTTCCGACCGTCTGGCTCGCGGCGATGGTCAACGAACCGCGTTTCAACCCGGCCAGATCGTTGAGGACCTGCGTCGCGGCGCTGGCGCGCGCCAGCACCGCACGGGCCTCGATCAGGAAATCGCGGCCGGTCTGCGTCAGCACGACACCCCGGCCGATGCGATCGAACAGCTTGATGCCGTAACGGGCTTCGAGCGCTGCGATGGCAGCGCTCGTCGCCGATTGGGTGAGATTCAGTTCGCCCGCTGCCTGCGTGACGTGCTGTTTTTCCGCAACCGCAACGAAGATGCGAAGCTGCTCCAGGGTCATGAGCTGCTATCCAATGAGCTTGATGAGCGCAAGGCTGAAGCTTGCAATGAAGAGGAAGGCCAGCGCACCCAGCAGCGCGGGTCGAAAGCCTCTTGCCGTCAGCTTGCGAATGTCGGTCTCCAGTCCCATGGCCGCCAAGGCAACGGACAGCAGGAAGGTCGTGACAGCCGCAATCCAGATCTTATGGGCGGCCGGAATGGTGATCACGCTATTGAGCCCGACCAGCGCCACAAAGCCGAGCACGAACCACGGCATCGGCGGCCGCGACGCCGCCGATATATCCTGACCCTGATTCGCAGCGTTTCGCATCAAGCCCAATGTTATCACGGTAGGTGCCAGCAGCATGACGCGGGATAGTTTGGCGATGGTTCCGAACTCTCCCGCGGCCTTTCCGCCCTGGAAGGAAGCGGCGACGACCTGGGCGATCTCGTGAACCGAAGCGCCGGTCCAGAGCCCGAAGGCGTGCGGATTGAGGTGCAAAAGCGCAGGCAGGAGCGGGTACGTAAACATCGCCACCGACCCGAATACGGTCACGCAGGCGACCGCGTAGGCGACGTCTTCATCATGGGCGTCGGTCACCGTGTTGGTGGCGATGACAGCGGAGGCGCCGCAGATGGATGTTCCGGCCGCGATCAGCTGCGCCAATTTGCGGTCGACACCCAGCAATCTGCCCATCCAAACGGTAAAGGCGAAAGTGGCCACCAGCGTGGCCGCGATGATGAGGATACCGCGGCCGCCGACCTCGATCACCTCTGTAATGGTCAATTGAAGCCCGAGCAGGATGATGCCGATCCGCAGCAGGCGCCGCAGGCTGAAGGTGACGCCCAGCCTTGCGATCGCGGGCGTCCCGATCAGGTTATGAAAGGCTGTGCCGAGCAGGATGGCGAGGATCAGCGGGCTGAACGTCGTCATCCCGGGGAACTGCCGGAGCAGATATCCGGATGTCGCCACCGCCGACGCCAGCAGCAAGCCCGGCAGGGTAGCCAGGATGGCTCTGCCGCGCGCACCCTGCAGTCCTGATGGCATGAACCTGGTGGCATGGGGGACAAGCGAAACTGCGAGGTCGGTTTCTGAAACGGGTTGCGAAGCTGGACTGGTCATGGGTTGGGCTCCATCGGCTAACCCAACCAATATCGATGCTTCCGATTGATCATTCCAACAGATTATAATCGTCAAATCAATCGAGTTTTTCTATTAATTGGATCCGCCTTCCATGTGGGCCGCATTTCTCTTCAGCGCGAGTGGATCAGCCGCGCCCGCGATACGGCGCGACGCCCTGATCGGGAATCCACATCCCCTTGGGCAACTTGCCGGTCTGCCAGAACACGTCGATCGGAATGCCGCC
>JBKQRS010000594.1:0-7491 GCA_052143915.1 Bradyrhizobium sp.
ATTAAGCGTTACGCCTGGACAGAAACGCAAAACCCCGCGGTGCGAGCCGCGGGGTTTTTGTTCGGAGATGAATGACTGTTTGCCGGTTGCGAGCCTGCGGGCGCCGGCGCTTCGAGCTTGCGAGCGCCTTACTGACCCTGACCGACGTTGAGCGCCTTGAACAGCGGCGCCACGTAATTGATCTCCTGGCCCGACGTCGGCGTGGTGCGTGTGATGAAGTCGAATATCATGCCGTCCTTCAGCCCGTAATTGGCAAGCCGTCTGACCTGGCGGTTCTTGTCGAAATAGACCGCGATCACGCGTTGATCGATGATCTTGTCGTTCATGAACGCGATCGGACGCTCGGAGCGCTGTGAAATGTAATAGAAGACCTCGCCGTTCAGGGTTGCGACCGTGGATGGCGTCCCCATCACGATCAGGACCTGATCCTGACTCGCCCCGATCGGAATTTGCTCGAGCGCGCCCGGCGGCAGGATGTAACCCTTCTGGAACTGCTCGCCGCAGCCGCCGAGTACCGTGCACATCAACGCGACCGCTGCGGCGGCGCGAATGCTGCGCCAGCGCGCTGCCAGGCCGCGCGGAGGGCTTTTCTGACTGGACTCAATCATTGCGGAACTGGTCCCATCCCCTTGCATCGGGCGAGGCGTTGACGTACCGGGCAGAACGTTGGATTGCAACAGGCGCGGGCACCCAATAAGCAAACCTTTGGGGCTCGCTTGCGGAACCCACAATGCTTTGGCCGTTCAATCACTTCAGGAAACCCCGGGCACTCTCGCGAGGCACCATCGAGGCCATCTATGGCATGATCGTGACGCAAGCGCGAGAACCGTTATTCTACCGTGATCTGGGCGTACCGGACACGGTTGACGGTCGTTTTGATCTGCTGGTGCTGCATTTGTGGATGGTATTAGGCCGATTTAAGTCCACCGAGGGCGGCGCGGACCTCTCCCAGGCGCTTTTCGATCACTTCTGCGATGATATGGACGCCAATTTGCGGGAAATGGGCGTCGGCGACCTTACCGTTCCAAAGCGCATGCAGGCCTTTGGAGAGGCGTTCTACGGCCGGGCGGCTGCCTATGATCTCGCTTTGGCCTCGGGAAGGGAACCGCTCGCGCTGGCGCTCTGCAAGAACATCTTGAACGGCGAGGGCATCGAAGCGGCGCGGCGGCTTGCCACCTATGCCGAGGCGGCCATCGCAGGCCTGACCGGTCTCGACGAGGCGACGCTGCGGAGTGCGGCGTGGAAGTTTCCCTTGCCGGCCGAGGCACAGGGGTCCAGCCATAGACAGAAAACATCAGCATGATGAACACAGCAGATCCCTGGAGCGTCCCTATCACCGTGATGCAAATACCGGACACAGGATTGCATCGCGACTTCGAAGCGGACCAGGCGGCGCGCCAGGCCATGGCAGAGGTCGGGAGCTTGCGGGAAGTCCTGTCGGCGAGCGCTTCGCTCGATGTGGTGCCCAAGAGCGGAGGCCGTGTCCAAGTCACAGGCCATGTGCGGGCGCGGATTGGACAGACCTGCGTGGTGACGCTGGATCCGATCGAGAACGAGATCGACGAGCCGATCGATCTGATCTTTGCGCCACCGGAACAGATTCCGGATCTGTCCGATCTGGTCGATGAGGCTGCCGAAAGCGACACGGAGATTCCCGATCCGCCGGAGCCGATCATCAATGGCGTGATCGATCTCGGCCGGATCGCTACCGATGCGTTGTTCCTGGCCGTGGATCCCTACCCACGCAGACCGGACGCGGTCTTCCAGCCGCCCGTGGAAGCCGCCGATCCCGACGATCATCCGTTTGCAGCGCTCAAAGCGCTGCGGGTCGACGCGTCGGCTGCCAAGAAGCGTCCCGGCAAGCCGAGGGGTGGCAAAGGTGGTTGAGCGATGGTTGCAACACTTGCAATGCAACAAATCTCTGTCCGTGCACAAGCCCGCATTTCATTTAGTGCATTGAATTAACTGGAGTTATTCACATATTCCGAATCTGCCCCGCTGCGGCTTGGCCGTCAAAAGGAAGCGGTCAAGAGGTTGTGTCGGGGCGGGGAAACGCTATTGTCGCGGCCCGGCCGGGGCGCAGCGTAGCGCTTCGCCGATCGCCGCTATCCGTGGCGATTTTCAGCCCGCGGTCGAGCGCTTCAAGTCCGCAAGAGATCAGGTTTCCGGGACGTTCATGCCTCAAAAGGTTCGAATCGCGCTTGACGCCATGGGTGGCGATGTCGGCGCATCGGTCGTCATTCCCGGCGCGGCTATTTCGTTGACCCGGCACCCCGACACTGAATTCCTGCTGTTCGGCGATCGCGCGCTGATCGAGCCGCAGTTGGCCAATCATCCGGCGCTGAAGGCGGTCTCCCGCGTCATTCATACCGACGTCGCCGTCAGCATGCACGACAAGCCCAGCCAGGCCCTGCGCCGCGGCCGCAAGAACTCGTCGATGTGGCTGGCCATCGAGGCCGTCAAGAAGGGCGAGGCCCACGTCGCGGTATCCGCCGGCAATACCGGTGCGCTGGCGGCGATGGCGCGGTTTTGCCTGCGCATGCTGCCCGGGATCGACCGGCCGGCGCTGGCGGCGATATGGCCGACGGCGCGCGGCGATTCGGTGGTGCTCGACCTCGGCGCCACCATCGGCGGCGATGCGCATCATCTGGTGGCGCTGGCGGTGATGGGCAGCGCCATGGCGAGTGTGCTGTTCAATCTCGAACGGCCGACAGTCGGGCTGCTCAATATCGGCGTCGAGGAGATCAAGGGCCGCGAGGAAATTCGCGAGGCCGCGGAGTTGCTGCGGGCGATGAACCTTCCCCAGCTCGAATATATCGGCTTCGTCGAGGGCGACGGCATCGGCAAGGGGGCCGCTGACGTCATCGTCGCCGAAGGGTTCAGCGGCAACATTGCGCTGAAAGCCGCAGAAGGCACGGCGCGCCAGATCACCGAATTCCTGCGTGCGGCGCTGTCACAGACCTGGCGTTCGAGGATCGGTTATCTGTTCGCCAAAAATGCCTTCAAGGCGCTGCGCGACAAGCTCGATCCCTCGAAATCCAATGGCAGTGTGGTGCTCGGGCTGAACGGAATCGTCGTCAAAAGCCATGGTGGAACCGACGCCGAAGGCTTTGCGTATGCGGTCGACGTTGGCTATGAGATGGTCCGCTACGATCTCCTCAACAAGATCAATCAAATGCTCAACCCCGACGGCAACGCGCCTCCCACAGCGCCGACCGCGCAGGAGGCTGTCTCGTGACTGCGATACGTTCGGTCGTGCTCGGCTGCGGCTCCTATCTGCCGCGGAGGATCCTGACCAATGCCGAACTGGCGGCGCGAATAGACACCTCCGATGAGTGGATCGTGCAGCGTACCGGCATCCGGCAGCGCCACATCGCCGCGGAGGGCGAATTCACCTCGGATTTGGCGATCCATGCGGCGCGGGCGGCGCTTGCCAATGCCGGCATCGACGCGCAGTCGATCGACCTGATCGTGCTGGCGACCTCGACGCCCGACAACACCTTCCCGGCCACGGCGGTCGCGGTCCAGGACGGGCTTGGCATCCACCACGGCGCGGCCTTCGATTTGCAGGCGGTGTGCTCCGGGTTCATTTTTGCGCTCGCCACCGCGGACAGCTTCCTGCGCAACGGCGCGTTCAAGCGTGCGCTCGTGATCGGTGCCGAGACCTTCTCGCGAATCCTTGACTGGAACGACCGCGGTACCTGCGTGCTGTTCGGCGACGGTGCCGGCGCCGTCGTGCTGGATGCGCAGCCGCAGCCCGGCAAGTCCTCCGATCGCGGCGTATTGACCACCCATCTGCGCTCCGACGGGCGGCACAAGTCGAAATTGTATGTCGATGGCGGCCCGTCCACGACCCGCACGGTCGGCTATCTCAGGATGGAGGGCCGTGACGTTTTCAAGCATGCCGTCGGTATGATCACCGACGTGATCGTCGATGCCTTCGAAGCGACCGGCACCTGCGCGGAGGACATTGACTGGTTCGTTCCTCATCAGGCCAACAAGCGAATCATTGATGCTTCGGCGCACAAGCTTCATATTGCGCCGCAGAAGGTGGTGCTCACGGTCGACCTGCACGGCAACACGTCGGCCGCCTCTATACCGCTGGCGCTTTCGGTTGCGGTCGCGGACGGGCGCGTGAAAAAGGGCGATCTGGTGCTGCTCGAAGCCATGGGCGGCGGCTTCACCTGGGGCTCGGCGCTAGTGCGCTGGTAAGCGGTTCGCTAAAAAATCTATGGACTTTGCTCGCTTCTTTCATGCTATTGCATGGATGAGCGCTGTTGACCGTAGGTAGTTAAGCTCTTAATTTCAGATACGAATATTTTGTTCGCCGTGAGCTGGGGCAGGCGATGACTGGAACCGGAAAAACCGTCACACGTGTTGACCTGTGCGAAGCCGTCTACCAGAAGGTGGGGCTGTCGCGCACGGAGTCATCGGCGTTTGTCGAACTGGTCTTGAAGGAGATTACCGATTGCCTTGAGAAGGGCGAGACGGTGAAATTGTCTTCGTTCGGCTCGTTCATGGTGCGCAAGAAGGGCCAGCGGATCGGCCGCAACCCCAAGACCGGCACTGAGGTGCCGATTTCGCCACGTCGGGTGATGGTGTTCAAACCGTCGGCCATTCTGAAGCAGCGGATCAACGGTCACAGCGCCGGTAACGGCGAGGGCAACGCCGACTAGGTCAATCGTTCAACCGGGGCGGCCACAAGAGGAGCTGGCATTTGGACAAGGCGCCGGATGCGTTCCGAACCATCAGCGAGGTCGCCGACGATCTCGACATCCCCCAGCACGTCCTGCGGTTCTGGGAGACGCGCTTCGCCCAGATCAAACCGATGAAGCGGAGTGGCGGCCGCCGCTACTATCGTCCCGATGATGTCGACCTGCTCCGGGGTATCCGCCGCCTCCTGTATGGCGAGGGCTATACCATCCGCGGGGTGCAGCGGATTTTGAAAGAACACGGCATCGCGTCGGTCCAGCGGCTGGCGGATGCGTCTGCGGTAGCCTCATTCGGCGCGATCGAAGAGGTGATCGGGCAGAGCATTCTGGAGCAGGATGACGACGCGGTTCCCAGCATCGACCTCGATGACGATGACTATGACGGCGTGGAGCGGAGGCGGGCTTCTCGGCTGGCTGCACGGAGCAAGGGCGAAGACTTCGAGGAGTTTGACGAAGATGCGATCCCCGGCGTGGCCGACCTGGCACCCGGGTTGGACGTGGCGCGCCTGAAAGACGTGCTGCAGGATTTGATTGCCTGCCGGCAATTGCTGGACGCCGCGCTGAAGGATGGCTAGGCCCCCTCGTTTCGGCGGAACCGGCATTGGGAGCAAATCGCCCGCCTTGCGCGCCAGCCTGATCAAAGCTAATGGAGGGGCCTCGGAGCGTGGCGCAGCGCGGTTAGCGCTTAGGCTGTTTCACCGTTGGTAGCCGATGGTTTAGCTGCCTCGCCGCCCTTATTCCGGGACTTTTCGCCGGCCTCCATCGCGTCCCTTGCATCGTCAATCAGTGCGTGTGCGTACTTGGCCGTGGTGGACACATCAGAATGCCTCAATAGGTTTTGGACCGCCTTGAGATTGGCGGTGACCTTCAGAATGTTTTTAGCGGCTGTGTGGCGTCATCGGGTATCGCTGGCCCCCTCACGCGATCATTCGGTGTCTTCTGGGCGGCATAGGTACTCCTGCAGGGAGGCATCGATGACTCACTGGCGAAAACCGCTGCCAACTTACCCCTTTGGAGTTGACCCGGACAGGCGGCTTGTTGAATTTGAGCCATATACTCCCGCGGTGAGCGATAGCCCAGACGGGAATGTATCAATGGCAATGCTGCCGTCTCAATTGCCAAGACGGCTTCGTGCTTCTCTTAGAACATGTGCCAGCCCGCAAAGCTTTGTGTCTTTTCCGCAACAGATTTCATGTTGCTGGTCACAGAACCGGTGTTGGGACTCCACACAAACAACAGCCATGGATAGTCTGGGCAGCACCGGGGGCTGTGGCGGTGTCATTTTTCCTTTTCAAAGGAATTTTGAGCCCGGTCGGCCCGGCGCACCTTAACCAACAAGGGTGCGTCGGGCCCATCCAAGGGTTCAATCGAAGTAGCCGAGCGCTCGCTCTCTGGGGTAGGTGAGAAAAGGCTGCGCCCGGCTACCCGGCCCATACACAACGCGGGCACTTTCATGAAACCGCAGATTACCTAAGCATCCGTGACCAAATGCACGGCCACACCCTTTGGTGGGGCTGGGGGCGGGCGGTGGCCGTGCAGGCCGCGTAATCGGCGCGAAACGCGACCCGAAGTCCAATGAGGCTTTCGAAGGCGTGTTCCCTGACATCTTCGTAAGGGCTGAGACGCGGGGCCGAAGCCACGCGCCGTATCTGCGCAATTCCAGGAAGGCCGCTGGTGAGTCCAGGATTTGCGGGCTTTCACGTGCCGGGCCGGTCGAGGCCGCCGCAGGGCTCGCCCAGCGCAGCCGTGTGTGATGTCGTTGAGGCGTGGTCCGACGAAACCATTTTCCGATCGCTGCGAGCCGTCCGGAAATAATCACCCGCTAGCCTCGGCCGCGATCAAACACGTGTTCAGTGTAAAGTTGTGTAGTGAGTGTTTTATGTCGAGTTCTTTTCACAGCGCAGACAGACGCACCTATCGGAAAGTTATGCTGGTAGGTCTCCTATTTTGCGCAGCCTTTGTGGTGTTCAGCTTCTTCGCCAGAGAACAGCCGGCAAATACCTACGCTCTGAAAAAGGCGGATAGGTTGGTTCGCAGTGCAGGCTCTGCGGTGCCCGCCAATTAATTGCCAAAGAGAAGAGCCTGCGCCGCGGGGCAGCTCAGTCCGATTGAACAAAATTGGACCCAGCCGAGACCTACTTCAATGGTGTCCGCATAAAAGCCTGCCCCGTCTCACAATCTACGGCGTTCTTGCCGGTTGCGTGTGACCCGAGGCTATCCGCGGCATGATCGGCGCGATGCTGCATATCCTGGCTAAAGATCCCGGCGAGAAGCCAGCGAAAAAAGGCGAGGGGGAATGAGTGGCCGTCGTCCCGTGGCTCAACAATCGGATGGCGCTGATGATCAACTGCGCTGGACATTTGTCATCATGGCGTCAACGTCAACGAAATCGGACGGAAACTTTAGCACGTTATCGAAAAGGTCAAGTAAGGCACTCAGTTCAAACTGATCTCGCTCGCGAGTTGAAGCGAGGACGCTATACCGAATGGCAATGGTTTTTGATCCCGTTGCTCGTCCTTACAATTATTGATTTTCTCTGATTATGGCGCTGGAGCTGAAGGCGAAGAAATGAAAGGTGAATGTGCGGGACCAGATCAGCGCCAGCCGCTCGGGCTCGTGTGCTCCCTGGGCAATGTCGTGGGAGCGCACATTCGCCACCCAACGCCACACAAGAGAACTAGTTCCGAAAGAAATGGCGCCTGACCTGCGCACGAAAGCTGCAGTGAGGAAGCGGCAAATCAGCGGCCGCCGGCGTAGTAGGCTTCTGCTTGCTCGATGG
>JBKQRS010000595.1:0-2641 GCA_052143915.1 Bradyrhizobium sp.
ATCATTTTGTTTGAGCATGATGTCCGCGCAAACGCTTCGCGTTTGTTAGCTAAGGGAAAACCCGTGCCCGCTTTTCCGGATCATGCTCTAGCGGGCCCCTTCTCCGTCGGGAATATGCTCTCGTATATCGCGCGCGCCTCTCGAATGAGACGCGTCCGCTCGAGTGCAGACTTCGGGATAAATTGTATGACGTCGCCCATCGCGTGCACTCCAAGTGCCGGAAAAACATTCCGCCAACACTTGGTTTTGGATCTTCAGAATTGGAAGACCCCTGCTCATCACGAGTAAGTTGTTCTCGATGGGTGGGCTCCTGTGAAAACCCCACCTCCGGGAGGCGGAAGGAACCGGAAAATTTTCGTCGGCCGCACCTACCCAACCCACCCCGGCAGGGGGAAGAAGCCCACGACGGCGCGGATATAGCGACGTTGTCGATTCTTTAAAATGCGCTGTCACTCAATCCCGCAACGTCCGCCGGCCGAGGGCCGGGTGCCGGCCAGTGAAAGCGGCGGTCCTTTTCCGCAATGGCGACATCGTTGATGCTGGCTTCGCGCCTGCGCATCAGGCCGTGTTCGTCGAACTCCCATTGCTCGTTGCCGTAGGAACGGTGCCACTGCCCGGCATCGTCATGCCATTCATATTGAAAGCGCACGGCAATGCGATTCTGGTCGAACGCCCAGAGATCCTTGATCAGGCGATAGTCGAGTTCCCTCGCCCATTTGCGGGTGAGAAACGCCACGATCGCGGCGCGTCCCTCGAAAAATTCGGAGCGGTTGCGCCAGCGGCTGTCTTCGGTATAGGCCAGCGCGACGCGCTCGGGATCGCGCGAATTCCAGGCGTCTTCCGCCATGCGGGCCTTCTGTGCGGCGGTTTCCCGGGTGAACGGCGGAAGCGGCGGGCGCGACATGGTGACCTCGGCTGTTGGTGAGACCGCAAGTCTATCGCCGCGGCTTGCAGAGTCGATGGCCGTCTGCCTATCGGCCGATAGCCAGCGCCTATCGGCTCTAGCCTTCTGACGCGGTTTCTTCACGCGGAACCGGTGTCCACCCGGGATCAAGTCCGAGGGCATGCTTCCCTCGAAAACGCTATGTCAGATCAGCCTTCATCAACAGCCGCAGCGATTTCGGGATCGGCTGCGCCCGACCCTCGCTGATGAAGGCGACGCGCACCTGTGCTTTGACCAGCACGTCCCCGCCGCGCCGCACCTCCTGCGCCAGCGTGATCGAGGCGCCCTTCACCGCGACGGGCCACGTCACCACGTCGAGCACATCATCCATCCGCGCCGGCCTGAGGTAGTCGATCTGCATCGAACGAACCACGAAGGCAAAGCCCGGGGTTTCCGCCTGCGCTTCCGCGAACAGCGCGTGCTGCTCGGCGCCCATCAGCCGCAGATGATTGGTGCGGCCGCGCTCCATGAAGCGCAGGTAATTGGCATGGTAGACGATGCCGGAGAAGTCCGTGTCCTCGTAATAGACGCGGACCTGCATATGATGGCGGCCGTCGCGGATCACCCCGTCGAGGAACGACGTGTCGTCAGGCATTTCCCGCAACCCTTCCTCCGGAGGCCAGCGGCAAGACATGGTCGCGCGTCAGCGGCGCGAGAGGAATATCGGGCGGCGCCGCCGGATCGATCCAGATTGTCTCGTCAATCTCACGACACGGTGTGATCTCGCCAGTCACGTCGATCCCGTACAGGCAAGCCTGCACCCGAAAGCCCGGTTCATTCGCGGCGATGGCGTCGAACTCGCCGAGCGGCCGGACCGAGGCGCGGACCACGCCACAGCCGAGTTCCTCGGCGATTTCGCGCGAGAGAGCCGCGATGTCGTCTTCGCCGGGGTCGCGTTTTCCGCCCGGCTGCATGAATGCAGTCGTGCCGCGCTTGCGCACCAGGAGCACCCGGCCCGCATCATCGCATATCAGCGCCGCGACAATTTTGATCGTACCATGATCCATCACTCGTCCTCGCCCCCGCTTCCGAACAAGCCGAATTGCGCCGGATCGCGCGCCGGTTCCGCGAGGCCAAGATGCCGGAAGGCATGCGAGGTCAACAGACGCCCGCGCGGGGTGCGTAGCAGATAGCCGCACTGGATCAGATAGGGCTCGATGATGTCCTCGATCGCATCGCGCGTCTCCGACAGCGCCGCCGCCATGGTCTCCACGCCGACCGGGCCGCCACCGTAGTTCATCGCGATCGTCGTGAGATAGCGCCGGTCCATGGCGTCGAGGCCGGCGGCATCGACCTCCAGCGCGCTCAGCGCATGGTCGGCAATCGCACGGTCGATCGAGGCAGCATCCGCCGCGGAGGCAAAATCCCGCACCCGCCGCAACAACCGTCCTGCGATGCGCGGCGTGCCACGGGCGCGGCGGGCGATCTCGTTGGCGCCATCGGGCGTCATGCCGATCTGCAGCACGCGGGCGCCGCGGGTGACGATCTTTTCCAGTTCCTCCTCGGTGTAGAAATTCAGCCGCACCGGAATCCCGAAACGGTCGCGCAGCGGATTGGTCAGAAGGCCCGCGCGCGTGGTGGCGCCAACGAGAGTGAATTTTGCCAGTTCGATCTTGACCGATCGCGCCGCCGGTCCCTCGCCGATGATGAGATCGAGCTGGAAATCCTCCATCGCCGGGTAGAGGATTTCCTCGACTG
>JBKQRS010000596.1:0-10198 GCA_052143915.1 Bradyrhizobium sp.
CCGGTTTTCCGAAAAGATCATGCTCAAACAAAAAGATAGAGCGAGATGGCGATTCAACGAAAAATCATCTCGCTCTGGTCCCCATTGAGTACGGATCCTGGAGCGAAATCGCCGGCGCGGCGGAGCAGCAACTCAGTGTCTGTTGCGTCGACGTTCTGAGGCTCGGGGTATCCGAGGTCCGCTGCAGGTCATTCGCATCGATTCCGGCATGTCCGCAGCATGCTTATTGGCCGGTTTGGTTCGGAGAAGGCTGGACGCCGGCACCGGCGTCATCGCCCATCCTGCATTTCGCCGGCATGGCCGGCGTCGGAAACCTGTGTTTCCTCGGTTTCAACAAAGCCGGCCCGCAACTCCGCGGTCGCGATCTTCATGTCGACGCCGCCAACCCAACGTCCCACCACGAGGGTCGCGATGATGTTGGAGGTCAGATTGGTGGCGGCGCGGATTTCCGCCATGAAACGATCTACCCCCAGCAGCAGCGCAATGCCGGCGACGGGCACAGCGTCCAGCACGGGAAGTGTGGCCGCGAGCGCAATGAAGCCGCCGCCGGTGACGCCGGCGGCGCCTTTTGAGGTGAACAGCATCACGAACAGCACGCTCAATTGGTGCCAGATCGAAAGTTGGACATTGAAGGCATGCGCCAGAAACAACACCGACATGGTCATGTAGATCGCCGTGCCATCCATGTTCAGGGAAAACCCGCCCGGCATCACCAGTCCCACGACCTCCCTGGAAACGCCGATTTTCTCCAGCTTCTGCATCGAGCGCGGCATCATGGTTTCGGCCGACGTCGCCGCGAACACGAACAGGATCTCGTCCTTGAAATAATTCAGCACCCGGAAAATGTTGAATCCGGAAAGCCGCAGAAACCCGCCGAGCACGATAACGACGAACAGGACGCTGACAATATAGACCGAAGCGACCAACTGACCGAGGTCAAGTAGCGTCCGCAGGCCGTATTTTCCGACGGTGAAAGCCATGGCACAGAGTACCGCGACCGGCGCGAACTGCATGATGATCCGCACCATGGCGAACAGCGCGACCGACGCAGATTCCAGAAGCGCCACCATCGGCTTGCCCCGCGCCTGCGCCAGGCTGAGCCCCAATCCAAGCAGCACCGCGATGAAAAGCACCGGCATGATGTCGCCCTTGACGAAGGGCTCGACAAACGACGTCGGTATCATCGACAGGAAGAAGTCCGACAGGGTGACGTCCTTGGCGACCTTCGTATAGGCCTCGACGGCCTTGGGGTCGAACGCGGCCGGATCGGCGTTGAGCCCGACGCCGACCTTCCAGAAGTTGCCAACGGTCATTCCGATGACAAGGGCGAGCGTCGATGCAACCTCGAAATAAATCAGCGCCTTGGCGCCGACATTGGCGACATGGCGGATATCTCCCATCTTGGCGATACCCACCGCGATCGTGGTGAAGATGATCGGGGCGACCAAGACCTTGATCGCCCTCACAAAGGCGTCGCCATAGGGCTTAAGCGAGAGCGACAGATCCGGATCGGCGTAACCGATGATCGCGCCGAGGACCACTGCGATAAGGACCTGGACATACAGTTTTCGATAGAACGGCGTCTTTGCCGACCGGGCTCTTGCGGTCGGCGACCCCGCGACGGCAATTTCGGAGGACTGAGGATTGATTTCGAGCGCGGACGTCAATTTTCCTCCAAACCGGTCGGCAATGATGGATCGCTTCGATCAATGCGAACGACGCCAGCCCGCTGGCCGCAACCTGCGGCCAGCGCAGCGCAACGACACGGGCTATTCGGCGGCCACGCTCTTGATCGCGGCGTGGTCATGGGTCTTGACGACGACCTTGATCGCATCCTCGATGCGCTCGCGGGCGTAGCGCAGCGCGGTCGGCAGATCTTCCAGGGCGAAGGTGTGTGTATGCACCTTGGTGGCGTCGAACCGCTTCTGCGCCATGAACGCCTCGGCGCGGTGGGTTGCGCTCTTGCCTTCGCCGCGGATGCCATAGACGTAGATGTTGTTTCGCACGAGATAGGCGATATCGACTTCAGCCGGCTTGCCCGGGAACGCGGCGAGACAAATGCGGCCGCCCCGGTTGACCATGCGCGCCGCTTCGTTGACGGCCTCCGGCGCACCCGAGCATTCGACGACATAGTCGACGCCCTTGCCGCCATTGAGCTTGCGAACGGCAGCGACCGGGTCCTCGTTCTTGGCGTTGACCACGTAATCAGCACCAAGTTCGAGACCAATCTGAAGGCGGTTGTCGCGCGTTCCGGTCAGAATCACCGGCTGCGCCCCCAGCGCCTTGGCGACCGCCACGCCGAGCAACCCGATCGGACCCGGACCGGTCACGACGACGCTCTCGCCAGCGACAAGGCCGCCGAGTTCCGTCAATCCGTACATCGCCGTACCCGCGGTGACGACCAGGGTCGCCTCCTCGTCCGACATCTCGTCCGAGATGCGAACCAGCGTGTTGATGCTGTTGACGGCATACTCGGCAAACCCGCCGTCAGTGGTAAAGCCATTGGCGCGATGACCCTTGTCGACATCGCCATAGTTAAGACCGTAGTTGTGGCACGCCGTGTACATCCCCTCGCGACAGCGCTTGCACTGTCCGCATCCCGCGTGGATTTCGACAGTGACGCGCTCGCCGATCTTGTATTCATCGACGCCGGGCCCGAGCGCCGCGACCGTGCCCATATATTCATGGCCCGGCGTGAAATTCTTGTTGTAGGGCAAGCCGCCCTGGATCATCGCCGGCGGACCATGATGGATGATCTCGAGATCCGTTGCGCAAATCGCAACCGCGTCGATGCGAACCAGAACCTCCGCCCTTTTCGGTACCGGCACGGGCTTCGTTGTCAGGCTCAGCTGACCGGGATCACCCAATACCCAGGCGCGCATGGTTTCCGGAACAGGAAAATCAGGCGAGGTCTTGACATGATCGGGCTTGTACATCGATTTCTCCTGGGGTGTTTGACCGCTATTCCGCCGCTACGCTCTTCGCTGACCCCCGCAGGATGGCGCCGGGCGCACCGAGTTCCGTCGACAATTCGTCCGCCGCTGCGATGAGATGAACCCTGATTTGATCGACATACGCCGACGTGGCGCGAAATACCGGCGAAGAGACGCTGATCGATCCCACGACGGCGCCGGCATGGTCGCGAATTGCCGCGCCAAGGCAGATCACACCCAGCTGAAACTCTTCCCGATCGATCGCAAAACCGTTTCGGCGCGTGAGCCGCAGGTCTTCCTTCAGCTTCTCAATGTCGGTGATGGTGCGCGGCGTAAACGCCGTGAGGCCCTTGTCGGCGACGATCCGATCCAGTTCGGTCGGCGGCAGCCAGGCCAGAATGGCCTTGCCCGTGGCCGTTGCGTGGGCCGCATTCGAATTCCCGCCGAGACCTGCATCCACGCGGACGGCGTGCCTGGCCTCGCGATGCAGGACGTTCACGAGATTGGTGTCCTGCATGATCGCGAGGTGAACCGCTTCGCGGGTCTGATCGTTGAGGCGGTCGACAAAGCTCTGCGCGCGCCGCGGCAAGTCGACCTGGCGCAGACAGGCCGCGCTGAGGTGGAGGATCCGGGACCCCAGGACATAGCTGCGGCCGTTGGCGCCGCGCGCGACGTAGCCCCAGTTGTGCAATGTCGAAATGAGATGGTGGCAAGTCGAGACGTTCAATCCGGCGATGCCAGCGATTTCAGTCAGCTTCGCTTCGCCACCTGCGTCGGCGATCACATCCAGAATGAGGAACGCACGATCAAGCGCCTGAATGCCGCCGTTGTCGCGCCCCAAGGGCGGACGAGCCGGCATGACGCCATGCCGCCCCCTGCCTCGTTCGGCTTCCATCGCCGCTCTCCCTACCGGCTTTCATTTTTCATCGGTCCAGTAGGGCCAATCTGTGTTCCCGACGCAACTTAAATTTCACATTGCAGACGGCATTTTCATTAAGCGAAAAAACTGCCCTCCAACACTTCCGCTGGCGGGCTCCCTCGGGGGCGATGCAAATCGTCGCGCTATTCGGGTTCGGGCAATTTGATCATCTCATTGAGACGCTTGTTGAATTCCTCATCGGTCAAGGGCTCTGAGGAAAGCCGCGAGCCGTCATCCGGCGACTGCCCCAGGTGGGTCAATTGCGGAAAAAACAATACCAGCAGCAGCAAGAGCCATTGCGCCATCAGAAACGGCGCCAGCGCACGCACGAAGGAGCGGAAGGCGACGGTTTCCTTAAGAACGCCGCGCACCATCATCAGCGCATAACCGAAAGGTGGCAGCAAGAAGCTCGACTGCAAGGTCAACAGCACCAGCACCGACACCCAACGCGCGTCGGCAATGCGGATCAGGAGCGGCGGAATCACGATCGGCACGATAACGAAAATGATTTCGAAAGCATCGAGGACGAAGGCACTGATCCCGAGCACGCCCAGCACCACGGCGACCGCCATGATGTCGCCGCCCGGAATGGAAGAAACCATTTTGCCGACGAGATCCGCGGTCCCCAGCAGCCTTAAAACCATGGTGAACGTCGTTGCCGCCAGCAACAACGAAAACAAGGCGCCGGTGAGTGCGATCGCGTCGTTCAGCACCTTGTTCAGCACCGCGCCGCGCAAACGTCCGGTCAGAAGGCCGGCCGCCAGCAGTGCAAAAGCTCCCATCGCGGCGGCCTCGACGGCATAGAGATAGCCGATGGCGACGCCGCCAAGAAGGCCGAGCAAGGATACGAGCGCGACGGCGGCGAGCCATCCTTGTCCTGCCGTCAGGCGCTCGCGGTCAGGCAATCTTGTCGCGGTCCGGCCTGCGATCCAGGACAATGCCAGGCACAGCCCCAGGAAGATTCCGCCCGGCACCAGCGCCGCATGAAATATGTCCTGCGTATTGACGACGCGGTCGCTCCTTCCCGTGGCCGTCACCGCCACGGTATGCGCCGATAGCATCGCATCGCTTAGAAGAATGAGAACCAGGGAAGGCGGCACCAGCACACCAAGCGTGCTGGCGACCGCAATGATGGCGTGACGATCGGGCGCTTGGATGCCCTCCGCCGCAAGGCGCGGCGAGACCACGCGCGAAAGACCAAGCACGCTGGCGCCGACCGAACCATTCATCGGTCCGAGCAACGCGCCGAGCATCATGCCCGACACCAGCGGGGCCGACGGGCTGCGTGGAAGTACGGCATTGCTGGCGCGATAAAGCGCATCCGCGACCGGAAGCCGGTCAAGCAACAAGCCCATCATCACGTAGAGCGGCAGGGCCTGCAGCAAATCATTTTCAAACAGGTTGATCAGCCGGCTCGGCAGCGCCCACAGGGTGGAAGCGTCAATGGCGCCGGTCGCCATGCCAATGATCGCGCCGAACGTCGCCACGGCGATAAGGACGACCGCGGCGGGCAGCCCGGTGGAAATGATGCCGACGCCAACCAGCACGAGGAGCGCAAGTCCGGCCCATTCCATCAGTCGTCGTCCACCGCAAGAGGACGGAAAATATCGACAAGCGACTGGCCAAGGATCAAGACCGCCATGACCCAAAGGGCAAGCTTGACCAGGAAATAGCCGGGGTTGCCGCTGTCCTGAAATGACTCAAGATCACGAAGGCTGGAAACGATGGTCGTCTTGCCCGCAATCAGGACAAACAACGCCCACGGCAGAAGTCCGATGGCGCTACCTATTTGATTGAGGTGTCGCCGCGCTCGCGCGGAGTAGCGCTGGGCAAGCAGGTCAGCGGCAAGGTGAGTTCCCGCACGCGTCGCCGCGGTAACGCTTACCGCGACGAACAGCGCAAAAGCCACCTGCCCCAGATCGTTGGCCTCGCGCGAGTAACTGCGGAGCAGATCGCGCAACGGCCATTGCAGGAACAAGAGCACAACCAAAGGCAATGCAAGCCACCTGGCGACAGCGACGACGCGGCCGATCAGGCGGTCGAGGCCACGCAAGAAAATCGTCACCTGGTCCCCCCTCATCCCGTTCCAGCCCGAACAATCCGATCGACTGGAAGGCCAACACGCAAGTGGTTCCATGCCGCGGTCCCAAGGGCAAGTCCGCAGAAGCCTGACGTGTTGCGGTCTCGGCCGGCGATTTCCGCAAGGTTTCGCCGCAAAGGTTCGTCCGACCTCGCATTTTGAGCCGTCGCACCGCCCCTCCCGACGGCGCCATTACGATGCTTTTTTGGCACCGCTGTGCCAAAAAACTAGCTGTTGAAAGGCTCACTGCCAAATATCAAAGTCGGCGTGTTTTCGAACGCCGCCACAGGCGGCGGCGCCGTATTCCAAAGACCGGAGCTCTCAAGGTGGCGGTCATCATGGTGTCGCGCGCGACCAAATCAGCGGAGAAGCAGACGGTGCATCGACTTCTGTCGGGTCTCGCTATCCTGAGCTGCCTTCTGATGTCCTGGACAACCAGCAGCGCGGCCGCTGAACCGGTCAAAATCAAGTTCACGCTGGACTGGAAGCTGCAGGGCATTCACGCCTGGTATTATTGGGCGAGGGCGAGGGGATATTTCGCGGCCGAAAATCTCGATGTCAGGATTGACCAGGGTGAAGGATCGGCCGCCACCGTGACGCGAATCATGTCCGGCGCCTACGATGCGGGTTTCGGCGACATCAACGCGATCATCCAGAACGCGGCGACGAAGTCCGGCGAAACACCCCTCATGGTCTATATGATCTACAGCAAGTCGCCTTTCGCCCTGCTGACGAAGACCGACGGTCCCATCAGGAGCGTGAAAGATCTGGAAGGGTCCAGGCTGGGTTCGCCTGCGGGTGGCGCTTCGTTCAAGCTGCTGCCGCTTCTGGCCAAACAGAACGGCATCGACTACGGCAGGATCCGCATCACCCAGCTGTCGCCGAGCCTGCAGGAGCAGATGCTCATCCAGGGACAAGTCGACGCGGTCGCGGTTTTCACGGCAACGAGCTATATGAACCTGGTCTCGCTCAAGCTCGATCCCGACAGGGATTTCCGCTGGATGTATTATTCGGACCTCGGTCTCGACCTCTATTCGAATGGCATTATGGTGTCGCCGAAGCTCGCCAGGGAGCACCCCGAGGCGGTCAAGGGGCTGCTGCGCGCCATCAGCCGGTCATTGAAGGAAACGGTCGAAAATCCCGATGCAGCCATTGACCTTCTCGCGAGCGAAGAACCGCTGATCAACAAGGACATTGAACGGCGCCGCCTCATGTACGTGTACAGAACCCTGATCGATACGCCGGAGGCGCGGGAGCTTGGCATCGGCGACGTCAGCGATATCAGACTGAAATCCGCGATCTCGACGGTCGCGACGTCGTTCGAGCTGCCGAGGGCCGCTGCTCCCGGCGAAATTTT
The DNA here is from genome assembly GCA_052143915.1 of Bradyrhizobium sp. Classification (GTDB taxonomy): domain Bacteria; phylum Pseudomonadota; class Alphaproteobacteria; order Rhizobiales; family Xanthobacteraceae; genus Bradyrhizobium. The sequence goes on from JBKQRS010000596.1 coordinate 7,290, forward strand.
TGACCGCTCCTTTTTGCCGGCCAAGGCGGACCGTATGCCGCCCGTGATCGCGCCGTGAGCCAGGAAGCCTCGCGCACCGTCGTCTGCGCGCATGCCATCGGCACCGCGCGGCCGTCAACGGGTGGGCTGGCCATCACCATCACAGGCGACAGGTTTTCCTCGATTGAGCCCGCCTCGGCGCCAGCGCCGGATCGATTGCTGGCGATGCCGGCGCTCGTCAACGCGCATGATCACGGCCGGGCGATCAGGACCAGTTCGATTGGTGCCGACGCCAAGCCGCTCGAAACCTGGTTGCATTATCTCGCGCTGTTTCCCGCCGTGGACCCTTATCTCGCCGCGGCCATGAATTTTGCCAACAGCGCGCTTGGCGGCGCCGGCACCGTGATGGTCCATTATACGCGCGCGCAGGCGCTGACCGATCTTCCGACAGAAGCTGCCGAGGTAGCGCGCGCGGCGCGCGATGTCGGCATTCGTGCCGGCTTTGCGGTATCGATGAAGGACCGCAATCCGCTGGTCTATGGAGGTTCCGAAACCCTGCTGGCCGCCCTTCCCCCGGAAGCCCGCCCCGAAATCGAGCAGCGGCTTATGCGCAAGCCGCCCTCGCCGGGCGACTACTTGGCGCTGGCTGATGACGTCGCCGCCGCGGCGGATGGACCGGGATTCAATGTTCAATACGGGCCCAATGGCGTGCAATGGTGCAGTGACGAACTTCTGCAGGCCGTTGCCGAGGCGTCGCACCGCACCGGCCGTCGCGTCCATATGCATTTGCTGGAAACAAGATATCAGCGGCAATGGGCCGATGCCGCCTATCCCGACGGCGTCGTGCGCATGCTTGACGAGATCGGCCTGCTGTCGCCCCGCCTGACACTGGCCCACTGCGTATGGGCAAGGCCTGAAGAACTGGAGTTGCTTGCCGAACGCGGCGTCACCATTTCCGTCAATACCAGCTCCAATCTCCACCTTCACTCCGGTTTGGCGCCCATGCGCCTGATGAGGGAATGCGGCTGCTCGCTCGCGCTTGGGATCGACAGCAAGGCCCTCGACGACGACGACGATGCACTGCGCGAACTGAGGCTCTCCTACCTTCTGCACGCAGGTACCGGCTTTGACCTCGCCATGACGCGCCAGCAAGCCCTTCATGCGGCCGTCTCCAATGGGCGATTCGCTGTGACGAATGTCAGGGATGGCGGCCTGATTGAGGCCGGATCTGCCGCTGACATGCTGCTGCTGGACTGGGCGGCGCTCGATAATGACGGCCTTCGCGAAGACATTGAACCGCTCAACATGCTTTTTTCGCGTGCTACCGCAAGGCACGTTCGCGAATTGATCGTTGGAGGCCGCACCATCGTCCGAGACGGCCGCGTATTGGGAGTAGATCTGCCCGCCATCCGGCATGAGGTGCTGTTGCAGATGCGATCGGGCATGGCCGAAAACGCAACACTGCGCTCAGCGTTGGCAGCGCTCGACCAGGTCGTCGCCCGGCACTACCTTCCCGAGCCGCATTGCTGCTGAATAGTGACGACCGGGTGGCCTCGGTGTTGGACGCCGTCGGGTTGACGTCCGCGCATCAATACCGAAAATGGATTGATCGATGCTCAATAGGATGTCGATCCGGGCCCTGGAGGTCTTCTAGAAGCCCCTTATCTTATCCAGCCGCCTGGAACGACGACGAAGTTCACGACCAGCGGACTGCGTGCGTTCTGGGAGGAACCAATGACTGTGACGACCGCTGCCGTTGAAGCCCAGAGGTCTCGCGTCCGCATTTTCATTGTGCTGATGTTGTTTCTGGTGACGACGGTCAATTACGCCGATCGCGCAACGCTCTCGATCGCAGGCTCGGCGCTGTCGAAGGAACTTCACCTCGATCCGGTTGCGCTTGGCTATGTTTTCTCGGCCTTCGGCTGGTCATACGTCGCGGCCCAAGTCCCCGGCGGGTGGCTGCTGGATCGCTTCGGCTCAAAATGGGTTTACGCCTGCAGCATTCTGATCTGGTCTGTCTTCACTTTCATGCAAGGCTGGATCGGTTTCTTCGCGGGGGGAAGCGCCATCGTCATGTTGTTTGCGCTGCGATTCCTGGTCGGCCTCGCCGAGGCGCCGTCGTTCCCCGCCAATGCGCGCATCGTTGCGGCCTGGTTTCCGAGCAACGAACGGGGGACCGCTTCGGCCTTCTTCAATTCGGGACAATATTTTGCGACCGTGTTGTTTGCGCCGCTCATGGGCTGGATCGCGCATGATTTTGGCTGGCGCTACGTATTCTTCGTGATGGGCGCGCTCGGGCTCGTCATGGGGTCTGTCTGGATCATGACGATCCACGGTCCCAAGGACCATCCCGGCGTGAACACCAGCGAATTCGGGATACTTGTGGTACGTGATGCAGGCGATGCGGTGGGTCTGCCACATGTCCTTGAAGAACTCCGGGCTGTACCCTTCGCGGTCGAACAGGATTACAAAGCGTGCGCGATAGCGATCGGCCTCGAGTTCCTCCGCGGTCGGCTGGCCGGGGACATCCTTCAGGAGACGCGGCACGATATCGCTGCGCAAGGCCTCCAGCAGACCATGGTCGATCGGCCGTTCGACGGCGAAGAACGGCTGGCCCTGGATGTCGTTGACCCAGTAGTCGGTAGTCCCTCGCAAACACAAGCGCTGTCGTGAGACATAGCGTTTGGGCAGCGCGGTCTGGCTGCCATGATAGAGGCGAACGTGCCCGTCCACATACAGGGCGCCGGCGAGTTCCGGCGCGGCCTCCAGCCAGTCTCGGGATAGGAGCCCGGCCCATTTTTCGGGGCCGTCGTCGATACTCAGGGCGGCCAGCTTGCGCCGCAGACAACGGACTTCAGGAACGCGGTCCAGCCCTGATAGCTTGCCCAACTCACCCGGGGGCTGATACTGCAACTGCTCGACGGTCTTGA
>JBKQRS010000597.1:0-3001 GCA_052143915.1 Bradyrhizobium sp.
AGAAGTGGGCGCTCGCCTGCTCGACCGCTCCGGAGGCCGGGTCTCGCTCACCGCGTCCGGCAAATTGTTTTTCAAGTATGCCGAGGAAACGCTGGAGCGGCGCAAGACCATCCTCAACGAGATTGCCGAGACCGAGCGCGTGCCCCGCGGCGAAATTGTCGTGGGTGCCAATGAAGGCACCTGCCTGCACATTCTGCCGGAGGTGTTCGCGCAATTCAAACGCGACTATCCGAATGTCGCCGTGAACATCAAGCGCTCCGACTACGCCCGGATTCTCGAGTCCATCCTCGAAAACGTGGTGGATTTTGGCGTGGTCTCGCTGCCCGTAAACGACAACCGGCTCGAAGCGCAGATGATTCATCGCGACGAACTCGTCGTGATCACGGCCCCGCAGCATCCGCTGGCGGCGAAGAAGAGCGTCACGGTGGCCGAGGTCTCGACCTATCCGCTCGTACTGCCCAAGCTGGGCCACACCCGCGACGCGCTGGATGCGCTGTTCTATGACCATCACTTGAAGCCGAAACTGGCCATGGAACTCGATTCCAGCGAACTGCTGAAGCGTTTCGTGGCCGCCGATGTCGGCGTCGGATTTATCGCGCGGTCGAATATCGAAGAAGACATCCGCGCCAAGGCCCTGGTTGCGATTACCTTCGCCGACGCACAGATTCGCCGCGATCTCGCGCTTGTCTTCCGCAAAGATAAATCGCTCAGCCGCGCCGCCAGGGCTTTCATGGAGATCGCGGTGAAGGAAAAGAATTTCCCCACCGCCGTTGCCGGGAAGCGATCCAAATGAACCGGGTTGTAATAAACCAGGTCGCATCTTTCATTCTTTCCTCTTCCCTGCTCGTTTCGGCGGGCGCCGCACAGAAGCAGGCCGCCGGCGGCAAAACTGCGCCAGCTATGGCCGACAAGCTGATCGCGCTGAAAGTCACGGGGACGACGCGCTACACCGATAAGGAAATTCTTGCCGCGAGCGGCCTCCAAATCGGGCAGCCTGCCGCCGACGGCGACTTCAAGGAGGCGGCGCAACGGCTCGGCGATTCCGGCCTGTTCAGCCAAGTCGTCTATAGGTATTCGTCTTCCGGCGACGGCGTGAAGCTCGAACTGCAACTCGCCGATACCGGCCAGAACAAGCTGGTCCCCGCGCGCTTCGAAAACTTCGTCTGGTTCACCGACGGCGAGCTGCTTTCCGCCTTGCAACTCAGGGTTCCGCTGTTCAAGCACTTGCTGCCGCTTACCGGCAATCTTCCGGACCGCGTTGAGGAAGCGCTGCAAGCCATCCTCACCCAAAGGGACTTTCCGGGACGAGTGGATTACCTGCGTGAGGGCCAGGACCAAAATGGAGGGCCCCTGATCGCCATCGACTACCGGGTCGAAGAAGTGAGCATACTAATTCACGGCTTCGAATTCCCGGGCGCTTCGCCGGAGCAATCGGCGCTGCTCACAACCGCGGCGAGTCGCGCCCTTGGAGGAAGCTATACGCGCTCGGGTCTCGCCGCAATCGCGAAGTTCGACTTGCTCCCCGTGTACCTGCGGCGCGGATATTTGAAGGCTACGTTCGGAACGTCCGATGCGCGCGTCATGCCTCCACCTGCCTCAGCGCCGGATGAGCAAGCTAGCGCTGAGCTGGAAGTGGACGCCATCGTTCCGGTGACGCCGGGCAAGATATATTCCACCTCTGGCGTCAATTGGAGGGGCAACTCGGCGATCTCCACCAGCGACCTCGCCCCCCTCCTCCATTTGCCGTCCGGCCAGCCCGCCGACGGCGTGGGTCTTCTCCGCGACATCGAAAATATAGGCAAACTTTACCGCAGCCGCGGCTACATGGCGGCCCAAATCAAGCCCGACACCCAATTCGACGACGACAAAAGCACCGTACATTACGACCTGAATATTGTCGAAGGCGACCTCTACAAGATGGGCGAGTTGGAAATCCTGGGGCTCGACACGCAAGCGACCGCGCACATGCGAGCCGCCTGGACCCTGCGCGAAGGTCAGCCCTATAACGCCGACTATCTCAAGAAGTATCTAAGCGACACCGGACAACTCCTTCCCCGCGGCGTGCATTGGGGCGTCACCGTTCACGAGACGCCGAACGCCAAGGACAGGACCGTGGACGTGGAGATCCGTTTCAAGCAGCAGTAGCGCTGAAGACGCAAAAGAAACAAACACAATATTTTGTAACCCCGAAAGTGCTTACGAATCTGTATATTGACATCATGATTGGGGCATCGTGATTCTCATCGACCGCCGACTTTTGAACCACACACCGTTTCACAGGAGAAGAAAGCAAAATGAAAGTAAATCGAATTGCGGCTGCTATTCTTGGAATGCAGATGTTGATTGGGCTGGCGGCGGTTGCGGCGCTGGCCGCCGGAAAGAGCCAGACCTTGACCGGCGAGGTGAGCGACGCCATGTGCGGCGCCAAGCATGAAATGCCCGGCAAGGCAGCGGAATGCACGCGCGGGTGCATCAAGCATGGATCGAAATACGCGCTCGTGGTCGGAGACAAAGTCTACACGCTCGAAACCTCGGACAAGGCTGCTCTCGATAAGCTGAACGATTTGGCGGGAGCGAAGGCAAAAGTGACGGGAGAGGTGGAGGGCGCCACCATCACCGTAAAGTCGGTGGCCGCGGGATTGTAACATCGACGCCCTGTCGCGACCTAACAGCCAATAAGAAACCGGCGGTCGGCCCGCCGGTTTCTTTTGGCCGCTCAATCAATCCCTGCTACTGTTGATTCTGGTTCGTACTATCGTCGCGCCGCTTCAGCGTCGGACGATCGTCGTCGTTGCCGTTCTTGTCCGTGCCACTCGTCTTGTCGCTGGTTGAGGTGCGCCGCAGGCTGGGTTTATTCGCATCCTTTTCCTCGATGACTTTGTGCCGGTTCTCGATGGTGGCCAGCCGCGATTTCACATCGTCAAACTCCGACGTGGTAACGATGTATTGCGGGCGCGCCGGAAGAATGGTCGCGATCTCCTTTTGCGACGCCGCAATGCGG
>JBKQRS010000598.1:0-25348 GCA_052143915.1 Bradyrhizobium sp.
CCGAGGATCGATTGCCGTTTGAAATCGACCGGGAAATGTGCGGCGACCAGTTCGGGAAGTTCCTTCGTCACGTAGCTCCACATGCGGAAGTTTTGCGAGAACGGCGGCTGCGTGGCGTCGACGTAAAAGCCGGCGCCGAGCCCGAAATCATAGGCGCCGGCCGGATCACCCGGCACGCCTTCGCCGCGTGGGCTGGTATCGGGCGCCACAAAAATCAAGCCTAGTTCGGCGCATGCCTTGCGATACTCGCCCTTTTCGGTGACGTTAGCGTGGGTACAGGTCAAGCCCGACAAATACCAGACGACCGGGAGCTTCGCGCCGTCTTGATGCGGGGGGACATAGGCCGAAAAGGTCATGCCCGTTCCGGTCTCGCGGCTGGCGTGCTTGTAAACGCCCTGCATGCCACCGTGGGATCGATTGAGGGAAACGGTTTCGACGGTCATGATTTTGCGAGTCCCGGCGCCGCTGAGATTCGCGACGGCATACGTGTCGAGTTTTCAAATAACCCGCGCCGAGAACAACGGCAAGACTGCGTCATTTCGCTCTCAGAGCGCCACTTCGCTCTCAGTCAAGTTCCCGACCTAGACGAATTCTGTGGTTACACCACTATCATCCGGAACCGCGACCGTCCGGAACAGCCCGGACAGATTTGGCCGAACGACGGCCCTCTCAGTCACGTCCAAGAGCCAGACGAAGGGCACCGATGCGGTGGTTGTTCGCGCTAGCCGAGTTTTTCCTCGATAGCGAAGCGGACCATCTCGGCCGGAGTCCTCAGGCCCAGCTTCCGCCTGATGATCGAAGATGTGTTGGCGATCGTCTTGTAGGATATCTTGATTGACCAGGCGATCTCCGACAGGCTTTTTCCCGCGGCCAGCAACCGCAGGATTTCGATTTCGCGCGCGGTCAATTTCGCCAGACGGTCGCTTACGACTTTCGGTCCGCCGAACGCGATTTCTTGTGCGAGCGAAGGGGGCAGGAAGACCCCGCCGCCGCCCACTTCGCGGATGGCGCGCGCAAGATCGGCCGGATCGCCGGATTTGGAGACGTATCCCTTGGCGCCGGCTTCGATCGCCCGCTTCGCGAAAACGGGATCATCGTTCATGCTGAACATGATGATGCGTTCATGCGGCGATTTGGCGAGGATGCGGCGAGCCAGTTCAAAGCCGGTGACACCTGGAAGATTGATATCAAGCACGCAGACGTCGGGCCCTTCCGCTGTAAAGGCGGCTTCGCCGCTCTCCGCGTCGAATGCCTCGACGATCGTGACGTCGGGGTCGTCGGCAAACATCGCCCGGCACGCCGATGCGATGATCGGATGGTCATCAACGATGAGCACCCGCAGTGGTCGTCGCAGCGTGGCGGCGTCCGCGACGTCTTTCGAGCGCGCTGGCCCCATTTTCGTGTTCACCTGCATCGCTCGCTCCCGCACCGCCGATACACGTAAATGATTAGACTTCCAGTGTATTGCTGTGTCAATGTAGCGCGACTCCTCGTGATTTCATGTGGCAAACGCTTTCCCTCCGTACGCGGCTCAACCTGCTCGTCGCGGCGGTCCTGTTGATTGGTCTGGCCGCCAACATCGCGAGGCTGGTGCTGGAAGCTGGTCCGCGGGTGCAGGCGGAAGACCAGAGCGTGATCCGGCTGGCTGGCGAGTTTGCCCAGGCGCTGCTGTCGGGACTCGACGAAAACGGGGTCGATGAGGCCGATCTTCGGATTGCACGGACGTTCGAAGGTCTCAAGCGGCTTCGCCATATCAAGGTCTACCGGGAAGTCGACAAGACGCGCTCGGAGCCGCCGGCGGAAAGGGTTACGGGAAGCGAGGTGGGCCGACAGCCTCCCGCATGGTTCGTTGCGCTGGTCAGGCCCGAACCGACCACGATACGAATTCCGCTGACGTCTCATGGCAACGATCTGGGATCGCTGGTAATTGGTTCTGAGCCTTCGGACGAAATCAGCGAGATCTGGGACGGCATCGTAACCCAGCTCATTGTCGGAGCTTGCATTGCACTCGTGCTGTTCCTGATCACGGCGGCGGTCGTCAACCGCGCTCTCCGTCCGCTCAATTCATTGGCCGGCGCGATGACGAGGGTCGAGGCCGGCGACTATGCGACGCGTGTGGCCCCAGCGGGTCCACCCGAACTCGCAGCTATCTGCAGGCGGCTCAATCACCTTGTCGCGGTTCTCGGCAGTGCGATGGAGGACCGTCGGCAGCTGGCGGGACGGCTGGTCTCGTTGCAGGATTCCGAACGCAAGGAGGTCGCGAGCGAGTTGCACGACGAGTTTGGACCGTATTTGTTCGCTTTGCGCGCACACGTGTCCTCACTGGAGGCGGCGATCGGTGGAGGGGGAGCGGATGCCAAGGTCCTGCTGCGGCAGTGTCGGGCGATGACGGAGCAGCTCGGTGCCCTGCAGCAGGTCAACCGGCAGATTCTGGAGCGGCTGAGGCCTGTCGGGCTTGCCGATCTCGGGCTCGGCGAAGCTTTGAACAGGCTGATCGGCATGTGGCGGCAGGCTCATCCCGGTGTGTGCCTGGACTTATCCGTGTCGCTGCCTTCGCTTGGGGCGCTCGACGAGACAACGGAGCTCACGATTTACCGAGTGGTGCAGGAGGCGCTGACCAACGTATTCCGTCACGCCGGTGCGAGTTCGGTCGGTGTTTCGATCGCCCCACTGAATTCGGAGGCGGAGCGGTCGACAATCCGAGTCGAGGTGAGGGACAACGGTAGCGGTCTTCCGACAGACTTCAAGTCGGGCCTTGGCACTATCGGCATGCGCGAGCGCGTCGCAGCGCTCGGGGGCAGCGTCAGCATGAATTCGACGGCGGAGGGACTGGTGATCGAGGCGCTGGTGCCCGCGCGACTGGCGAGTTGAGCCATGCCGAGGATCGGGAGAAATTCCCGATTCGGGCGCGAAACCATCCCGGAACGTGCGGGACTAATTGATGGTGAGTATCCGCCAACCGGCTTTAATATGGTCGCGCGCGCTGACGAACAACTAAAAGAGGTACGCTCGGGGGAAATGCGCGGTGGGGACGGGGGCCAATGCGCGATCGTTTGCTGGTAGTTGTGCTGGTATCGACGGGTCTGTCGGCCGGGAACGAATATGCGCATGCGCAAAGCGCTCCCAGCGACGCCAGGACTTTGCCTCCAATCGTTGTCTCTCCTACGGCAGCCAAACCGCGGACCAGCGCAGTCCGTACCACGCCGCGTACCCAAAGAGCCGCCCGGCCGGTTGCGGCGCCGAGTGTCGCCGCCGCGCCGGCAGCAAGTCCGACGCCAAGCCCGGCGCTGTACCCGACCACGCCGATACCGGGTTCGGGCATCGACCCTGACAAGGTGCCGGCAGGCGTCAACACGGTCGATGCCAATCAGATCGAGCGTGAGCACTCGGCGAATATCACGAATGCCCTGGAAAAATTTGTACCAAGCATTGTGGTTAATGAAGTCGCGGGCAACCCGTTTCAGCCCAACGTCCAATTTCGCGGCTTCGTCGCATCTCCGGTGTCGGGCACACCGCAGGGGCTCGCGGTGTATCAGAACGGAATACGCATCAATGAAGCGTTTGGCGATACGGTCAACTGGGATCTGATCCCGACGGCGGCGATTCAATCGGTTGCGGTAATCGCCAACAATCCCGCATTCGGCCTCAACGCATTGGGTGGGGCCATCAACATCACGATGAAGAACGGCTTCAACTACCATGGTGCCGAGATCGACACGATGGGCGGGTCGTTCGGACGGGTCCAGAGTTCAGCGCAGTGGGGCAAGCAGTACGATCAATTCGCCGTATATGGCGCGCTCGAAGGGGTGCATGACGACGGATTCAGAAACTTTTCGGCATCCGACGTGCGCCGCTTTTACGGCGATGTCGGGTACAAGAATGATACCAGCGAATTTCATCTCAATATGGGCGCGGCCGACAACGATTTCGGCGCGACCGCGACAGCGCCGATCGAGTTGCTGCAGCAATATTGGGGTGCGACCTACACCACGCCACAGACAACCGAAAACCGCGTTGGCTACGTCAATCTGACGGGAAGGGTCGAGGCCACGCCGGCCTGGACGATCGAAGGAACGGCGCATGCGAGAATTTACGACCAGAGCATAGTCGATGGCAATTCGACCGGCACTCAGCCCTGCGCCGCCGATCCGACTTTACTCTGCTTCGGCAACGGTGTGGCGCCGGCCAACGGTCTGAATGGCATGCAACTCGCCAATTCCTTTCCCGGCGCAGTGTTGGGAGAGATTGATCGAACGATGACCCACTCGACGACGACCGGCGTCTCGCTGCAGGCGACCAATTCCGATCAGCTGTTCGGGCATACCAACAAATTCGTGGTCGGAACCAGTTTCGATTCCAGCGTGACCCAGTTTTCGGCCAGCGCGGAGTTGGGAACGATTGGCCCGAACTTTGTCGTCACCGGCAGCGGCATATTTCTTGGGCCCTCCGGCAGTCCGGTATCGATCGGCCCGGTCGACCTTCGCGCCACCAATCAGTACACCGGGCTTTATGCCCTCGATACATTCGACGTCACCAATGCGTTCTCGATCACCGGCGGCGGCCGGTACAATGTCGCCAACATCAGCCTGCAAGACCAGCTTCCGGAACAGCCCGGCACTTCGCTCAACGGCAATGATACCTACACCCGCTTCAATCCGATTATCGGCGGCACCTACAAGATCGCACCAAGCCTGACGGCCTATGCCGGCTATTCTGAAGCCAATCGCGCACCGACCCCGCTGGAACTGGGCTGCGCGGACCCCGCACATCCCTGCATTATCGGGGCATTTCTGGTCTCGGATCCGCCGCTGAAACAGGTCGTGGCCCGCACCGAGGAAGCCGGCCTGCGCGGCAGCAAGGACCTCGGCATCGGCACGCTGGGATGGAAGGCCGGGGTTTTCCGCACGATCAACACCGATGACATCCTCGCCATTCCAAGTCCGGTGCTTCAGGGATTCGGCTATTTCCAGAACGTCGGTTCGACGCGACGGCAGGGCATCGAGACCGAAGTCAATCTGAAATCGAAGACATATCAGCTGTATGCCAGCTATGCCCTGGTCGACGCGCGATTTCTTGACGCTCTCCAGGTCGGCTCCAACAGTCCCTTCGCCGACGCCAACGGGAACGTCCAGATTTTGCCGGGCAATCGAATCCCGGCCATTCCCCGCAATCGCGTGAAGGCCGGAATCGATTATTCGATCACCGACGCGTTCAAGGTTGGCGGCGATGCGCTGTACGTCAGCAGCCAGTATTTTGTCGGCGACGAATCCAACCAGGCGCCGAGGCTGCCTGGTTATGCGGTCTTCAACCTGCATGCATCCTATCAGATCGACAAGACGTTCCAGATCTACGCCCGCGCGGACAATATCTTCGACAACCGCTATGCGACCTACGGAACGTTCTTTGATACCGCCGCCGTCCCCAATTTCGCCAATGGTGGCGCCCCGTTCACCGATCCTCGTTCGCTCAGTCCGGCGCGACCGCGCGCCTTCTACACAGGCCTGAAGGCAACTTTCTGAAATCGCTGTAATGCCGCAAGAGCACCAGCCGGTTCGGCCAGGTGTTCAAAGGGATGGCAGTCCGGCACGGTGAGCCATCGTGAACGAGGCCGTCCCCTTATCGCCGCCTGGCGCGGACCGATGGGCGGGTCAGACGAATCCTGCCGTGGGTTCTCGGGAGAAACTGCGCGCCCTTGGCGCTCAGGAATTCCAGCATCGCACGCGCAGGTGGCATCAGCACCTTGTCCTTGCGGCAAAGCACGAACCATTGCCGGATAATGGGCAGGCCGGCGACGTCGAGCGTCACCAGGCGGCGCTCGTCGAGTTCCGTCGCCACAGTGTGGGCCGAGATGAAAGCAATTCCGAGACCGGCAATCACGGCCTGCTTGATCGTCTCGTTGCTGCTCATCGCCATGCCGATCTTCGGCCGGACGCCGGCGGTTTCGAACAGGTTTTCCATCAGGCCGCGGGTGCCGGAGCCGGGCTCCCGCATCAGAAATGTTTCGTTGGCAAGATCCGCCAGTGCGAGGCGGGGCTTCCGCGCGAGGCGATGCGCGGTCGGCGCGATGATGACGTGAGGATGATCGCCGATCAGGTGCACATCCATGTCGAGGCCCATGGGCGGACGGCCCATGATCGCGAAATCCAGTTCATAGCCGCGCAGCGCGTCGCTGGTCTCCTGCCGGTTGCCGATCGTGAGCTGGATCTCGATGTCCGGATGCAGCTTGGAAAATCCGGAGATCGCAAACGGCACGAAATATTTCGCGGTGCTCACCGCTCCGATCGAGACGCGCCCCGCGGTCCTGCCCGCCATCATCTCCAGTGACGTCCCGCAGTCCGCAATCGCCGCTTCGACGCGCTCGCAAAGCGTGAGTACTTCCCGACCGGCATCCGTCAACAGCATGCCGTCGCCGGTGCGCTGGATCAGCGGAAGTCCTGCAAGCTCCTGCAGATTGCGAAGCTGAAGCGTCACCGCCGGCTGCGTGAGATGCAGCTGATTGGCCGCGGCCGTCACCGATCGGGTCTTCTGAACGACGGCCAGCGCGCGCAACTGGCGGATGGTTAGTTCGCGGACAAATCGGCTCGCCATGGCAGTTCCCTATTATAAGAAAAACTTTGTATAAGCCAAAGATAAGAAAATTTCACTAATTTTGCAAACTGCGCTGTGGTGGGGACGGGCCGCCTGCCACCCGGTCCACGGAATGCCAGAAGGGCGCGCTAAAGGGGAAACGCCATGGAGCAGCGCACGACGTTGCGTTCGCATCTTGATCGCTCGGCGTCGCAGACGCCGCAGGGACCCGCGATCGCCGCTGTGATTGCCGCGATCGCAACCGCCGCCATCGATCTTTCCGCGGTCATCGCGGAGGGGCCGCTGGGCGGCATCACCGGAGCCAACCGTGGCGTCAATCCCGACGGCGATCAACAGAAGGACATCGATCTTGCGGCCGATGCGATGATGCGCCGCGCGCTGCGCGCGTGTCCGGTCGCGGCGATTCTGTCCGAGGAGTCGGCGGCGCCGGAATTGCTCGATGCCAAGGCGCCACTCTGCGTCGCGATCGACCCGCTCGATGGATCGGCAAACCTCGCGAACAATATCTCGGTCGGCACCATCTTTTCGATCCGTCCGCGCGGAAACGACGTCCTGTCGACCTTCTTTGAGCCCGGCACGGCCCAGTGCGCCGCGGGCTTCGTGGTTTATGGCCCGCAAACCATCCTCGTCCTGGCGCTCGGCGGCAGCGTCGATATCTTCATTCTCGACGGGCGGATGCACGGTTTCCTGTTGATCAAAGAGGGCGCCCGGATTGCGTCCGACACGCCGGAATTTGCCATCAACGCATCCAACCGCCGGCACTGGTACGGCCCTGTCCGCGCCTACATTGATGAATGCCTTGCCGGCGCCGACGGCAACCATGGCGTGGACTTCAACATGCGATGGATTGGTTCGCTGGTCGCCGAGGCGTCCCGCATCCTGGTTCGCGGCGGCGTGTTTCTCTATCCGGCCGACGCCAGGCCCGGCTACCGCGAGGGACGCCTGCGTCTGTTGTACGAGGCGCATCCGATGGCGCTGGTGATGGAATGGGCCGGCGGCGCGGCGAGCACCGGCCGCCGACGCATTCTCGAGCTGTCGGCGAAATCGCCGCACCAGCGCGTGCCTCTGATCATGGGCTCGGCGCGCGCCGTTCGTGACGTCGTGGCGCTTCACGAGGGCATTGAGCCGATGTTCGATGACAGCAACGCTCCGCTCTTTGCGCGCCGCGGCCTTTTTCTCTGAAGCCGGACAAGCAGATGTCGCGCCGTCACCCCATCATATCGATCACAGGCTCGTCGGGCGCCGGCACCACGTCGGTCAAGAAGACGTTCGAGAATATCTTTCGCCGCGAGAAGGTTTCGGCGGCTTACGTCGAGGGCGATGCGTTCCATCGTTACAACCGCGCCGAGATGCGCACCAAAATGACCGAGGAGGGCGAGCGCGGCAACAGGCACTTCAGCCACTTCAGCCCTGAAACCAATCTCCTCGAGCAACTGGAGAAATTATTCCGCGATTACAGCGAGGCCGGCTGCGGCACCACGCGCCATTACGTCCACGATAACGAAGAAGCCAGGCTGTATGGCGCAGCGCCTGGAACCTTCACCGAGTGGGAACCGATCCAGCAGGGCTCCGACCTCCTGTTTTACGAAGGGCTTCACGGCGCTGTCGTGACCGAAAGGATCAATGTCGCCCAGTACGCCGATCTCAAGATCGGCGTGGTGCCGGTGATCAATCTCGAATGGATTCAGAAGCTGCACCGTGATCGCGGTGATCGCGGCTATTCCACCGAAGCGGTCACCGACACGATCCTGCGGCGGATGCCGGACTATGTGAACTACATCTGCCCGCAATTCTCCGAGACCGACATCAACTTTCAGCGCGTGCCGACGGTCGATACGTCGAATCCGTTCGTCGCACGCTGGATCCCGACTCCCGACGAGTCGATGGTGGTGATCCGGCTGAAAAACCCGCGCGGCATCGACTTTCCCTATCTGCTGTCCATGATTCCGAACAGCTTCATGTCGCGCGCCAATTCAATCGTGATCCATGGCGCCAAGCTCGACCTCGCAATGCAACTCATCCTCACCCCGCTGATCCTGCAATTGATCGAACGCAAGAGGCGCACGGCATGAATATTCAAATCCCAGCTTCCGTTGTCGGCCGCGCGGACGGCGAACATGCGGACATGGCAAACGCGATCCGGTTTCTGGCCATCGACGCGGTCGAGAAAGCCAGATCCGGTCACCCCGGCATGCCGTTGGGGATGGCGGATGTGGCGACGGTGCTGTTTTCGCGGTTCCTCAAATTCGACGCCGCCGATCCGGCATGGCCGGACCGGGACCGGTTCGTTCTGTCTGCCGGTCACGGCTCGATGCTGCTGTATGCGCTATTGTATCTGACGGGCGATCGGGACATGACGCTGGATCAGCTCAAGGCGTTCAGGCAATGGGGGTCGAAAACGCCGGGCCATCCCGAATACGGGCATACGCCAGGCGTCGAAACCACGACGGGTCCGCTCGGGCAGGGCATCGCCACCGCGGTCGGCATGGCGCTGGCGGAGCGGCTGTTGAACGCCCGTTTCGGCGACGATTTCGTCGACCACCATACTTATGTGATCGCCGGCGATGGCTGCCTGATGGAAGGGCTCAGCCACGAAGCGATCTCGCTGGCCGGTCACTTGCGGCTCAACAGGCTGATCGTGCTGTTCGACGATAATGAAATCTCGATCGACGGATCGACGTCATTGTCGTGTTTGGACGACCAGCTTGCGCGGTTCAGGGCATCGGGCTGGTCGGCCCAGCGCATCGACGGCCACGATCCCGAAGCGATCGCAGCATCGATCGAGCATGCGAGGCAAAGCGACCGGCCTTCACTGATTGCGTGCCGCACCATTATCGGTTTCGGCGCGCCGAACCGCCAGGGTACTGAAAAAGCGCACGGTGCGCCGCTCGGTGCCGACGAGGTCGCCAACACACGCTTGGCGCTGGATTGGCCCCATGAGCCTTTTCAGATCCCGGAATCCATCCTCGATCTATGGCGCAAGATCGGGGCGCGGGGACGGCGAAGCAGGCAAAGCTGGATCGAGCGGACGAGGCGTCTCAATACCGTCCCGCGCTCGCCGTTCCACGATGCCCTGAATCGAAATCTGCCCTGCGAATACACCGAAGCGATGGCGCAGCTGCGCCAACGCTTCGGTGCCGAGCGGCCAAATATCGCGACCCGGCAGGCGTCCCAGTCTGTGATCAACGCGATTGCGGAGGTCTTGCCGAATTTTCTGGGCGGCTCGGCCGATCTGACGCACTCCAATCTCACGCGGGCCAAAACGCAGCGGCCGGTACGGCAGGATTCCTTCGAGGGCAGCTACATCCATTACGGCGTGCGCGAACATGCCATGGCGGCGGCGATGAACGGCATTGCCCTGCACGGTGGATTCATCCCCTACGGCGGCACATTCCTCAGCTTTGCCGACTATAGCCGCCCCGCGATCAGGCTGGCGGCATTGATGGGCATCAGGGTCATCCATGTGATGACGCACGATTCCATCGGATTGGGCGAGGATGGTCCGACCCATCAGCCGGTCGAGCATCTCGCCGCGCTGCGCGCGATTCCCAATCTGCTGGTGTTCCGGCCCGGCGATGCCGTCGAGACCGCGGAAGCCTGGGATTGCGCGCTGCAGGCGCAGGCCACCCCCTCGGTGCTATGCCTGTCCCGGCAAGCGCTTGCCACGTTCCGGGAAGCGACCGGCGAGGCAAATCTGGTCGAACTTGGCGCCTACGTGGTCGTCGAACCGGAGGGCGGCCGCGACGTCACCCTGATCGCGACCGGCTCCGAAATGTCGATCGCGCTTGAGGCCGCAAAACTACTCGCCAAGGACGGCGTCCAGGCTGCGGTCGTCTCGGCCCCCTGCTTCGAGCTGTTCCGCCGGCAGCCGCAGGAATACCGGGCAGAAGTGCTGGGCCGCGCCCCGCGCGTTGGTGTCGAGGCCGCGGTGGAGGGCGACTGGGCGCGCTGGCTTGGCGATAGCGGCGAATTCGTCGGGATGACCGGCTTCGGCGCATCGGCGCCTGCGGAGGTGCTCTATCGCGAATTCGGCATTACCGCGGAGGCCGTCGCTACCGCGGCACGGCGTTGCATGGCCCGGTCGGGGATGCCGGCGCGCGGTTGCGCCGCCTTGCACAATGCAAACGATTGAACGGAGGATCCGATGGCGCGAATTACCCTGAGGCAACTGCTCGATCACGCCGCCGAGCACGGCTACGGCGTGCCGGCATTCAACATCAACAACATGGAGCAGGGGCTGGCGATCATGGACGCCGCGGCAGCGGTCGACGCGCCGGTGATCATCCAGGCGTCGCGCGGCGCGCGCAGCTACGCCGGCGATATCATGCTGTCGAAGATGATCGATGCGTTGGAGGAGATGTATCCGCAGATCCCGCTGTGCCTGCATCAGGATCATGGCAATGAGGAAGCCACCTGCGCCACCGCGCTGCAATACGGCTTCACCTCGGTGATGATGGACGGTTCGCTGAAGGCGGACGCAAAGACCGCGGCGGATTACGGCTACAATGTCGATATTACCCGGCGCGTCGTCGACATGGCGCACTGGATCGGCGCGTCCGTGGAGGGCGAGCTCGGTGTGCTCGGCTCGCTCGAACATGGCGGCGGCGAGCAGGAGGACGGCCACGGCGTCGAAGGCAAAGTCAGCCACGATCAATTGCTGACTGACCCGGACCAGGCGGTCGATTTCGTTCGCGCCACCAAGGTCGACGCGCTGGCGATCGCGATGGGGACCTCGCACGGCGCCTACAAGTTCTCGCGCAAGCCGGACGGCGAGATCCTTGCCATGAACGTGGTCGAGGAAATCCACCGCCGGCTCCCGAACACGCATCTGGTGATGCACGGCTCGTCCTCGGTGCCGCAACAACTGCAGGACGCGTTCAACCGGTTTGGCGGCGAGATGCCGCAGACCTGGGGCGTGCCGGTCGAGGAGATCGTCCGTGGCATCAGGCACGGCGTCCGCAAGGTCAACATCGACACCGACTGCCGGCTGGCGATGACCGCGGCGTTCCGCAAGGTCGCAACCCAGAGCAGGAGCGAATTCGATCCACGCAAATTCCTGAAACCCGCGATGGATGCGCTGCGCGACCTTTGCCGCGAACGCCTCGAGCAATTCGGTACCGCGGGCCAGGGTTCGAAGATCAAGGTGATCCCGCTGGCGGAGATGGCGAAACGCTATCGCTCGGGCGCGCTCGATCCGCGTATCGGCGAGATGGCGGCCGCCGCCGAATGACTGGAAAAATCCCATCGATCCACGCCGCACGGTCCAACTCGAGGAGATCAACATGAACAAGCACTCCATCACCCTTCACGGCAAGGATCGCTACAAATCCGGCGTCATGGAATACAAGAAGATGGGTTACTGGGAGCCCGACTACGAGCCAAAGGACACCGACATCATCGCGCTGTTCCGGGTGACGCCGCAGGACGGTGTCGATCCGATCGAGGCGTCGGCGGCGGTCGCCGGCGAGTCCTCGACCGCGACCTGGACGGTGGTCTGGACCGACCGGCTGACTGCGGCGGAAAAATACCGCGCCAAATGCTACCGCGTCGATCCGGTGCCGAATTCGCCGGGGCAATATTTCGCCTACATCGCCTACGATCTCGACCTGTTCGAGAGCGGATCAATCGCCAACCTGTCGGCCTCCATCATCGGCAACGTCTTCGGCTTCAAGCCGCTGAAGGCGTTGCGGCTCGAGGACATGCGGCTGCCGGTGGCCTATGTGAAGACCTTCCAGGGACCGGCGACCGGCATCGTGGTCGAGCGCGAGCGCATGGACAAGTTCGGGCGGCCGCTGCTCGGCGCTACCATCAAGCCGAAGCTCGGCCTGTCGGGCCGCAATTACGGCCGCGTGGTTTACGAGGCGCTGAAGGGCGGATTAGACTTCACCAAGGACGACGAGAACATCAACTCGCAGCCGTTCATGCATTGGCGCGAGCGGTTCCTGTATTGCATGGAGGCGGTCAACAAGGCGCAGGCCGCGTCCGGCGAGATCAAGGGCACGTATCTCAATGTCACCGCCGGAACCATGGAGGATATGTACGAGCGGGCGGAGTTCGCCAAGCAGCTCGGCTCGATCGTCATCATGATCGACCTGGTGATCGGCTATACCGCGATCCAGTCGATGGCGAAATGGGCGCGCCGCAATGACATGATCCTGCATCTGCATCGTGCCGGGCATTCGACCTATACGCGGCAGCGCAGCCACGGCGTTTCGTTCCGCGTGATCGCGAAATGGATGCGGCTCGCGGGCGTCGACCACATCCATGCCGGTACGGTGGTGGGCAAGCTCGAGGGCGATCCGGCGACGACGCGCGGCTATTACGACATCTGCCGCGAGGACTTCAATCCGGCGAGGCTCGAGCATGGCGTGTTCTTCGACCAGAACTGGGCCAGCCTCAACAAACTGATGCCGGTGGCGTCGGGCGGCATTCACGCCGGCCAGATGCATCAGCTGCTCGATCATCTCGGTGAAGACGTCATCCTGCAATTCGGCGGCGGCACCATCGGTCATCCGATGGGGATCCAGGCTGGCGCCACGGCCAACCGGGTCGCGCTGGAAGCGATGATCCTCGCCCGCAACGAAGGCCGCGACTATCTGCACGAAGGACCGGAAATTCTCGCCAGGGCGGCACAAACCTGCACGCCGCTGAAGTCGGCGCTCGAGGTCTGGAAGAACGTCACCTTCAACTACGAATCCACCGACATGCCGGACTACGCCCCCACGGCAACCGTCTCGATGTAAAGGAACAGGATCATGCGCGTTACCCAAGGCTGCTTTTCGTTCCTGCCCGATCTGACCGACGAGCAGATTTCCCGGCAGGTCCAGTATTGCCTGACCAGGAGTTGGGCAGTGAACATCGAATTCACCGACGACCCGCATCCCCGAAACAGCTTCTGGGAAATGTGGGGACTGCCGATGTTCGATCTCCGCGATGCTGCCGGCGTGATGATGGAGCTGCACGAATGCCGCAAGGTGTACGGTGACCGCTACATCAGGATGTCGGCGTTCGATTCGAGCCACGGCTGGGAGTCGCAGCGGCTGTCGTTCATTGTCAACCGGCCGAAAGACGAGCCCGGGTTCCGTCTCGACCGGCACGAGGTCGAAGGACGCAATATCCGCTACACCACAAAATCCTATGCCGTCGATCGCCCCGAGGGCTCGCGCTATGGTGGCAAATGAATCCGCAATCCGGTTCACCGGCGGTCCGGCAGGGCGCAGACGAGACGCCGCCGATTGAGCGGGTCGACCTGCGCCGCGAATTCGCCGAGGTCGGTATCGGCGAAGTGCTTGACCAGCTTGACCGCGAACTGATCGGGCTGAAGCCGGTCAAAACGCGAATCCGCGAGATTGCCTCGCTGCTGCTGATCGAGCGTATCCGCAAGCGGATGAGCCTGACGTCGGAGGTGCCGACCCTGCACATGTCGTTCACCGGAAATCCCGGCACCGGCAAGACGACGGTAGCGCTGCGGATTGCCAGCATCCTCCATAAACTCGGCTTCGTGCGCCGCGGTCAGGTCGTGTCGGTTACCCGCGACGAGCTTGTCGGGCAGTATATCGGCCACACCGCGCCGAAGACCAAGGAGATATTGAAAAAGGCGATGGGCGGCGTCCTGTTCATTGACGAAGCCTACTACCTGCATCGTCCCGACAACGAGCGTGACTACGGGCAGGAAGCGATCGAGATTTTGCTTCAGGTGATGGAATCGCAGCGCGAGGATCTGGTGGTGATCCTCGCCGGCTACGGCGACCGCATGGACAAATTCTTCGCCAGCAATCCCGGCTTTCGTTCCCGCATCGCGCACCACATAGACTTTCCCGACTACTCCGACGACGAGCTGTTGTCGATCGCGGAGCTGATGCTGCATGACATGAACTACAAGTTCAGCGTCGACGCGCGCGACGCGTTCGTTCGCTATATCGAGCTGCGCAAGACCCAGCCCTTGTTCTCGAATGCGCGCTCGATCCGCAACGCGCTCGATCGCATGCGGTTGCGCCAGGCCAACCGCCTCGTCGCCGATCTCGACCGCCTGCTGACGGCCGACGACATCATGTCGCTGGAAGCGTCAGATGTGCTTGCCAGCCGGGTGTTCTCGAAGGGGGGCGTCGATCAGATTCGGTGAGGCTGCCTTGCGGACCATCGATACCAGGCATCAAGCCTGATGCGCGATGATCACCTGTTCTTGCGCGCCGCCCAAAAGTTTGACGTTGAGTCTGCCGCCCGCGAACAGCATGTCGTCCAGCGCTTCGCTGATATCGGCGGATTCGACGCTTGTGCCGCCATCGCGAGCGATGCTTGCCTGGGCGATGCGCCGCATCAGCTCCTTGATGAACGCGGCGCTGACGCCCCCGGTCCGCTGCGCGGCTTCGCCCGTGACGGCGTCCTCGAGTGGCAGACCCTTGCCGTAGAGTTGGACCAGCTTCTGGCGGCCCTCTTCGTCGGGAAGCGGCACCTCGATTGCCTGGTCGATGCGGCCGGGGCGACTCGCCAGCGCGCTCTCCAGCTGTTCCGGCCGGTTGGTGGTGAGGATGAACAGGATATCCGCATCCTCTTTCAATCCGTCCATCTGGTTGAGAAGCTCGTTGAGCAGCGATTCCTCGCAAGGTCCCATCTGCTCGCGGTCGCGCGCAATCAGGTCGACATCCTCGATCACGACCATGGTTGGCTGCAGCAGGCGGGCGAGGCTCATGTACTGGGGAAGCAGCGCGACCTGCGCGGCCGTGATGATCAGGGTCGTGTGACCGGGCAGGTTGCTCGCCAGATAGCGGATGGTATGGGTCTTGCCGGTTCCCGGCGGCCCGTAGAGCAGGACGCCCTTGCGGGTCGATTGCCCCAGCCGGCGCAGATGCGCGCGGCTCCCCACAAAGCTCAGGACGTTGCGGTCGAGCAGTTTCAAAGTGGCTTCCGGCAGCACCACGTCCTCGCGTTGAACCGCGGGCAATTTGTGCACCGTGATGCCTTTCGAGCGTCCCCGGTAATCCTCGTCGCTGTCGAGCGACAGGATCTTGCCGCGATAGGAGCGTGCCGCGTTGACGGCGCTCTCCAGCTCAAAAAAACAGCGTTGCACGAACTCGCTGCCATCGGCGCCGGCGGGCACGGCAATTTCGACGCGGATGTCAGCCTCGTGCCGGTACTCCCGATGCGCGGAGAGCAAGACCGCATAGCGCAAGCCGGTGGTTTCGCAGAGCCATAGGCCGTTATCGAGACATTTCACCGGCGTGCTCTCGCCAACATCCACCTCCTGATATTGGGCCGGTGCGATCGCGGGAGCGTCCCGGTCATCCACGGTCAGTGCCGAGATGGTCAATGTCTCGTAGCGGCGCCGCTCGTTGATGCCAAAAAACCGGATCGGCGATGCGGAGAACAGCCGGTCGACGGCCACCTGAACGTCCGCGCGCATGTGGCCCGGGAATTGCCGCGACGTCGCCGTCAACTGATCCCGCGGAATTCCGACGAAATGCCAGTCCAACGCTTCCCAGGCATAGTCGAATTGTTTGGTGCGCGTGATTTCGGGCAGGCTGCTCAGGAGCTCGTACCTGCAGTCATCACAGACAAGTGCGGTGTCTTTCAATCCAAGCCGGTTCTCGCCGATGAGCGCGCCGCAGAGCTTGCAGTGATCTTCACGCCGTTCGCCGGCCTCCCCAACCGGCTCGCTCGTGATCCTCAGCGGATGGGCCGCGAGGCGGATGCGTTCTCGGGCAGTTTCGATCAGTTCATTGGCGATGTCGCGCGGATAGGTGCCGCAAATGGCTCGTCCATACTGGTCGGCTTTTGCGGTGAGTTTAAGCGCCTCCGCCACCGTCTTCTTGAACACGGAATGCATCAGCTCGACGGTGAAATCCACGGGGGTGGCATTGTCGTTGTGAAAGAAAATTTGGAGGTGGCTGGCCTCAGCGTCAACATCGCTCATGAAAAACTCCCTTGGTGAGGTGGCTTCGATCATTCGCGTCGGACTATCCGGGGCTGGATTGCAGCCTGGAGTAGAATGGAACATAACAAGAACATCACGTCAAGCGGCTTTGCTTGAATTCTGCGGAAGGCGAATGAATTCGTTAGCCTGGTCCGATCACGCGCCACTTGCGCGTTCGCGACCTTCGGCGGGCTCTGTGGCGCGACCGGGTCCGGGGCAGTCTGAGCAGCATTCAACAATGATCGCCGGTTTCATCCAGCGCCTGGCTACTCCCTCACTTGCACCTCGACAAAGCCGATGGGCCCGAGGTCAAAACGATAGTTGGCGTCTGCACCCGGAAATACGGTTTTCATGACGCTTCCGGTCATCACCACCTGGCCGGCTTTCAGCGCCGCGCCCCTTGAGGCCAGCTGCGTGGCGAGCCACGCGACCGAATTGAAGGGATGCCCGAGGATGTCGCGGCCGTGCCCTTCGCCGATCCCAACACCGTCCCTCGTGGCACGCCCGAGAGCGCTCTCCAGATCGGGCCATGTCGTTGCGAATTCCGACAGCACGATGCCGGCGTTCCAGGAATTGTCGGCGACCAGCGAGAGAACATCGAGGTTGGCATAGTCGGCGTTTCGATCATCGACGACTTCGATGGCCGCGCAAACGCCGTCGATGTGAGGTGCGATCGTCTCGGCGGTACACGGCACGCTGGTTACCGGGACGTCCGACTTGATGCGGACGGCGATCTCAAATTCCAGACCCAGCCGCCCGAAATCGGAACGCCGGACCGTCGCGCCCGATTGGTGCACGCGTCGTGCGAGCACGACACCTGCAATCGGATGGTCAATTCCGCAAAACGCCTGCATCGTCGCCGATGTCAGCCCGACCTTATAGCCCACAGCGCTACCGTGCGCGCCGTGGAGAAGCGCCACATATTTTTCCTGGATATCGTAGGCATCCGGGATCGTCGCGGGCGCCTGCGGCGGACCCAACGTCTTGAAGCGCTCCTTGGCATTGTGCTCGGCGAGCAGCTCTTCGGCCGCGCGGCGGGCCGCGATGTCCTCCATGGGTCCTCTCCCTCTTTCGCAAACCTTGGCGCTATTCGCGCTGCATTCCGTCCCGGCGCCGTTGTCTTGCGCCCTACTTCCGAACCAGCCAATCCCTGAACCGCTTGATGGCAGGATCAATGGTGCTGCCGGCAAAGTAGGCGAAATATGGTTCACCCGGGAAGTTCAGTTGAGGAAATGGGCATGCCAGTTCGCCACTGATGATCGCGGTCTGAAGCACATTCTGCGGTGCCACCAGCGATCCTAGTCCGTCCTTCACGGCCTGTATCGCCACAAACAGATGATCGAACCGATACCCGCCAGCCATGACGGTATCGTTGACGCTTGCGCGCCTGAGCCATGCCTGCCAGTCCAGCGGACGTGTCATTGACTCGATCAATTCGTGGGTCGTGATGTCGGTCGGGTGTGCGAGAGGTTTGCGCTTCAGCAATTTCGGCGAGCTCAGCACGGTCATATCCTCGCGAAGCAGGAAGATACGCCTGCTCAATCGCGTGGAGGTCAGAGCCGCTTCACCGCGCACGACAACGAAGTCATGTCCCGCGAAATTGGGCGATTGTCCGGTCATTCGTGTCGAAACCCACACATCCGTCTGCGGCTCCAGCGCGCGAAAGGCGCGCACGCGCGGCAGCAGCCAATACATGGCGAATGTCGCAGGCGCCTCGACCGTAATGGTCCGCCGTTCGCGCTGACGCTGCACATAGGCGCAGGCGCCTGCAATGTCCTCGAGCGCACTGCCGAGTTTGCGCGACAGGATATCTCCGAACGGCGTCAGGACCAGTCTTCGTCCCTCGAGAACGAACAGAGTTTGACCGAGCCATCGTTCGAGCAATTTGACCTGCTTGCTGACCGCGCTGTGCGTGACACCCAGCGTCCCAGCGGCAGAGGTGATGCTGCCGCAGTCGGCGACCACCGCGAATGTTCGCAACGATACCAGCGGGAGATCGCGCAGCTTCATGGAATTAAAGTTACGATTAAGGGAGAATAAGTCAATTTTTATTCCCACAATGTCATCCTAGAGTCTTCGTTGGTCACCAAAATCCCGGCAAACGAAGGATCAACATGATCGAGGTCAACGGGCGAGCCTACGCAAAACCTGAGCGTCCCACGGTGGTTGTCTGTCTTGATGGCTGCGACCCGCGCTATCTCAATTTCCGGAATGCCGCACAGGTATTCCCGAACATCTCCCGGATGATGCACGAAGGCTTTTTCGCACTCGCCGACGCTGCGATGCCGACATTCACCAATCCGAACAATGTCTCGATCGTGACGGGCGCGCCGCCCGTGGTCCACGGCATTTCCGGAAACTATTATCTCGACCGGAACACCGGCGAGGAAATCATGATCGTGGACGCAAGCCCGATGCGCGCCACGACGATACTTGCCGAGATGTCGCGGGCCGGCGTGCGTGTCGCCGCGGTCACGGCCAAGGACAAGCTCAGAAAGATGCTGGGCCACCGCATGGCCGGCGGGATTTGCTTCTCTTCCGAGAAGGCCGGCAGCGCAACGCTGGCCGAAAACGGAATCGAGAGCGTCGAGGCACTGATCGGACGTCCGGCGCCGGACATGTACAGCCCGGATCTGTCGCTGTTCGTGCTTGATGCGGGCATCAAGCTCGTTGAGCAAGGCCGCGCCGACCTTCTCTATCTTTCATTGTCGGATCTGGTTCAGCACGCCCATGGCCCAGGCGAGCGCGAAGCGGACGCCTTCCACAGCGCGGTCGATGCGAAGGTCGGCCGGCTAGCCGGACTCGGCGCAGTTGTCGGATTGATTGCCGACCATGGCATGAACGACAAGACCAATGAGGATGGATCGCCGCGCGTGGTTTTCCTCGAGGAGGAACTCAACCGGCGTTTCGGGCCGAATGCGGTGCGCGTCATCTGCCCGATCACCGATCCCTTCGTGAAGCATCACGGCGCGCTCGGATCGTTCGTGCGGGTTTACCTGCGCGCAAGGCTGGAACTGGCTGAAGTCATGGACGCCGCTGCCGCGATCCCCGGAATTGCGCTCGTTCTTGACGGCAAGAGCGCCGCCGGCCGCTACGAGATGCCGCTCGATCGTGAGGGAGATTTTGTCGCGATCGGCGACACCCATACGGTGATCGGCGCGAGCCGGGCCGAGCATGATCTTGCCGGTCTCAGCGGTCATCGTCTTCGATCTCACGGCGGACTGAGTGAGCAGGTCGTGCCTTTCATTGTCTCGCATCCGATGCGTGAAGCCTACCGGAACCTCGCTGAAGCCAGACGGCTCCGCAATTTCGATATCTTCGACTTCGCTCTGAACGGCGTGCAGTAGATCGGCGAAGCCATCAGAAAAATCTCGTCAGGGGAAGTACGTTATGCTCGAAACCGGGCAGGCCATCATCCGGCCCTTCGCCGCCACCTCGGATGTCGACGCCACCTACAGGCGTTACAAATGGACGGCCTTGCTGGGCGTTTCGTTCTGCTACCTCTTTTATTACACCGGACGCCAGACATTCGGCTTTGCGATCCCCGGCATTCAGAAGGAACTGGGATTGTCCAAGGAAATGCTTGGATGGGTCAGCGCGTCGATGCTTTGGGCCTACGCGGTTGGCCAGTCGATCAATGGCAATCTCGGCGACAAATGGGGCGGGCGCGCCATGATGCTGACGGGCGCGGTGCTGTCGTTCGCGGCGAACTGGGCGACCAGCTTTGCAACGGGTTTCATCGGCCTTCTGCTGGCGTGGGGCATGAACGGCTATTTCCAGGCGATGGGGTTTGCGCCGGGAAGCCGGCTGCTTTCGAATTGGTGGGGGCATCAAAACCGCGGCTTCGTCTATTCGTTTTACGTCGGCACCTCCGGCTTTTCATCGGTTCTGGCCTATTTCCTTCCCATCGTCATCCTGGGCAGCCTTGGTCTCGACTGGCGCTGGATTTTTCGCCTGTCGGTCTTTCTCATGCTGTTCGGCGCGATCGTGATGTTTTTCACGGTTCGGGAACGGCCCGAGGATATCGGCTTGGCTGGCCCTGCCGACGAAAAATCGCCGCATGAAGCCGAGCGCGGCTCCATCGGTCTGCATAAAAGCATCGCCCGCTATCGCGCCGTTCTGTCGAACTGGCGTCTCTATGCCGCCGGTCTGTCGATCGGATTTCAAAACGCGGCGCGATACGCCCTGCTGGTCTGGATTCCCGTGCATCTTCTCGGTCCGAACTGGAAATCGGCATCGAGCCTGATCGATCCGACGTGGATCACGGTGGCGCTGCCGGTCGGGATGGCGCTGGGTGCCTCGACGAATAGCTGGATTTCCGACCTCGTGTTTCATTCGCGACGATATCCCGCCATCATCACCTACATGATCCTTGCCGCGATCATCGCGATGGTGATGGAATTGGTTCCGCATGGCAGCCTGCTTGGGATTGCCGGACTCTTTCTCTGCGGCTTTTTCGTATTTGGCCCCGCATCGTCATTCTGGGCACTTTGCCCGGACATTTTTGGTCGGCGTCTCGCAGGCACCGCGACCGGTCTCCTCAACTTCATATCCTATGCCTGCGCGGGGCTCGGCGAGCCCCTCATCGGACGCTTCATGGACCGCACCGGAGATACGTCGGTCATTTTTCCGGTCGTTGCCGCACTTTGTGTCGGCAGCGCGTTTTCGGCGCTTCTCATCAGGCGATAGCAGCGGAAGGTCCGACGGATTATCCGGTCGCTGCACGGCGAAACTTGGCATTGCCAAACTGCGGCGGCAATCTCGGCTGATTTGCCCGACGGGCAGCGGTTGGGCTTTTGTGTCCAGCCCGTTCACAAGTGAATGCTCGACCTCAATGCGCGCCGCCGGCCGCGCCTTTCACCCGCCGCGTCATGAGCACGGCAACACCGGCCAACGTCAGCACCACCGCCAGCACCGCGAAGGTGTCGCTAAAGCCCATCACCAGCGCCTGGTGCCTGACTGTGTTGCCGAGCGCGCGGATCGCCTGCTGCTGCGCGCCGGCCGGATCGGGCACGCCATGGGCCATGAAATAGTTCGTCATCTCGGCGATCCGGTTGCGCACTTCTTCACGGCCGAGCGTAACCGACTGACCGATGATGTTGGAATGAAACTGTTCGCGCTTGGTGATCACGGTCGCCAGCACCGCGGTGCCGATCGCGCCGCCGAGATTGCGGAGCATGTTGCTGATGCCGGAAGCGGCCGCGGCCTCCTGCGGGGCGATATCTCCCGTCGTGACCGAGGTCAGCGGCGTCAGCACCATCGCTTGTCCAATGGCGCGCACGATATTCGGAATCCAGAGCTGGTCGCCGGCATAGTCGGGCGACATCGCGGTGTTCATGAAGCAGCTATAGGCGAAGATCATCAGCCCCGTGATCGCGATATAACGCGTATCGAACCGCTGCATCAGTTTCGGCACCAGCGGAATCAGCACGAGCTGCGGCAGCCCGGTCCACGCCAGCACCGCGCCGATCTGCTCGGCATTGTAGCCCTGGACCTGACCGAGATAGGCCGGCAGGATATATACCGACCCAAACAATGCGAAGCCCAGCATCGTCATGGCGATGACGCCGAAGCCGAAATTGCGCCGCTTCAACAGCCGCAGCCGGATCAGTGGCATTTCCGTCGAAAGCTCGATAAAGACAAACAGCGACAGGCTGACCAGCGCGACGATGGCGAGCCGCAGGATGAAGGGCGAGGAGAACCAGTCGTCCTTGTTGCCTTCCTCGAGCACGGTCTGCAGCGCCGACAGTCCGATCGCCATGGTGAAGATGCCGGCCCAGTCGCCCTGCTTCAGGAGCTTGAGCTGCATCGGTTGCCGCTCCAGCGTCAAATAGAGCGCGCTTACCATCACCACGGTCGGGATCACGTTGACGAAGAAGATGGTGCGCCAGCCGAAGTTCTCGGTGAGATAGCCGCCGATGGTCGGCCCGATCGCCGGCGCGAAGGTGACGGACAGCGCGAAGATCGCGAGTCCGACCGGCTGCTGCGGTTTCGGGAGCTTGGTGAGCACCAGCGTGAACGCCATCGGGATCAGCACGCCGCCGGCGAACCCCTGCAGCCCGCGCATCGCGATCATCGACGGCAGGTCATGCGTAAAGGCACAGGCGACCGAAAAGGCCGCAAACAGCGCGGCGCTGGCGATCATGTAGCGGCGGAAGGAAAATACCCGGCTCAGATAATCCGTCAGCGGAATCACGATGATTTCGCCGATCAGGTATGAAGTGGAGATCCAGGAGCCGTTATCGACGCCGGTGCCGATGCCGCCCTCGATGTTGAGCAGCGAGGCATTGGTGATCTGGATGTTCAGGATCGCCATGAACGAGCCGATCATGGCGGCGAGGACGGCGACCCAGGTCGCGAGGCTGGCGCGGTTCGGATCGGCGGCGGTACGGTCGGATGGGCTGCGCGAAGCCGACGGCGCGGAGATCAAGGCCGTATGAGTTGACATCTCAGGACGCTCCCGAATTTTTTGCGGGCGCCGGGGAAGCCGCGGCGGTCACGCGGCGAGGGCGGGGCGAGCGGGTCGCGATGGTCGGAATCACGGACATGCCCGGACGCAGTTCGATCGGAGGATTGTTGTCGGCATCGAGCGCGATCTTCACGGGAATACGCTGCACCACCTTGGTGAAATTGCCGGTTGCGTTGTCCGGCGGCAGCAGCGCGAATTCCTGGCCGCTTGCGGGTGCGATGCTGTCGACGTGGCCGTGGACAACCCGGCCCGGGAACATGTCCACCGCGATGTCGACCGTCTGGCCGCTATGAACGTCGGTGAGCTGGGTCTCCTTGAAATTCGCCACGACATACGCACCATCGGCCGGCACCACGGACATCAGTTGTGTCCCGGCCTGCACGAACTGGCCGACGCGCAGCGTGCGATTGCCGACGATGCCGTCGATCGGTGCGACGATAATGGTGTAGCCGAGATTCAGTTCGGCCTGGCTCTGCACCGCTTCGACGCGCGCCAGAGCGGCATTGGCCTGCACGATTTCGGCCTTGAGCAGATCGACCTGCTTGAGCGCCGAGGTCAGATTGGCGCGATCGCGCTCCAGCGTGGCCTGGGCACCGGCAATCCGTGCCTGCGCCTGCTGCGCATTCTGCACGCTGCCCGATCCGGTGGCGGCGAGGTCGGTGTAGCGCCTGTTTTCCTGAGCGGCGAAGGTCACCGTGGCCTGATCGACATCGAGCGTGGCCTGGGCGGCGTTGATCACCGCCTGCTGGACTTCGAGCTGCGCCTGCTTGCTGGCGATCGTGGCTCTCGCGGCCGCGACGTCGGCTTTGGCCTGGTCGAGTGCAACCTTGAAGTCGCGGTCGTCGATCCGCGCCAGCACCTGGCCCGACCTGACGCGCTCATTATCCCCGACCAGCACCTGATGCAGATAGCCGGAGACCTTCGGGGCGACCGTGGTGTTGTCGGCCTGCACGTAGGCGTCGTCGGTGGAGACCAGATACTGGCCAACCGTCCAGTAATCGAAGCCAAACCAGGCTGCACCCGCCAGCGCGACGGCCGCTGCTCCGGTCATCAACAGCTTGCGAAGATTAAGCTTTTTTGCCTTCGCGGTCGCCGGCAGGAGGCCGGGGGCGGCCGCGCCGGCGGCAACGGAGTGGTCGATGGGAAAGGCGGTGGGATGCTGGGTCATTGAAACCGCTCCTGTGGCTTTCGCGCGATGGCATATTTTGGAAACTTGACAATTTCCAAAATAGAGCCTACGTTGAAACTGTCAATAGAATGACAGGTGTCATCCAAAAGCATGGCTGAGACGAGATCTTCCAAGGAAAGGCGCTGCAGGGGACGACCGCAACTGCGTCCCGACGATGAAACGCGCCAGATCATCTACGAGGCCGCGCGGCACGAATTCGCCGACAACGGCTACGCCGCGACCAGCACGGAAACGGTAGCCCGTCGTGCCGGCATTTCCACCAAGACGCTGTACCGTTTGATTCCGAACAAGGCCGCCTTGTTCGAGGCCATGGTGGCCGATCGACTCGATCGCTTTCGATTGGATGTCAATCTGCACGCCGCCGACGAGAAAGACATCGCAACCTCGTTGACCGCGGCCTTGACGATCTGCGCCAACCTCACGCTCGACGAGGAGGTTGTCGGGTTTCAGCGCATGGTGCTGCAGGAGGCCGGCCAGTTTTCCGACCTCGCCGCGACGTTCTACCGGAACGGCATTGCGCGCACCGTTGCGGCTCTGGCGGACTGGCTCCGGATTCAGGTCAAGCGCGGCCGGCTCAAGCTCGACGACCCCGACGAAGCGGCTGGCATTCTCATCGGCATGGTCGCCTCGGCACCGCAGCGCGCCGCGATCTATGGCGGCGTGCCACTGCCGTCCCGTTCAGAGATCGAACGGCGGGTTCGCACCTGTGCAAACCTGTTCCTGCGGGGGTGCTCTGCACCGCCCGGCCGCGACGACCATGATGGTTGATTTGCCCGACGGGTTCGTCACGGGATTTCGTGTCTAGGGGTCTTCGCAAAAATATTTCGCTTCGCTGTTTGCTAGAAGCAGCATTATTGATTCGTCCGTCCCGCCTCGATCAGAGGGGCGCTTCGCGGTCGTCACGGACGTTGGGTGCGGGATGCGGTGGACGCGGCAACATCAAAAGACGAATGATGTTGTGTGCGGACGGCGAAGTCGTGTGGTCCTGACGCCCCGACGCTGGCGTCAAGTTGGCGGGATTTCCCGCTGGCGACGGTGGCAAGAAAGCCCGGTCACCGGCTATCCGATGCACACATCTCTTGATCGGTGGTCCACGTGGAGGAAAAACGCGAGTCTTATCAACGGTCGTTGAACCACCGACATAAAGATGCTTCGAAACCCGGGGGTGGCCTAAGTCTCTGTATTTGAGTCG
>JBKQRS010000599.1:0-11630 GCA_052143915.1 Bradyrhizobium sp.
TGTTCATTGACGGCGAAGTTGATCCGAACGGTCGAATATTCGGCACCGGCTTCCTCCAATGCGATATGAGAAGCCAGCGCGCAGGTGCCTGTTGCGTAATACAATTTCATTGTCGTGACCTCTCCGCGTGAAGTTAACAAGACCCAGGCACTTGCGGCATTCTTAGCCTGAGCAGAGCGCCTGCGCCGTTGACAAAGCCGTTATCGCAGCGTGGAAGCTGGCGCCAGCCGGACGTTTCAACGGCACAAAATAGCCAAGCTGAGCAACCTCTGGCCTTTGCAGGTCATGGCGGACCGCTTAGCGATGGGCGCAGAAGTGTACTAGCCTCCGCCCGGACGCGCGATTCTTCGAAGGCCGCCGGCTATCCCGGCTGTGTCGCGCGGTAAGGAAAATCTATGCCGAAACTGTTTTCCGATCCCGAGGCCATCGCGGAGGATATCATCCGCGACGTCGGGACCAATCTGGTGGTTGGCTTGCCGCTCGCGCTCGGCAAAGCCAACCACATCGCCAACGCGCTCTATGCGCGCGCGGCCGCGGACCGCTCGATCAACCTGACGTTCTTCACCGCGTTGACGCTGGAAAAGCCGAGACCGAAGAATCTGGTGCAGTGGCGCTTCATCGCGCCGGTGATCGACCGTCTGTTTGGCGGCTATCCCGATCTCGCCTATGCTGACGCGCTGCGTGCCAATGCGCTGCCACCCAATATCAGGGTGATCGAATTCTTCTTTCTGGCAGGAAGGTGGCTGCACGTGCCGTTCGCACAGCAGCATTACATCTCGGCCAACTATACCCATGCCTCGTCGTATCTGCTGGAGCGCGGGCTGAACGTCGTCACCCAATTGGTGGCCAAGCGTGTCGTCGATGGCGTGAACCGTTACAGCCTGAGCTGCAACACCGACACCACACTCGATATCCTGCGTGCGCGTACCGAAGGCCGCGCCTCGTTCAAATTGATCGGGCAGGTCAATTCCGAACTGCCGTTCATGCCGGGTCCGGGGGATCTGTCCGGGGAGGAATTCAGCGCGGTGCTCGATAGTCCCGCGACCGATTTTCCGCTGTTCGCGCCGCCGTCCGAGCCGATTACGGATACCAGATACGCCATCGGTCTTCACGCCGCAGGCCTGGTGCGCGACGGCGGCACGTTGCAGATCGGCATCGGGCAGGTGGGTGATGCGCTGGCGCAGGGCTTGATCGTTCGTCATCGCGACAATGCGCAGTATCAGGGTATCATGAAGCGGCTTGTGCCCGGACCGGAGCAACTCGCAGGCCTGCACACCGGATCGTTCGAAGCGGGACTCTACGGCGTCAGCGAGATGCTGTTCGCGGCCTTTCTCGGCTTGATCGACGCCGGCGTTCTCAAGCGCGAGGTCGACGGCGCCATCCTGCATGGCGCTTTTTTTCTCGGGCCGAAATCATTCTACCGGAGCTTGCGCGAGATGCCGCCGGATCAGATCGCACGGATCGGGATGATGCCGGTATCCTTCACCAATGAACTCTATGGCGAGGAGGAGTTGAAGCGGCGCGCCCGCGTCGACGCCCGCTTCGTCAACAGTGTCATGATGGCGACCTTGATGGGAGCGGCGGTTTCCGACGGCCTCGAAAACGGCCAGGTCGTCAGCGGTGTCGGCGGTCAGTATAATTTCGTGGCGCAGGCCTTCGCGCTGCAGGGCGCGCGCTCGATCCTCACGCTCGAATCTACCCGGCAGGCCGGCGCCAAAGCCCAATCCAACATCCGCTGGAACTATGGCCACGAGACCATCCCGCGGCACTTGCGCGATGTCGTCGTTACCGAATACGGCATCGCCGATCTCAGGGGAAAATCCGACGCCGACGTGATCGCGGCGATGCTGCAGGTTGCCGATTCCCGGTTTCAGAACGAACTGGCGCGGCAAGCCAAGGATGCCGGCAAGCTGCCGAAGAACTATGACATTCCCGCGGCGCATCGCGAGAATTACCCCGGCCGGATTGCGAACGCGCTGAAGCCGGCGCGCGAGGCCGGCTTGCTGCCATCGTTTCCATTCGGCAGCGATTTCACCGACGTCGAGCAGCGCCTGCTTCCGGCTTTGCTCATCCTGCAGGGCGCGGACGGCGCGCCGCTGCGTCTGGCGGGATTGTTGTGGCAGGGTTTGACGCACACCCCGGATGCGGCCGACCATGAATGCCTGGCGCGGCTCGGCCTCGATCGTCCCGCGAACCTTTCCGAACGCGCCTACCGCGCGCTGGTCAGCGCTGCGCTGGCGCGGAGCAGGGCAAGCCCGACATAGCAGCGTCGCCATTGCGAGGAGCAAAGCGACTGCAATTCAGGTGCCGTCATTCCGGGATGGTGCGTTAGCACCAGACCTCAGATGTGCAATTGCACATCATCGTTCGATGCTTCGCATCGCCCCGGAATAACGGACTCTACCGGTTCCTGTTCACCGGCTTGCGCTTCTCGATGAACGCCGCCATGCCTTCGGAGCGATCCTCCAGCGCGAAGGTGGAATGAAACAGGTCCCGTTCGACGTTGAGCCCCTCGGAGAGCGGGGTTTCGAAGGCGCGGTTGATGGCGCTCTTGGCCATCTCCGCCGCTGGGCGCGACATCGAGGCGATCTTTTCCGCCATCGCCAGCGCCTCTGGCATCAGTTTTTCCGCGGGCACGACACGGCTGACCAGGCCGGATCGCTCCGCTTCGGCGGCGTCCATCATTCGTCCGGTGAGGCACAGATCCATTGCCTTGGATTTGCCCACCGCGCGCGTCAGCCGCTGGGTTCCGCCGATGCCGGGAATGGTGCCAAGCGTGATTTCCGGTTGGCCGAATTTCGCGGTGTCGGCGGCGATGATGATATCGCACATCATCGCCAGTTCGCAGCCGCCGCCCAGCGCATAGCCGCTGACGGCGGCAATGGTCGGCTTGCGGCAGTTGGCAACGCGGTCGCCGCGGATCGTGAGGAAATCGTTTGCGAACATTTCGATGAAGCTTTTCGGCTGCATTTCCTTGATGTCGGCGCCTGCGGCGAAAGCCTTTTCGCCACCTGCCAACAGGATGCATCTGATTCCGTCATCTGCTTCGAGATCGTCGACCGCGGCGGCGATCTCGCGAAACACGCCGAAAGACAGCGCATTGAGCATTTTCGGGCGGTTAAGCGTGATAATGCCGACCGCGCCTTTGCTTTCGACGATGATGTGTTCGAACGTGCTCATGGTCCACCCCGCGACTTGCCCTGCCGGCAATGTGCCTGCTGGCGGGATGGCCTTCAAGTGGGTGATTTCACAAGCACGACCTCATCCCTGCGTAACGGTCTCGCCGTTATCGCTGGGATGAGCGCATTTGCGCTCATCCGGGATGACGGCGATACCTCACGCCATGAACATGCGTGCGGCCGAGGCCATCGTCAGCAATGCGCCGAAGCCGATGAAGATTTTCCCGATCAGGGAGGTCTCGTCCCAAGTGGAGCTTTCCTGGCTGGTTGCCACGGGCGCGGCGGGCGGATCTGCCGAGGCCACTACCGCGTCCGCCGCCGGCGCATTGCCTTCGTGCAAGGTGCGATCGACATCATTGAGCTGGTCCGCGGCGACGACCAGGGTCTGATTGTCGGCTTTGGCGTCAGCCGGATTGTCGGACCCGGCTTGCAGAAGATCGCTCGCTCGCGCCGCCATCGCCCCGGCGGTACCGCCCGGCATGCCGGGGAAGGCCAGCTGCGCGTTGGCATTGGCTACCGAGGGCGGAAGCCCCGACAAGGGCGCACTGTTCTCGGCAGCGACATCGGTCGCGGCGGCTTTGCTGTCTTCGGCAGGCCTCGACGCGATCCTGTGGGATTTGCGGTGCGCGTAGCTTTTCCTGTAGTGCGCGCCGTGTCTGAGATTCTTGTGGAGGGCAACCGGTGCCGCCGCGGCATTTTCCGATGTCGAATTGGCGGTCGAATCGTCCGCGTCTGTTGCCGCCAGCGACGGACCGGCGCAACACACAAACAATCCTGCCGCCAGGATCAACGCCGAGCGCCCGCTGGCTTTGATGATCATTTGGCAATCTCCCCATTTGCCAGCCCCCGAGGCGAAATGAGACCTCAGGGCGTGTCCAGAGCGGGGCAGAAAAAGGGAATCTTCTGAAGAGTCCGGGCGAAAACGGGGCAACGGCGCCATCCTGGGCGGGCCGTTCCCGGCCGCCCCCTTGCGAATTCCCGCCGGAGCAGTCGGATGGGTGTCAGCCGGATCGATCGGTGTTATGAGCCTTGCACTGAAAGCCAGCTGTTTGCGATACCCGGCCGAGATGTTGCCAATTCGAGCGCTTCCGGAACTGTCTATCACGAATTCGTGATCAGGTTCCGCCAGCGTAACAAATTGAAAGATCGACCGAAATGAAGTGTGGGAGCGCGCGTGCGCGAAACTGAGGACGAGTGGACCGGCCTGATGCGGCTGGCCATTTCCGGCGATAGTGCAGCGTATCATCGTCTGCTCAAGGCCGTCACGCCGGTGCTGCGGGCCGGGGCGCGCCGCGGGCTGGCGCGGGCCGGCCAGCCGGTCGATCAATCCGAGGACGTCGTGCAGGACATCTTGTTGGCGGTGCATCTGAAGCGGCATACCTGGGACGCCAACGCGCCGTTCGCCCCCTGGCTGTTTGCGATCGCCCGCAACAAATTGATCGACGCCTTGCGTCGCCGCGGCCGAAG
This sequence comes from Bradyrhizobium sp., assembly GCA_052143915.1. GTDB lineage: Bacteria > Pseudomonadota > Alphaproteobacteria > Rhizobiales > Xanthobacteraceae > Bradyrhizobium. Next base: position 4,647 of record JBKQRS010000599.1, read on the forward strand.
GGTATTCGTCAACATCGACGATTTCGCCGAAACGATCCCGGACGAACCTGCCGCGGAGACTGCCTCCGCGAGCGAGATCGCAGCCCAGCTGCAGTCCCTTCCTGCCCGCCAGCGCGACGTATTGCAGTCGATCGCCGTCGAAAGTGCGTCGATCAAGGATACGGCCGCGAAATTCGCGATGAGCGAGGGCGCGGTTCGTGTGGCGCTGCACCGCGCGCTCACGAGCCTTACCGCCAAACTGCGGGAACAATGAGAATGGAAACCGAACAGCTCATTCGAACGCTCGCCGCCGATAATGTGCACCGCGCGCGTCCGGTCGGATTCGTGCTGGCACTGGCGTTGTTGGCTGCGGCACCGGTCTCAATGGCGTTGTTCTTCGCGGAGTTGGGCGTTCGGCCGGACGTCATGACGGCGATGCACAACCCGTTCTTCGGCCTGAAGTTCGTCGTCACGCTGGCACTGGCGATCTCGGCTATGGTAGTGAGCCTGCATCTGTCACGGCCGGAGGCCTCGCTGAGGGGCTGGGCGTGGTTACTGCTGATCCCGGCCGGAATTCTGGCAGCGGGGATTGCAGGCGAGATGATGATGCCGCAACGCCTGCCGATGATGACACGCCTGATCGGCAGCAATTCACGGATTTGCATGACGGCCATTCCGCTGATGTCGGTGCCGTTGCTGGCGGGGGCGCTGATCGGCCTGCGTCACGGCGCGCCGGCGCGGCCAGCGCTCGCAGGCGCCATCGCCGGACTGTTGTCGGCAGGACTTGCGGCAACCCTGTATGCTTCGCACTGTACCGATGATTCACCGCTGTTCGTGGCGACTTGGTACACGATCGCGACCGCGCTGGTGACCGCTGTCGGCGCGCTGGCGGGGTCGAAGATGCTCAGATTTTAGAACTCGCGGCGCCGCGGCCTGTCATCGGAACGATGTGGCAGAGGCCTTCTGCAACAATTAGCGCTGGTGGTTAGGTCCTCGCGTTCGCGAGGACGACACCGGGTTTGGGATGATTGCCTGCTCACGCCGCCGGAGCGGGTGTCGACGTCGTCTGCATCCGATGGAAGCGAAGCACCTGCTGTGCCGTCGAGGGCCGCAGCCGTTCGTAGGTGGCCTGGCAGGCTTCGAGATCGGACGGTTGATTGCCCGAGAGAGCGTCGCGCATGTTGATGAGCGCCTTGACGGTCGACCAGGACATCCCCGAAATCTTGGCCAGGATCATGACGCCCTCGGCGCGGGTTTCCACCATCATATTCTCGGCAATCGACACCGACACGTTGGCAAGTGCCGCGATGGCGGCGTTGGCTTCATCGAATTTGCCGGCTTCGGCGAACGACGCCACCTGATGCTCATCAAGCCTGCCGTCTTCGTACAGGGATTTCACGAGCGCATGGGCGATGGCGGTTTGCTGGGTGATGGCCGATGGCGCCATGCGGGCTCTCCGGGTCGCTTCCTGCACCGCGGTCGATACTTCCCCGGCCAGCGGAGGATTGGCGGCCTCGAGCCGAGCCCGTACCGTCTCGGAGGCCTTTGCCAGCAATTTCAGGTAGAGGTGCCGCGGGATATTCGGGCGCAGGCCGATGCAGGTCGCAAGGTTGTCGTCGCCCTCGGCGCGATTGACCAGCCGGGTGAACCCTCGCTCCGAGAATTCTGCGCCAGGATTGTTGACGGTGCTTTGCACCACCTCGTCGTTGCCCCGCAGCACCAGCACGTCAGTGACCGCGCCGCTGAGCACCCGGCGCGTCGAAATCGCCATCAAATGCGCCTGGCTCTTGTTGCGCGCGGTCTCGATCAGCGCCTCGTCGTCAAGCCGTTCCGATCGGGACAGTACCGGCGCGGCGACCTCGATCGCATCGTCGAAGGCCAGTGCGCGGATCGTAAGTGGTGGCGCGCGGTCAACCGGAGCCAGGCGGTTGGAGAGCAGCGCCTTGGCGGAATTCTCGATGTGAAGCATCAGGCATTGGAAGACATCGTCGAACAGCTCGATCTGGTCGTCCGAAAAGTCGACCACGCCGTTGATGAAGAGATCGGTGACGCGGCGCAGGGTTTCGACCCGGCGCGCGACGGTTCCATGGGCGAGAGTGACCTGCAATTCGTCAAGCAGGTTTTCTGAAGTGGAGGCGGATTTCGAACTCATGACTCTGTCCTGGAGTGACTGGCGTATTGACCGACGACGGTTTCTTCGTCCACGGGAAATGGTAGATCGGATCAGGCGCTGGCGATGCGGTTGCGTCCCCGTGCTTTGGCTTCATAGAGCGCGCGGTCGGCGCGCGCGAGAAATGTGTCCGGTGTTTCGTCCGGTCTCAGCGTCGCGACGCCCGCCGAAAGGGTCACCCGCATGCCCGGCGAGAACGCGCTCCAGTCCAGATCGGCGATGATCGCCCGCAGCCGGTCAAGGGTGCGCACGGCGATGTCATGGGGCGTATCAGGCAGCACCAGCAGGAATTCCTCGCCGCCGAAGCGGCCGAACCGGTCGAAATTGCGGATGTTGGCGAAAACGGTAATGGCGAATGTCCTGAGCACCTCGTCGCCGGTCGGGTGTCCGTAGGTATCGTTGACGCGCTTGAACCAGTCGAGATCGATCAGCGCGATCGAGCAGGGTGCCTTGGTGCGATGGGCGCGGGAGATCTCTTCACCCAGCATCCGCATGATGCAGCGGCGGTTGAACGAACCGGTCAACTCGTCGAGTTCGGCGAGTTCTTCGATGCGCTCATTAGCTTCCTTGAGTTCGAAGCTGCGCTTGTAGAGCATCTTGCGCAGCGAACTGCCGTAGAGTCCCACGAACGCACACTGTCCGATCGTAATGACGTAACAGAGCATCGCCGCGAGACGCTCGATATGCGTCGCGACGGGCATGCCGATCGACGTGCTGGTGAGCAGGAAAATCGGAACCAGGCCCACCGTCGTGAGAGTCCACGCAATGGTCGCCTGCTGGGAGGTCATCCGCAGCGCGCCGAATCCAAAGATCAAGAATATCACGCTGAGGAAGGCATATCCGATTTCAGACGCTGCCAGCAAAAAGACAAGCTGGAGCGCGACATGTCCGCCGACCTGGAAAATCGTCAGATAATGATCGCTGAACCTCTCGTTGATATGGGCTTCGGACAGCACGACAAAAAATCCGATCAATCCGATGCCCGACAGGAAATAAACCGAGGGAATGGTGGTCGAGATTGTGCCGGCGTAACGATAAATCAGCAGGACCAGCGTTATCAGCGAGTAACTCGCAACCTGCACCATGAGCATCTGGCGGCGCTGGCCCACACGACGCCTCAATACATCCGAAGGTAAGCCTGTGGCGTGCGCGAGTGCGCCGTCAGAGCCCTGGCCTTGAAGCAATGAAGCTGCGCTGCTCATGTCCGCCGTCGATGAAATGCATTGGGCGGAACTTTAGGGAGCAAAGCCTTTAGGTTTGGTATCTTTCCAGCCAGATCTTGGTCGCCCACAGCTGGCTGTGTCTTTGTTTGGTTGTGGGAATTAGCCGGTGCCGGCATCCTTGGGGGCGCCTGGGATGATCCCCGCGACGGCAACCGATCATCCAAACGCTGGTTTGTGCGCCAACCCTTGATAAGGTTGGGACCGGACGGTCCAGCTATCTTGGACCAGGGCCGCTAGCTAAGAGAGCTTTACTGTATTATGGTACCTTTTTCCTTCGCCGGACATCGATGGCGGGCCAACCAACGCATTCTGTGCGGTAGATCACAGTTCCAGTCCGGCTATTGCTTTAATTTGAAGAATCTTGCCATTCCGATCGAACCACCCGCCACCCCAATCCGACCAACCTTGCGAGACGGCCATTGAGTGCGACACAGGCGGCTTCGGACGAAGTCCTGATCGCTCGGATCGCTCAAGGCGACCGGCTCGCCATGCAGGTGCTGTACGGAAGGCACCATGTCAGGGTGTTCCGTTTCGGGCTTCGGGTCGTTCGGGACGAACAGGTCGCGGAAGACCTTATCAGTGAAGTGTTCCTCGATGTGTGGCGCCAGGCCGGCAAGTTCGAAGGCCGATCCGCCGTTTCCACCTGGCTCTTGGCCATTACACGATTCAAGGCCCTGTCTGCGCTGCGCCGCAGGAAGGACGTTGAACTGGATGATGAGGCCGCCAATGCGATCGAGGATGCGTCCGATGATCCGGAAGTGGCGGTGCAGAAGAAGGATACCAGTGACGCGTTGCGCAAATGTCTGACCGCACTTTCGGCGGAGCATCGGGAGATCGTCGATCTCGTCTACTACCATGAGAAATCCGTGGAAGAGGTAGCGGAAATCGTCGGCATACCGGAGAACACCGTGAAGACGCGCTTGTTCTATGCGCGCAAGAAATTGGCCGAACTGCTGAAGGCAGCCGGCGTGGAGCGAGGCTGGCCATGATGGCGACAAGCAACAAAATACTGGAGCAAGAGCCCAGTGACATTGAAATGCTGTTGCCCTGGCATGCGGCCGGCACGTTGAATGCACGCGATTCCCGCCGGGTTGATGAAGCGCTTGCCCGCGATCCGGAGCTCGCCAGGCAATATGCCGTGATCCGCGAAGAATACGCCGAGACCATTCATCTCAACGAGAGCCTCGGTGCGCCATCCGCGCGCGCCATGCAGAAGTTGTTCGCGGCGATCGACGCGGAGCCGGCGCGCAAGGCGCACTCCTCGCTCAATGTCGCCGCGCGGTTTACCGGCTTCTTCGCGAAGCTCTCGCCGCGAACATTGGCCTGGTCGGCGAGCCTGGGCGCGCTGGTGCTCCTGCTGCAGGCCGGCGTGATCGGCGCGGTGCTGATGAATAACCGGCCCGCCTCGTTCGAGACCGCATCGTTGAGCACCAACGAGCCCATCACCCGCGAGCTCGGAGCGACAGCGCTGCCGCGGGCGCTGGTTCGGTTCGCGCCGGACGCGCGCGTCGCCGACATCACGGCGTTGCTCGATAAATATCAGGCATCGATCATCGACGGCGCCAAGGGCGGCATGTTTCGGCTGCAGTTCGGCAGCCGGGCGATGAGCAAGGATGAAGTCGCCGGCCTGTTGGGCAGGCTGCAAAACGAGAAGATCGTCAGTCTCGCGGTGGCAACGCCTTAGAGCCTAAGGCTTTCGTTTTCCAATGCTTGCGCGCATCGAAATTGCCAATGCTGCCGCCTGGCTGAATACGCGCAGCTGGCGTGAACCCGAGGTCTCATGATCCAGAATGGTGCCAATTGGCGGATGAAGATGCGGCACCGGGCGCTGGCCCTGATCGCTGCGATCTTGCCGCTTGCGTGTTTCGGGAGCACAGCGGGGCACGCCCAAAGCATCATGCGCTCGCCGAACCTCAATATCACGTCGCGGATTCCCACCATCCGCCCCAATCTGGCGGCGCGGACCAATCCCAACGTGACGGCGCGGGTCAATCACGACATTCGGCCGCGGATCAATCCCAACGTCGCGGGCAGGGCGGTTACGAGTGTTGGCGTATCGACATTGAGGATTCGCCCGGATTGCGGCTATGCCTATCGTGAAAGCAGTGGCGACTGTTCGGACCAGCCTGTCGTTTCGGGGGATGGCGGCAACGGCCGCTTATCGGGCAAAAGCAGAGGCAACGATCCGGGCGGCACTGCGGCGCTGGCTGCGCTGAATTTGCCGCCAATCCCAAATGAAATTGTGACCGAGATCGATGGCGCGCTCTCCGATGCACAGGCCGACACGCTGGCGCGACGCCACGGCCTGAGGCGTGTGGAATCGCAGAACTTTCCGTTTATCGGCGCCACCATCGGCTTGTTCCGCATTACCGACCGCAGGACGGTGGAGACGGCAAGCCGCGAACTCGGCGCCGATCCCGGCGTCCGCTCGGTGCAGCCGAACTTCCGGTACCTCCTGCAAGACCAGAACACCGAGTTGACCGAGGGCGATCCGGCGCAATATGCGAACGCGATACTTCGCTTGCCGCAGGCGCATACGCTGGCCCATGGCGCCAACGTCACCGTCGCCGTGATCGATTCCGGGGTAGACGTCAAACATCCCGAATTCGCGAGCGCGATGATTGTTTCCTTTGATGCACTCGGCAGCAAGGAAGGCCCGCATGTCCACGGCACCGGCGTAGCCGGCGCGATCGTGTCGCATGCGCGGCTGATGGGGAGTGCACCGGCGGCACGGATCTTGGCGATCCGCGCTTTCGGTGCCGCGCCAAAGGGCGCGGAGAGCACCTCTTATGTGATCCTGAAGGGGTTGGGCTACGCGGCGGCGCATGGTGCCCAGATCGTCAATATGAGCTTCGCCGGCCCCAAGGATGCGCTGATCGAACGCGGTATCGCAGCGCTCGCCGCCAAGGGCATTGTGATGGTGGCGGCCGCCGGCAATGCCGGCCCGAAATCGCCGCCGCTGTATCCCGCCGCTGACACGAATGTGATTGCGGTCAGCGCTACCGACGCCCAGGATAAGCTGTTTGCCGCATCGAACCGCGGCGGCTACATCGCAATATCGGCGCCGGGCGTGGAAATCTTCCTGCCGGCGCCGGACGAAAAATACCAGATGACGTCGGGCACCTCGTTTTCCGCGGCCTATATCAGCGGCCTTGCAGCCTTGATGTTGGAGCGCAATCCGGCGTTGAAGCCGGATGAAGTGCGGGCGATTCTGATGAAGACCGCCCGCGATCTCGGCCCGCCCGGCCGGGACGACCAGTTCGGCGCCGGCGAGGCGGATGCTTTTGCCGCGGTGTCGGCCGCCTCTACCTCGCAGGCGGTGCCGGTCGCCGAGGTTTCGGCCAAGCCTGCCACTGGAACCCTGCCGGACCGGCAGGAGGTTTCCCCGACGAGGGCCTTAAATCAGCCGGTCGCCACGACGGCGTCCGACAAGCCGGCCGAGGGCGAGCCAAAGCCCGCCGCGGGCGATACGAAGCCCGCCGCAGGCGAAGTAAAGCCCGCTACAGCCGAAACAAAGCCCGCCGCGCAGTGATTCTGCCGTCCAGAAAAGCCGGCCCGAAACGTTAAAAAATTCGCTAACGGCATTGAACGTTCGGCGCACCTTCCGCGACC
>JBKQRS010000600.1:0-7663 GCA_052143915.1 Bradyrhizobium sp.
GCGCGCAGAGCGACACCGGGGCTCCGTTCAAGACCATTGCCGAAGCCAGCGTCGAAAAAGACAGGGACCCGGCGTCCATCGACATCCTGACCACCGGCGCCACCGGTCTGCCGGCCGGCTCTCTCGACGCCCGCGTTCCGGGCGCCGGTGGTCAGGATGTCGAGGGACGCCGGGTCCATGTCTTTTTCGACGCTGGCTTCGGCAATGGTCTTGAACGGAGCCCCGGTGTCGCTCTGCGCGCTCGGCGCACCGTTGGTGTTGGGCTGTGGCATCGCGTTGGTCGGGCTGTAGGCGAACTTGGCGGCGTTCGGAGCACCGATATAATACGCCGGCTGGCCAGCGACCGAGAACTGCTGCGCCTTCGCGAAGTTCGGGCCCGGCGAGCCGTCTTCGTTGACGATGCCCTTTGATAGCAGGTTGGAGATGGTCTGTCCGGCGCCCTTCGGCTTGTACACGCCGAAGGTGTGATCGAGACCGCGGTTCTCTCCGATCAGGACGATGACATGCTTGATCGGGCTTGCGGTCTTCGCCGTTTCGTTGCGACCGGCGTCATTGTCGTTGTTTCCGTCGTTGCCGTTCTGACTCTGGTGGCCGTCGTGGGAATGCGGACGCCTGTCCCAGCTGCTTCGGCCCCAATCGGCAGCGTAGGCGACCGTTCCGACCGCCAGCGTCGACACGATGCACAGCGCGGTGGTAGCACGCCATCTCGTTCTAAAATCGAAATTCATCTTCATTCTCTGCTCCAAGAGGTTGGGTTCGCGCCGACGTGTTTATTTGTCGAACGTGACGCCGACGTTTCGGAGTCGTGAAGCGTGGAAGAAATTCAGAGTGATTCAAAAAAATGTTCTGATGAAAAATCGCCGCGCGATTTCTCGCCACACAAGTCGCCGCACGCGGCGGACCCCTCCGGCAACATGTCAATCGCGTTACGGAAAATTATCAGCGCATGATCAACGAGGGGCCTGCTTCGTCTGCAGGACTTGCCGCAACGCTGCGTAGTGAGCGTCATGGACTGCGGGATTGAACAGCGACCACGGCGCGGCACCCGCCAGCAGCGCGGGCACGGCGGCGGCCATCAGATTGCGATAATTCCTGTACTCGGCCGCCGCGTCGGAGAAGCGACCTTCGGCAGCGGCCATATCGATGCGACGAAGCATCAGAACAAGCTCCTTGAGGCCGGCACGCGCGAGAACGCGTTCTTGCTGGCCACCCGACACACTGGTGTTCTTCCGATCGGGATAGCACTCGGTGAGTTCACGCAATTCGCTGCCGATCGTATCGATCGCAAGCGCGATGATAACCTTGTCGCTTGCCGGAATTGCGGTTTCGAGCACGGCGCTGAAATCGTTGATCTCCTTGAGCACGGCGCCCGCGCCGTCGTGCTCATAGGGCTGCGTGCCGTCGCCCACCGCGTTGAGATAGGCGACCAGATCGCCGCGTTCCTGCGCCGACAGACCGAGATCGAACACGCGGTCGAAATGCGCCACCACCTGGTCGTAACTGTCGAAGCGTCCGTCATGAAAATACGGCGCGTTGAAATCGGCGTTGCGCAGCGTCGGCGTCTTGAAAAGACCGCCCGAACCGACATCGTGCTGCTGGTGATCGACGAACGCGGCCGACGGCACATGACAGCTGGCACAGCTCAGGCTCGGATCGTGCGGGAACGGCTTCATGAACAACGCTTCGCCGCGCCGCTCGGCATCGTTGATCTGCCCAATCAAGCGGCCGCCGGGGCCAAGATTGGGATTCGGCAGGAAATCGATGTCGTGGATGTAGGCGACTATGGCGTCGACGATGACCGGAGACGGTTCGGGCCCGGCGAATTCGTTGACAATGACGTTGTGGACGAAATCGTGCAGCGACGTCATCCGGCCGTCGTGGCCGTATGGCGCAAGATAGCGCGCGCCGCGCAGGCTGGGGATCCTGACCGGGTCGAGCACGAAATTGTTGGCTTTCGGATTGAACAGCGGGCCGGTGGTGTCGAAATTGCCCGGACGGGTCGACATCTTCGGCATGAAGAATTTGGCGTTGCCCGCGCCGTTGACGTGACAGGTACCGCAGCTCACGCCGGCCTGGCGCGCCACGCCGCCGAGAATGCCGGGCGAACTGAAGGCCAGATTGCCAAGATTGACCATATACGACTTGACGCCGGCGACTTCGGACCGGAACACCTCGCGCGGCTTGTCAAGCGCATCCTCGTTGAGTTCGGTTTTCGGAGGCAACGTCGTTTGACCGCCGTCGACCGGAAAAGCGCCGACGCGTCCGTGAAATCCTACGGCCAGAAACCCGAGCGCAAGCGCAACGACCCATGAACGCCGGATAATCATCGCGAGGCGGCCTCCAAGGTCGGCCGTCGCAACCCGAGTTTGGCCGACGCGCTTTGCAGCGCGACCACCAGCTCCTCGCTCGCACGGCGCAGCGCCGGAATGTCGACGCGCGGCAGATCGGGTGCGACCACAATCGTCTTGAGCTGTTCGATCCGGTCGTCCACCAAACCTGCGAGTTTGGCGTCGGCGGTTTTGAGCGCGGTCGCAAAAATTGTGCGGTAGGCGAAATCGATTCCGGCGACGTTATTGCGCATGTCATCGAGCGACGTCCCGCTGATGCGCGATTCGCCGCCGTCGGCCTTGCTCTCCCCGACCTCATAGGCCAGCCGCGCGATGCCATCCAGCAACCCTTGCGCAGTAAGCGGCATATCATGAAGTTGGCCGTAAAGACTGTTCAGATGATCGGCTAGCGCGTCGGCTTCGCTCTCGACGTCGGTGCGATTGGCGCCGAACAGCCTCTTTTCGATGGCATGGAAGCCGCTGTCGGCATTGGGCCAAGCATCGATTTGGGCGTCGAGTTCGGGAACGAAGCCCGCCGTGAAGACTTCCGAACGCTCCCAGCCCGCACGGGCCGAAATCCATGCCTTCCTGGCGCCGGTCAGATCCTTGGCAGCGATTCGCTCGCGCAGGCCACGTATGCCCGCCAAGGCCTGGCCGATGCCTTCGATCATATAAGGCCGATAGCGCTCCGCCGCATCGTCGAGCGGCGCGGCATTTGCACCTGATATGCCCGCGGTCAACACCAGCAACAGAGCACAGGCCGCGATCCAGATACTATTCATCGTCTCGAAGTCCTCAGCGCCTTGAAGTCCTCAGCCGCGGCCCTGCGACCACGCAACATAGCGACACGGGCGCGCAATATTGTTGGATTGGTATGCCGTTTTGTGACGAGATGGCTTCACGAGCAATTTTTCCCGAATTTTTTTCGGACGGGACATCGTCATCAAAAAAAGCGTGATCGAGGCCACGCGAAGCTCGAGTCCCTGGGCTTCATCCAGCGCCGCCGAGACCCGGCCGACGAGCGTCAGGTACTCGTCAGCCTCACCCCCGAGGGACGGCGGGTGCGCGAGCGGGCGCTCGGTATGAGCCTCGAAGAGGCGGCCGGCCTTGGGAAGGATTTTCCCAAAGGTACAGAAGGCGGTGGTGACGGTCATGCCAGACGAGGCAGCACGAATGACCGCTCACCTGTCGATATTGCAGCGTTCTCTGGTGAATGGTGCGCCACGGCCGACGAAGAAGGGCAATATTGCTTCGCGGTGATGCGGGAGCCGGCCGCGCTCCGATCGGCAGATCCACGACGGCCGACGATCTTGCGCATCTGTCGCTCTATGGGAATAGGCTGCTGGTCGGATATCGAGGCGTTTGTGGCCGTCGGTCTGTTCCACGCTCACTCCAAGTTCGCCAGCAATGTGCGGGCTTCCATGAGGCCGCGCGTCTCTAAACCTTCGCTGAACCAGCCATAGATCGGCACAAGGATGTTGCGCGCTTGCTGTCGCCTGCCACGGGCAGCCTGAAGTCTGGCGCGCGCAACGCTGGCGCGAAGCTCCGGCAGCTTCGCTCCTTGCGCAGCCGCAGTTTCGATCGCAGCCTCGAATTCCCTATCCGCCTGATTTTCCGCATCCTCGCCGGCTGCCAGCAGCAGCAGTTCCCCTCGCTCCAGGTGCAGCTCGGCATTGCACCAGCCTTCGCTACTTGCTTCCGCGATGGCGATTGCTTGGTCAATGCGCCGAAGCCCGGCCATGACCTCTCCAGCCTTGGCCTTGCCCCCGGTGATATGGTCAACGAGCATCATTACCTGCGCCTGCGGCACGCGGTTCAAGGTGAGCAGCGTAACATGCGGGAAGGCTATCCATGGAGGTGGGAGTTCTGGGCGGAATGTCGCGACAAGCAGCACGGGCAGATTCTGAAGCCGATCGACTATCTGGTCGAAGAGCTCGCGCGAAGTTGGGTCGAGCCAATGGGCGTCTTCAAGCACCATCAGCGCCGGGCTACACCCTGCAACAAGTCGATCGAGCCGAACCAGGAAACTCCGGAAGAGGAGCGCCTTCCTTTGCTGCGGAGACATTTCTGGCTGGATGCGAGGTGTCGCGCCCGGAATTCCGAGCAGATCGGCAAAGAGCGGGATTATATCCCCGGGCAGCCCCTCGCCGTTCTCACGCAGGAGCGATTCAAGGCGCTTGAGTCGCTTCTCCGAGCTGTCATCCGTAGCGAACCGCGCCTCGCGCTCGAGCTGCGAGATGAACGGAAAAAGCGGGCTGTTCGAGTGCTGAGGCGAGCAGGCGTAGCTGGCGAGCGTGACTGGCTTGGCCTGTAGGTGCTCGCGTAGCGCGAGCACAAGGCGTGATTTTCCGATCCCTGGCTCACCGGAAATCAGGACGATCTGCCCGGCACGTCCTTCCGCCAGCCGCCAGCGTGACAATATTAGATCGAGTTCCTCGCCGCGACCGACGAGAGCTGTGACATGGGCCCCATGCAACGCCTCGAATCTGCTTTCTGCACTGCCTTCGCCGATAACGCGCCACGCCGGCACCGGCTCTGCAAAGCCCTTGAGCTGAAGCGAGCCGACGCCGACAAGCTCGAACAAATCGCCGACCAGGCGGCGCGTGCTATCAGCAATGAGGACGGTGCTGGGCTCGGCAGCTTGTTGTAGGCGGGCCGCAAGATTGGGTGTCTCCCCGGTCACCGCTTCTTCCTTCGCAGCGCCCTCGCCGAGCAGATCGCCCACGACTACAAGGCCGGTGGCAATACCGATGCGTGCCGCCAAGGGGTGCCCTACGCCGGCTGACATGGCGCCGACTGCTGTGGCGATCGCGAGTCCTGCCCGGACAGCTCGCTCCGCCGCGTCTTCGCTTGCTCGCGGCCAGCCGAAGTAAGCCAGAACGCCGTCTCCCAGGAACTTTGCGACATGACCTTCCAGCCTTGCGATCTCTCCCGCCGCCGTATTCTGGTAGGCGCGCATGATCTCGCGCAGCTCTTCTGGATCCATCCGTCGGCTGAGATCGGTCGAGCCGACGAGGTCGACGAACATGAGCGTGAGCTGACGGCGCTCGGGCGATGGGGGCGCCCGAGCCTCCGCCCAGTCCGTCGGCTGCAGGCGAATGGCATCGAGAATCTTCCGCCGGTGTCCGACAGCCCGGACGCCGATCTCCTTGAGATCCTCAGCCGTCAGGCGCGGCAGGACCTCAAGGTCGATGCCGTTGTCCTTGAACATCTGCTCATAGGACTGCAAGCCGAGGCCACGCAGCCATTCTCCGATGTCCAACTCCGCCTCCGTAGCTGCTTCCAGCTGGCGGCTCCAGTTCTTGCCTCTCGTCAGGCCGCCGGTCGCTGTGCGGAAGGCCGGACGTTCTGGTTCAGCCGGAACATGTTGCCCGGATCATACTTGGCCTTCAGCGCCGCGAGACGAGCATAGTTGGCGCCATACGCGCTGGAGACGCGATCGATCTCATCCTCAGGCATGAAGTTGACGTAGACGCCACCGGTTGCGTGAGGCGCAGTTTCGGCAAAAAGCTGCCGCGTCCAATCGATCGAGTGCCGCTCGTCGGCCCGCTCGCGCCACCGCGTATGAACATTCATTACGAAATTCGCATTGCGGTGGGGATAGGCCGTCGCGTCAAGCACCACGCGGCTCGTGGCGCCGCCGAGCTGGCCAATGAAAATCTCGCACTCCGGGGTCGGGAGCCTCGCCGCATAGCTTACCAGAGTATCGAGGAGGCCATCGCTGAGCTCCACGAAATTGTGCGACTTCCAGTAATTGAAGGCGCCGGGCGTGAGCAACGGGTCGAACGCGGTCTGCCAGGCTGCGTAGGGTTGCATACCGACCACGTCGGCAATTGGCCGTCCCAGCCCACGTAACGGCTCAAGCGCACGCTGACCGCTCGCCTCATCGCCCACATAGCACACGGCGAAGACGAGAATTTCTTTTCCGTGGACCTCAGCCGGGAGGAAGGGCAACGGGTGGGGCCTGTCTTAGCACCACCCAGACGGTCAGCTCGTCGGGTGCTCTTGCGGCGACCTGGCGATATCCGGCGAGAAGCTCCCTTTCCCGCGCAAGGGAATGGACAATGAGCCCGGATAGAACCATCGGACCGACGTGATGCAGGCGAAATTCAAACGAGCTCACTACTCCGAAATTGCCGCCGCCACCTCGGAGCGCCCACAACAGATCGGAATTCTCGGTTTCGCTCGCGCGCACGAGTTTACCTTCAGCCGTCACCACATCGGCCGAAATCAGGTTATCGGCGGCAAGCCCGAAGTTGCGGCTGAGCCATCCGAAACCGCCGCCCAAAGTGAGTCCGGCCACCCCAGTTGTCGAGTTGATCCCGAGAGGAGTGGCAAGTCCAAAGGACTGTGCCTCTTTGTCGAAGTCTCCGAGGGTAGCGCCCGGTTCTACCCGTGCAGTACGGGAAGCGGGATCGATCCGGACGGAGCGCATCAGCGAAAGGTCGATCAGGAGCCCGCCTTCACAGACAGCATTCCCGGCGATGTTGTGGCCGCCGCCGCGAACCGCAAGCAAAAGGCCATGCTCGCGTGCGAAGCGAACCGCAGCAACGATGTCCGCGGCGCCTCTGCAACGGACAACAGCGCCAGGGTGGCGGTTGATCATTGCATTCCAGATCGTGCGCGCCTCATCGTAACCCGCCTCCTGAGGCAAGCAAATATTGCCGCGTAATGTTTGGCTAAGCGTAGCTACCGCGTCGGTTCCAAGCACGATGGTCCTGCCCTGCAGGGAGGACAGTCTGATCTCGGTCATGGTGTTCCCTCCAGTACTTTGGTGAGTGTTAAGGCAATCGCCAGCTCACTTTCACTGAAGAGTGCTCGCCGCACGGCAGCGACGAATCGCATGTTGGGTGCAGTTCCACATGCCGGGCGGCGCACTCCCGCCTGGACGTTAGTGCCCCCAGCAAGGAAATGGTTCACTGATAGAACGTCTTGGTTGAACTGGCTGCGCTTTGGAGCATTTTCGGGCGCAGGCTGATGGCGACCTCGTTGCCGACGGCGTCTGCGGCGTGTTGATCGCCGAGAAGCTCGGGGTGACCCAGCCGACCATAAGCGAGCATCTCAAGATCCTGTCGCAAGCTGGATTGCTGAATTCCAAACGAATCAAACAATGGACGTTCTACAAACGCGACGAAGCCCGTATCTCGAAGATCAAGCGAGCCATCATCGCAAAGATTTAAGGGGCTGAAGTTGATGCCCCCCGGCGACGCGGCTATCCGATTCACACATCTCGAAAACCGACTCAAATACAGAGACTTAGGCCACCCCCGGGTTTCGAAGCATCTTTATGTCGGTGGTTCAACGACCGTTGATAAGACTCGCGTTTTTCCTCCACG
>JBKQRS010000601.1:0-3686 GCA_052143915.1 Bradyrhizobium sp.
CACCGCCCGTGTGGACCCCCCTCCCATTCCTCGAGAGCGAGCTTCGCTCGCCTCGGACCCCGCAAGGGGGGAGGGAACGGAGAGAGCGTCCATGCCGCGCAACGGACGATGGAACGCGGTGAATTCCTTCGCGGCATGGCTCGCCGACACATTGCCATTGTCGGCCGGCTTCACCGGGCGGCCGTCATATTCCTCAACGCCACCCCGTTCGAGAACCCACGCCGTGCGATGACGCGGCAGGCCCTTGTTGACGTCGATCACGACATCAGGGTCGGTGTAGGGGCCCGAGGTGTCGTAAACCGGAAGATTGGGCTCGCCGGCGCCTTCGGAGAGGATGATCTCGCGCAACGGCACGCGCACATCGCTCGCTTCATCCGGCGTGACGAAGATCTTGCGCGACGAGGGCAAGGGGCCAGTGGTCACGGCGGGAAGCGTGGTGTCCGGGTTGGAGCGAATGTTCATGGGATCCTCCTGTTACTTGTTGCCGGCGCACAGTCGGCGGGCGGCGGACTGTGCGGAAGCGTGACGCTCTCTCTTCCGTCATTGCGAGGAGCGTAAGCGACGAAGCAATCCAGGCTTGCGCCGCTGGTGGGATATGGATTGCTTCGCTGCGCTCGCAATGACGGCTGCTTTGGTTTCGTAAATCTCATCTCACGCGGCCTCCGCCTTCAGTCCGAGCCAGGCGCGCACCCGCGCGTCCGGATCGTCGTTCTGGGTGATGTCGCTGACCACCGCGATGGAATCGGCGCCGGCGGCGAAGATCTCGCGCGCCTGTTCGAGCTTGATGCCGCCGATCGCGACCAGCGGAATATTGCCGATGCGCCTCTTCCATTCGGTGATCTTCGGGATGCCCTGCGGCGCAAAGCGCATCGACTTCAGCGTGGTCGGGAAGATCGGCCCCAGCGCGATGTAATCCGGTTTGGCGCGCAACGCCGTTTCCAGTTCTTCGTCGTCATGGGTGGAGAGCCCGAGCGTCAGCCCGGCGGCGCGGATCGCCTTGAGGTCGGCGCCGGCGAGGTCTTCCTGGCCGAGATGCAGGTGTTTGGCGCCGGCGATGATGGCCGTGCGCCAGTAATCATTGACCACGAGTTTGGCCGCCGTGCCCTTGATGACCTCGAGCGCGTCGATGACGGTTTGCAGCGCGTCGGACTCGCTCAGATTCTTGGCGCGCAGTTGGATCGTGCCGACGCCCAATAGCGCCAGCCGCGCGACCCAGGCAACGCTGTCGACCACAGGATAGAAGCGATCAGGATACGGCATGCCAGAACGGTGTCCCAACGACGGGGGTTGAAGGGGAGGCGAAGTCGCGGGCTTCCATCAGCCCGGCCTCGAAGGCTGTGCGGCCGGCCTCGACGCCGCCGCGAAATGCTGTTGCCATCGCTATCGCGTCGGCGGCTTTTGCAATGGCGGTGTTGAGCAGCACCGCGTCATAGCCGAGCTCGAGCGCCTGCGCGGCGTGGCTCGGCGCCCCTAACCCGGCATCGACCACCAGCGCGATATCGGGCAGGCGATCGCGCAACAGCCTCAAGGCATCGGGGTTGATGATGCCCCTGGCGCTGCCGATCGGCGCCGCCCACGGCATCACCACCTTGCAGCCGGCATCGACCAGCCGCATCGCGACGGAAAGATCCTCGGTGCAATAGGGAAATACCTCGAAGCCGTCCTTGATCAGAATATCCGCGGCTTCGACGAGGCCGACCACATCCGGCTGCAGCGTGTCGTTGTCGGCGATCACCTCCAGCTTGATCCACGAGGTTCCGAACAATTCGCGGGCGAGCTTTGCGGTCGTCACCGCCTCGCGCACGCTGCGGCAGCCGGCGGTGTTCGGCAGCACTGTGACGTCGAGCTCGCGGATCAGCGACCAGAACGCGTCGCCGGTCTTGCCGCCGGCGGATTCGCGCCGCAGCGACACCGTGACGATCTCGGCGCCGGAGGCGCGGATCGCGCCTTGCATGATCGCCGGCGACGGATACAGCGCGCTGCCGACCAGCAGGCGGGAAGTGAATTCGCGGCCGTAGAGTTTCAGCATGGCTTTGGTGCCTCAACGTAAAAGCTGTCGTCCCGGCCAAGTGAGTGCAGCGAACGCGAGCCGGGACCCATACGCCGTGTCGTCTCAATCGGGCACGCGGGCAGGCGGCTTGCGTAGCAACGAACGCCGGTGGTTATGGGTCCCTGCTTTCGCAGGGACGACGTGGGGAGAGAAGTCGCGAGCATAACAAACATCTCACCCTCCCTGCCGCGGCGTGATGATCTCGATCTCGTCGCCGGTCTGAAGCACCGTCTCGGCCCAGCGGCTCTTCGGCAGCACGTCGTAATTCACCGCGATCGCAAAATGGGTGCCCTCATAGTCGAGCTCGCCGAGCAGCGCGTCGACGCGCCTCGAAGCGATCTCGCGCGCCTCGCCGTTGATGATCACGCGCATCGCATCACCTCGTTGTCGATGCGGCCGCGCTCGACATAGCTGAGCGTCAACTCCGCCAGCGCCGGCGCGATCAGGAAGCCGTGCCGATAGAGCCCGTTCACCATGACGTGGTTCTTGTCGATGGTGATGCGCGGCAGATTGTCGGGAAACGCCGGCCTCAGGCCCGAGCCGAATTCGACGATGCGTGCTTCCGCGAACGCCGGATGCACCGCGTAGGCCGCGCTCAACAGCTCCAGCGCGGAGCGGACGCTGACGCCGGTGTCCTCGGCTTCGATCGAGGTGGCGCCCAGCATGAACAGATTGTCCTCGCGCGGAATCACATAGAGCGGCCACCGCGGATGAATGAGGCGCACCGGACGCGCCAGTTCGACCTCGGAGGTTTCGATCAGGATGAGCTCGCCCTTGACGCCGCGCAGCTCTGCTTGCGTATCGCGCGCGGAAAGCCCGCGGCAATCGATCACGATGCCCTCGATATCGGAAGCCGCCGGTTCGCTGTTGAACTTGATGGTGCCGCCGGCCGCGATGATCCGCTCGTGCAGTTTCGGCAGCACGCGGCGCGGCTCGACATGGCCTTCATCGGCGAAGAACAGGCCGTCGCGGAAACGCCCCTCCAGCGAGGGTTCAAGTTCGGCGAGGCCGCGGGCATCGAGCCGCCGATGGCCGGAGGTGAGCCGCGCGAAGCGTTCGAAATCCTTGCGGTCGCGCGCATGCGCCACCACCAGCGAACCGTTGAACGGGGTGTCCGGCAATTCCCTGCGCCACAGATCGAGCGCGCGCAGGCCGAGCCGGCTGATGATGGGCTCCGCCACCTCGCTTTCGCAATAGGGCGCGAGCATGCCGCCGGCCCAGTGGCTGGTGGAGAGCATCATCGCCTCGTCGCTGCGCTCATGCAGCGTGACGGCGTGGCCGGCCTGCGCAAACAACAGCGCCTGCCACGCGCCGGCAATGCCTGCGCCGATGACGGAAACGGGAGATTCCCCCCGCGAACTATTTGAACCCTGGTACATCCCTGTCCCTTCGCCGGCATGACCCGGATCAGGTTCGAAGGGTTTCCGCGGCACCCGCTACGGGTTGGCGAACTCTCAGCTCCCTTGACCGGAGCTCCCCTCGGAACAGGACTAATGTAGGCCGATGGGGGCGGGTGTCAACGCGGTCCGCAGGCGGTCTGGGCAGGCATGACCGTTGGCCTTCCCTTGCGCCGATATGTAGCCCGCATGGAGCGCAGCGGAATGCGGGATTGTCGGTCGGGGCTCGCCCCGGATTT
>JBKQRS010000602.1:0-11217 GCA_052143915.1 Bradyrhizobium sp.
CCACGTGGAGGAAAAACGCGAGTCTTATCAACGGTCGTTGAACCACCGACATAAAGATGCTTCGAAACCCGGGGCGGCCTAAGTCTCTGTATTTGAGTCGGTTTTCGAGATGTGTGAATCGGATAGCCGGTCACTGGGGAGAGCGCGAAATAAGCCGTAAAACCATTGCGCGGGGAATGCCGGGTGTTCCGGTGTGACCGTGGTGACTAACGCGCGTGTTTTCTACCCACCACGCGCGGCTGCGGGCGCACCAAGCGCCCGGCATTCCCTCCGCCCTCTGAGTTCAGAGGGCGCATGATTACCGGACAGCTCGGGCGCAACGCGTCGCGAGAATGTGAATTTGCGTTCGAAACTTAGGAGCCGTCATTGCGAGGAGCGAGAGCGACGAAGCAATCCACTCTTCCTGTGCGCGGCGAGATGGATTGCTTCTGCGCGGCGAGATGGATTGCTTCGCTGGCGCTCGCAATGACGACTCGGCTGTTTGAAATTCGGATCGGTAGCGGCTTATCGCGCGCGAACACGCGAATTCGTCGTCCCCGCTTTTCGCAATGACGACCCGCTTGAGGCTTACGCCCGTTTTCCCGTAAACGGAAAGCTGCCCATCGGGCCGATGCCCATTTCGCCGGAAATGCTGTCGCCCGCAACCTTGCCGGTGAAATCGAGCGTCAGCGGCATCGGGTTGGTGATGGAGACCTTCCAGGCGAGGTCGTCGCCATTGACCTTGCCGTCAAAAATCTCGGTCGAATTGCCTTCGGCCGCCTGCGTGCCGGTCAGCGCGCCGCCGGCGCTCTTCAGGCTGAGCGTCGCTTCGCGATCGCCCATCGGCGTCGACATGGTGATGTTCCAGTTTCCGTCCACGGCCATTCTCGCATCTCCTGGGATTTTCTTCGCAAAACCGGAATGGTTCTGGGGTCCGCTCACGCTTCCACGCGGGGGTATAGCGCATCTTGCTGCCGATGCCCAATGGCCGGATCTGCGGCTTTTTTGCTGGATGCGTTTCTTTCGATGCCGTCGCGGGCCTGGCTCGACAACGCTTTGGTCAGGCGCTGCCGACAGCGCGAATCCGGTGGATGACGAGAATCCGGAACGCGACGTATTGCACGGCAAAGGCCAGGATCTTGGCCCCGACCGCGACCACCGACACATAGATCGCCCACAGCTTCATGTCGCCCGTCATCGCGACCGCGATGGTGCCGAGGCCGAGCACAATCATCAGCGCCGCCCAGGCGTAGCCGGCCAGCGTCACGTATTCCGGGATGGTGTCGGCCACGATCGGCGGCACGTAGCGCAGCATCCAGCCGCGCTTGAGCATGATGGCGCCGATCGCAAAATGCGCGATCGAGGGTTTGGCCAGCACGAAGCGCGGGTCGCTGGTCAGCAGCGTGGCGCTGCCGAGCACGATCACCAGCGCCAGGCTGGCATAGGTCATGAAGCCAAGTGGCTCGCCCTTGATGCGGGCGTGGATCACCTGGGCCACCGCGCCCGCGATCGCCACGCTTGTCGCCAGCACCACATTACCGGTGGTCAGGTACAAAGCGAGGAACACGAGGGTGGAAAGGAAGTCGGTACCGAGTTTAACGAATACGTCCCGCATGGTGCGCTCTTCCGTTTGGTCGTCTACGCGCCCGCCCGATCAGGAACCTGGCGATGCGATGGCCGGCGCCGCCGATTTTGCCTTCCGGTATTCCGGATACCACCTGGTGAAATAGATCGCGGTGTTGCGGGCCGCGATGGCGACCGCAAGCCCGGTCCACAGCGGCAGTCCCGGCACATAGATCAGAAGCGCGTTCGCCGTCATCATCAGAACGAGGGCGAGCGTCCAGGCCGAGGTGATCACATAATTGGCGGTCAGGAAATCCGGTAATTTGGCCGTCTGGGCATCGGCCATTTCGCGGGCATATTGCAGCGTGAACGGTTTGCCGATCGCAAGCGAAGCAAGCGTGATCGCGAGCACGCCGGCATCCACCGCAAACTTCACGGCCGAACTGCTCCAGACGTTACCCGTCAGCGCGAGGTAGGCGCCGAGGGCCGCAAACAGGATGGCGGAGCCCGCGCCGAGCACCTTGATCGAGCGACCGCGAAGCATGTCATGGGCGATCACCACAAGGCACACCGCGGCCGCCGCGAACAGGCTCGTTGTGGCGGAACTCACCAGCATCAGCATTGCGAACGCGGCGTAGGGGGCAAGGATCAGGAGGATCGTCATGGCAGCCTCGTCAATCCAATCTTTACACTGTAAAGATAAACTAAGCCCTGAGGATAGCGGACGTCAAGCCGAAATCTTTACAGTGTCAAAATCGTGATCTATATACAGCCGATGGCCAGAACCCCCAAAATTGCCCGGGCCCGGCGCCCGGCAGCGGGCGTCACCCCGGCGCGGACCGCCCGGAAGCCCGGCGGGCGCCGCGCCGGCCCCGTCAGCAGAGATGCGCCTTACCATCACGGCGCGCTGCGCGAAGGCTTGCTCGCAGCCGCCGAAAGGGTGCTCGAGCGCGAGGGGCTCGCCGGGTTGACGCTGCGGGCGGTGGCGCGCGAAGCCGGCGTCTCTCACGCCGCGCCCGCCCATCATTTCGGCGATCTCGCGGGTCTTGTCAGCGAACTCGCCGCGATCGGGTTCCGGCAATTCAATGCCGCCATGGTGGTGGCGGACGCCGACGGCGACACGCTGGCGCAGAGGGCGATGGCGCGGGCCAAGGCCTACATCGCCTATGCGCAGGCCCATCCCGGCATGTACGGTCTGATGTTCCGCACCGAGCGGCTCGATATGTCGCGCACCTCGCTGCATGAGGCCGCAAAGGCGTCATTCGCAGGTCTAGCCGGCGCGATCGGTGCGCAACGGCAGGAGTCGATTTCGGCAGACGCGCTGTCGCTCGATCAGGCCGCGGCGATCGCGCGCGCCTGGTCGCTGGTCCACGGTTTCACCATGCTGCTGCTCGATGGCCGGCTTTCCGACATTCTTCGCCGCCTGCCTGAGGGGACCGATGCCGAAACCCTGCTGGATGCCATGCTCACAACAACCGTGATCCGGCCGCAGGGGTCCTAAGTCATCGTTTCGATTGGCAAACGGCCCTCCATTGCCAAGACCATGTCTTCGACGTGCGCAATCTGGGGAAGGATCAGGCAAACCGCGCGAAAGGCCTGACATTTGCGCGGAATCGTCTTAGAACACTGCCTTCGCGATCCGTCGCCTTCACTCAGTGTGTCAGTTACCGCATCCTCATGCCTGCCTTTTCGCCGAACAAACCCTATCGCGTTGGCCGTTCCCGTACCGGGTTAGGCCTCTTCGCCACCAAACCGATCAAGAAGGGCACCAAAATCATCCGCTATTTTGGTCCGCTCCTGGATTCCAGGAAGAAGAAAGACGACGCGATCGAGAACAAATATCTGTTCGAGCTCAATGGCCGCTGGACCATCGACGGTTCGGTACGCAAGAACATCGCGCGCTACATCAATCACGCGTGCAAGCCGAATGCGGAATCCGACGTCAAGCCGCGCAAGCGCAAGGTCGTAATCCGCGCGATCAAGAACATCGCACCCGGCGAAGAGATCAACTACGATTACGGTACCGATTATTTCAAGGCGTATCTGAAGCCGATCGGATGCAAGTGTGACGCTTGCGAGCAAAAGCGCAAGAAGAAACGCGCCGAGGCGAGGGCCGAACGGCTGCGGCTGAAGGTCAAGGCTGAGCGGAAAGCCCTGAGGAAAGCCGAGAAGCAGGCGGCGAAGGCCGCAAAGGAAAAGCTGAAGCGCCAGCGCAAGGACGAGCTGAAGCTGGAGGCGAAGCGCGAGCTGAACGGCGCCAGCGTCAAACCAAACGGCAAGCTCGCCAACGGCAAGCACTTCAACGGCGCTATTTCAAACGGGCACGGCCGATCGAAGGCCGCAGCCAGGAGGTCGGCCGCCGCGAAGCCCCAAGCCGCTACCAAGCCCGGGATTTTCACGACGGCCGTCGGCGAAGACAATCGGGCCTCGGCTTAGGCCGCCACCGCGCTGCTGCTCCTGCGCAACCCGATATATTGCAGCTCGGCGAGGGCACCGGGTACGATCGCCTGGCCCGCGATGAAGATATCGCCAAGCAGATTCGGAGTCACCGCGCCCGAGAACAACAGCCCGATGCTGGCGATGGTCCATGCCGCGTTGCCGGCGATCACGGTGATCACCAAGGCCCTCGGCATCGATTGCCGTGTCGCGAGCCAGCCGACCAGCGCCGTATAGGCGATCAGGAACAGGCCGGTCTCGCGCAGCAATTGTTCGGGCAGGCTGAGCAGCGGCGCCAGAGCGTCGGCGCCCAGGGTGAGCAGCACGGCCATCATGCCGCTGACGATGGCATCGAGCAGGAAGGCGCGGCGGAGCAACAGGGACGGTTGGATCATGGTGGTTCTCCTTCTGGGGGTGGACGGGGAGCAATCAGCGCGTCAACCGCCGAAACCGGGTTCGGAACTGACGCAACAAGCGGGCCGGGCACAGCGTCTTGCCGACGCTGGTCTCGACCGCTTGCACATGGGTGAACACGAACACGCCGGTCGAGTGCACCAGCGGCTCCGGCATGTTGAGGAGGCGCGCCAGCAACAGGGTCGCCAGATTGAGCATCAACGGGATCATGCCGGTGGCAGAGGGTGTCGTGCTGGATCGGGAAGGCGTGCGCATTTCATCTCCTGTGCTTGCGAAGATGATCCGCCGGCAAACGCGATTCCATTACGTCGGAGGTAATGGAAGGCGTGAAATTCGCATGGTACGTTTGCCACCATGAACGCACATACTGCCACGGCACGCGCCGACCAAGCCAAGCCCGCCCATATCGGCGACCACTTGCGCCAATGGCGCCAGCGCCGCCATCTGAGCCAGCTCGATCTCGCCGGCGACGCCGAGGTTTCCGCGCGCCATCTCAGCTTTGTGGAAACCGGCCGCGCGGCGCCGTCGCGTGACATGGTGCTGAAGCTCGCCGAGCGGCTCAACGTGCCGTTGCGCGAGCGCAATGTGCTGCTGGTGGCGGCAGGTTTCGCGCCGGCATTTCCGCAGCGATCGCTCGACGATCCCGCGCTGAAATCGGCGCGGGCTGCCATCGATCTCGTGCTGCGCGCGCATGAGCCCAATCCAGCGCTGGCCTACGACCGGCACTGGAACCTGGTCTCGGCCAACCGCATGGTGATGCCGCTATTGCAGGGCGTTCCGCAGCGGCTGCTCGGCCAGCCCATCAATATTCTGCGGCTGGCCTTTCATCCGGAGGCGCTGGCGGCGCGCACCGTCAACCTCGCCGAATGGTGCGGGCATCTGCTGGAGCGGCTGCATCGCCAGTGCGAGGCGACCGCCGATCCCGGGCTGATAAAGCTCTATCACGAGCTCAAGGCCTATCCGATTCCGGCCCGCGCCGCGCCGCTGCCGGCCGACAATGTCGCGATCCCCTTCAAGATGCGGTTTGGCGGCGACGTTCTGAGCTTTATGTCGGCTACGATGATTTTCGGCACGCCGGTCGATATCACGCTGTCGGAACTGGCGCTGGAGACCTTCTTTCCCGCCGACGAGTTCACCGCGGAGCGGATGCGGGCGATGGCGGCCGGTCAGCAATAGGTCCCTTGTCCGGGCCCGGCTTGCGGATTATCTCTGGAATTTCCGAAAAGCGAGGGCACCCCGATGAGCACCCTAAAGCCACTTCAGATCGACATCGTCTCCGACGTGGTATGTCCGTGGTGCTATATCGGCAAACGCCGGATCGAAAACGCGCTGGCGCTGGCGGCGGATGTTCCGGTCGAGGTTCACTGGCGGCCGTTTTTTCTCAACCCCTGGGTACCGCGCGAGGGGATCAGCCGCGAGGAATATCTCACGGCCAAATTTGGCTCGGTCGAGGCCTATAAGGGGATCGCCGGACGCGTCGTCACCGCGGCGGGCGAAGAGGGCCTTACGTATCGGCCCGACCTCGTCAAACGGCAGCCGAACACGATCGACTGCCATCGCCTGATCCTCTGGGCCGACGCGCTGGGAAAATCGGCCGAGATGAAACAGCGGCTGATGGAGTTGTATTTCCGCGATGGCGGCGACCTCACCGATATCAATGTGCTGGTCCAGGCCGCGGCCGATTGCGGGCTCGATGCCGAGGACGTGCGCCGCCGTCTTGCGACCGACGAAGACGTGGCGCTGATCTCGGCGCAGGCAAAGGACGCTTCCGACAAGGGCATCTCCGGCGTGCCGACTTTTATTTTCGCGCAAAAATACGCGGTATCAGGCGCGCAGCCCGCCGAGCAGTTGGCCCGCGCCATCCGCCAGGTTTCGGCGGAAGTGAACGCGCAGGCGGCGGAGTAGGGGAGCGGCTTAGCGATCGCGGATCAGATGCACCGCGCGGCGCGCGAGGTCGAGCGCGAACCGGCGCGTCGTCATCGCCGCATGGATCAGCGATACCACGGGGTCGTTGCGGCGTAGCGGAATCAGCACGTCGCCGATCTTGAGCCGTCCCCGCCAGATCGGATTGATCATCGGATGATCGGCGCTCGCGGTGGAGTCGGCGGTGGCAAGCACCGCATCGGCGCACAGATGCCGCGTCAGGTCGAGCGTCAGCTGCACGCCGGGCGAAAATTTCGCAAAGCGCTCGTCAATGCCGAGCTTGAAATAGAATGCGCGGTCCTGATGCCGGAGCACGATCGCGGCCGCAACCGGCGCATCACCGGCGTGCAGGGTCACGATTTCACATTGCCCGCTCTCGGCCAGTCCCTTGGTGGCGCGCCGGATAAAACCGGCATCGCCTTCGTTCTGCCCGAGCGCGGTGCCGCGCTTGGCTTTCCAGCCGCTCGCCTCAAGCGCCAGGAATATCTCGATTCCCACAGCTATCGCTTCCGGCGTCCGCGCCACGCCAAAACGGACCGCGCCATGCTCGGCAAGCCGGTTGCGTTGCCGGCGCAGTTCCTTCAGCTTCTTTCCGCCGAGTGCGTCATGCAGCAATTCGTTCGCCTCGCGCCTTGCATCAAGACAGGCGCGAAGATGCGAGTTCAGGAGCCGCGGATGCAGGGCGTCCTGTCGCAACACTTCTGCAAAGGCTTTCATGGCGGCGCCGTTGAGCGAGACGTCGCGCAGGATCAGCGCATGTGCGCCTCTCGCGCGCGCCTGCGCCATCAATCGCCTGATTGCCTCACCCGCGATGTCGCGGTCGAGCAGCGGGGTGCAAAGCGTGCCATAGGGGCTGGCGCTGACCAAAGCGGGCAGGGGTATCTTGCAGTCGCGCCACATCGAAACGACGGGCATTAGGCCGATCAGCCGCGCCGGACTGTCCTGGCTCTGTGAAGCTTCGCTCCATGCCGCGAGCGCCGAGACGGCGGTTCGCCCCCGCGCGGAGGCGTTCACCGCCAATTCCCATGCGGGCAGATAATAGCCGTTCGGCTCGACGGCGCGTTCGGCCAAGGCTTGCCATTCATCCCCTGGAATTTCCGTGAGCGGCGCAATTGCAGTGGCGTACGGCGAAGCGGCTGCGGTCGGCGCGTGCTTGCCCGAGGCATCCCCGACCGATGCGCGACGGACTATCGCTGTATCCGCAATATCGACCACGTCCCCGTTCCCGTTTGCGAGCGTCGGCCGCTTCGAGCCGCGCTCGGCCGCGTTCGCGGAAAAACGTTAGCGGAAA
Source organism: Bradyrhizobium sp. (assembly GCA_052143915.1). Taxonomy (GTDB): domain Bacteria; phylum Pseudomonadota; class Alphaproteobacteria; order Rhizobiales; family Xanthobacteraceae; genus Bradyrhizobium. Next base: position 7,607 of record JBKQRS010000602.1, read on the forward strand.
CCTTGGAAAATACCGCTGGCGCTGGGATTCAATTTGATCGGTATCGTTAATCCGGCGTTTACGACATGTAGACCCGAGTCGCAGCGATCACTGATTGGGCGGAACGAAATGGTCTTGTTCAGCCACGGTCTGTCCGGTGGCGGTGTCGGTCGCCTTGATCTCGATGCCGACGGGGCTCTGGGGCACCATTGCGCTTTTCACCTGCACGGACAGGCGGATTTCACGCGTCTGATCCTGTCCGACGTCGACCGCGAGCCTGCCATCCGCGCCGCGCTCGGTGCCGGGGATGTGCAGGTCGGCGCCCGGTAAACCCGACACATCCAGCGCGAAGGTGCGCTCGGGGCCCTTGTTCAGAATGCGCACGGTGTAATTGTTGCGGACACCACCATCCGCCAACAGGACGTAAAGCGGATTGCGGTCGTGGAGCACGTTAACGCTCATGGAACTTCGGGTTGCCAGCGCATACAGCATGATGCTGCCGACCAGCGCGATGATGGCGGCGTAAAGGATGGTCCGCGCCCGGATCAGGCGATAGACCGGCGGCTTGCCGGCCTGCCTGCGCTGGCCGTTGATGTCGGTATCGTAGGCAATCAAACCCGGCGGGCGGCCGATCTCGCGCATGATGGTGTCGCAGGCATCGATGCACAGGCCGCACTGGATGCAGCCGAGCTGGATTCCGTCGCGAATATCCACTCCCGTGGGGCAGACATTGATGCATTGGTGGCAATCGATGCAGTCGCCGGCCGGCTCGCCATGTTCGCGCAACTGCTCCGCCTTCTTGACGGACACACGCGGCTCGCCGCGATCGCGGCGATAGGTGACATTGAGCGCCCATTCATCGGTCAGCGCGGCCTGAATCCGCGGCCACGGGCACATGTAAATGCAGACCTGCTCCCTGGCATGGCCCGCGAAGGTGTAGGTGGTCGCGGTCAGGATGCCGATCCACAGATAGGCGACGAACGGCGCCTGCAATGTCGCGAGATCCTTCACCAGCGTCGGCGCGTCGGCGAAGTAAAGGACCCAGGCGCCGCCGGTCCACCACGCGATCATCAGCCAGATGAAATGCTTGGTGACGGCCTGGCGAATATGCGTCAGCGTCCATCCGCGCTTGTCACTCAGGATCCGTTCGCGACGGTCGCCTTCGACCAAGCGCTCCACCGCGTAGAACAGATCGGTCCAGATGGTCTGCGGGCACATGTAGCCGCACCACACCCGGCCGGCTACCGCGTTCATCAGAAACAGCGTCATCGCCGCGATGATCAACAGGCCGGTAAAATAATAGACCTCCTGCGGCCACAGCTCGATGAAGAAGAAATAGAACCGGCGATGCGGGAAATCGATCAGGACAGCCTGGCTGGGCAGGCCGGGTCCGCGATTCCAGCGCACGAACGGCAGCAGATAATAGACCGCGAGCACCACGCCGAGGATTGTCCATTTGATCCGGCGAAACCTGCCGTGGACGGCCTGCGGATAGACCTTCTTGCGGGCTTCGTAGAGCGGGCCTTCGATGATGGTTTCGTTCATGGTTGCCGGCGATCCAGAATGTTCACGCGGGGACAGGTGAACCAATAACCTCGTTCACGGCATTCGCATTGCGGTAGCTCAAAGAAAGAGCGGACGCCGTGATCAGGAAAACGCGTTGCCACTTCGCAAGCCGAGCTTCTTGAACACGATCGCCGCAGGGCAAAAGCCGGTGAAGGCAGCCTGGATCATGTTCAGCCCGGCAAACGCGGTGAGCAGGTACCAGTACGGACTGACCAGCCAGCCCAGCGCGAGGCCGAGTAGCACGACAAAACCTGCGAATGAGAGGACCGCTCGATCGATATTCATGATGGATTCCTTTGCTTGTTTGTTCACGTCGGTTGAAAAATCACTGGGACCGGGCGAGCCCGGCCGTCGTCCATGCGACGATGTTGTGCGTGTCCATCGCACCTGACGTCCGCGCGATCTCACGGCCACCTTGCATCAGCAGAAGTGTCGGGATGCCGCTGATCCCCAGCCGCGAAGAGACGGAGGGCGCGGTGTCGGCGTTGAGCTTCAGCAGGCGAACCGTCGGTTCGAGCTCCCGGGCGGCCCGCTCGAACATCGGCGCCATGGTGCGGCAGGGGCCGCACCATTGGGGCCATCTGGGTCTGCTGTTCACGCAAGGACTTCCCTGGTCGCTGGCGGCCTTCGCGATTCATCCGACGGCGGCCGTGGGATGCGGCTATCTTGGGACTTACCTAGGACTCAGGTTGGCAATGACCTGGCTCATCGGCGCCTGGGGGCTTCGGGATCAAACCCTGCGCGGGAGAATGTGGCTGCTGCCGGTGTGGGACGCCATGGCGTTTCTTCTTTGGCTCGCCAGCTTCGGCAAAAACAGCTTCCAGTGGCGCGGCGGGGAATATCGGCTCCGCAACGGTCAACTCGTGCCGGGCACTCCCCATTCATCGGAGAAGTGAGACAGCCGGAATGGGCTCTTATTTGGCCCGATCCTTGTTTGTCCCCACCGCCGCCAGTTGAGGCCCGGGCGCGGCGACCTCGGCGGACGCGCCTGGACGGCGTGCATTGCGCGCCTTTCGCCAATTCACCTGCGGCATCATTTCGCTGGCGTCGATGCGATCTCGATAGCGGAGGGCAATATTCATCAGCGAGTCAAGCAAGGAATCGGAAAGCAGATGCGGCTTTAAGCCCAGCTCGATCAGCTTTGAGTGTTTGGCGTTGTAATAGTGCTCCTCAGCTTCCACGCGCGGGTCCGGAATATGTTCGACCCGAACCTCCAAGCCCAGTTCCCGGCCGGCCGCCCGCACCATCTCCGCGAGTTGCAGGACCGAGAACTGTTCGGTGAACTGGTTGAACACGCGGAATTCGCCGCGCCCCGCGGGATTCAGCAAGGCAATCTCAATGCAGCGTACGGTATCGCGCAGGTCCAGGAAGCCGCGCGTCTGCCCGCCTTTCCCGTAAACGGTGAGCGGCATGCCCACCGCAGCCTCCACGCAATAACGATTCAGGACCGTGCCGAACACCTCGTCGTAGTCGAAGCGATTAATCAGGGCTTCGTCGAGCGCCACCTCCTCCGTGATGGTGCCGTACACCACACCCTGGTTCAGGTCGGTGGCACGCAACCCCCAGATCTTGCAGCAGAACATGATGTTGTGGCTGTCGTGAACTTTGGAAAGGTGATAAAAGGAGCCCGCCTGCTTGGGGTAAGGAAGCACATCCTTGCGGCCGTTGTGTTCGATAGTGATGTAGCCTTCTTCGATGTCGATGTTGGGCGTGCCGTACTCGCCCATGGTCCCCAGCTTCACCAGGTGACAATCGGGCTGGAATTCCCGCAAAGCGTACAGCAGATTCAGAGTGCCGACCACGTTGTTGACTTGCGTGAAGACGGCGTGCTTGCGGTCGATCATGGAGTAGGGTGCGGCGCGTTGCTCGGCAAAGTGCACCACTGCATCGGGCCCGTAACTTTCAATGCAGGAAGAGAGAAAGTCGTAGTCGGTCACGTCGCCGACGAAAAGCTCAATCTGCTTTCCGGTCAAGTCCTGCCACACCCTTAGGCGTTCGGCCAGAGTGCGAATCGGCGTCAGAGTCTGCACGCCGAGTTCGTGGTCCCATTGCCGCCGCATGAAATT
>JBKQRS010000603.1:0-13479 GCA_052143915.1 Bradyrhizobium sp.
GTCGGCAACGCCGCCCAGATCCTCGCCGACCGCTGGCCACCGAACGCGCCACCGCCTTTCAAGGTCGATGCGCAAGCGGCACCCGACATTACCTGGGTGGGGTGGCTGGGAGCCGTGGTCAGTCCGAATACCGCGCCGGCCCGCCCCTTTTACCTGCGTGCACCCGACGCCAAGCCCCCAAAAGACCCGCTGCACAAGGCCCCGCAGCCCACCTCGACATGATGGCATGGCTCTCCGAATTATGGAGCGGCGGCACGGCGGCGGTCGAGCCTGCAAGCCTGCGCGATGCGCCGGCGCTCGCGCAGATTCACGGCGCGTCATTTCATCGCGGATGGGGCGAAAGCGAATTCGAGAGCATGCTGACCGAGCGCAACACGCTGGTCCATCGCCTGAGGATGGGACGGAGAATAATCGGCTTTTCGGTGTCCCGCATCGCGGCGGATGAGGCCGAAATACTCTCGATCGCCGTTGCCGAAAGCCATCGCGGCCGTGGCCTGTCCAGCAATCTGTTGCTGACCCATCTCGGCCATCTCGCCGGCCGCGGCGTGCGGAGGGTGTTCCTGGAAGTGGAAGAAAATAATCAGCCGGCACGGCGGCTCTACGAACGCGCCGGATTTAGCGTCGTTGGACGCCGTGAACGCTATTACCAGCAAGGCGGCGGGGAACCGTTGAACGCGCTTCTGATGCGCCGCGACTTGTCGTAGCGCCCGCGCGGTGGCAGAACGTGCTATTGTCAAAGACAGAAGACCCAAAACCGCCCTAAACCAAGACTGCCCCGAGAAACCAAGAACGCCCTAAGAATGACTGCACCGAAATGTCCGAGCTGAAATCCACCCCCGCGCTCAAGGCCACCGGTATCGAGGCGCGCTGCGCCGCCACCGGCATGCGCATGACCGAGCAGCGCCGTGTCATTGCGCGCGTGCTGGCGCAGGCGGAGGATCATCCCGACGTCGAGGAACTGTACCGCCGCTGCGTCGCCGTCGACGACAAGATCTCGATTTCGACGGTATATCGCACCGTCAAGCTGTTCGAGGACGCCGGTATTATCGAGCGGCATGATTTTCGCGAGGGCCGCGCCCGCTACGAGCAGATGCGCGACAGCCATCATGACCACCTCATCAATCTGCGCGACGGCAAGGTGATCGAATTCACGTCCGAGGAGATCGAGAAGCTGCAGGCCGAAATCGCCCGCAAGCTCGGCTACAAGCTGGTCGATCACCGGCTGGAATTATATTGCATCCCGCTGGACGACGAAAAATCCTGAGCAAGAGCGTTTGCCAGCGAAGTGGGTACCGGTTCGCGTGAAGAAAACGCGTCGAAACACAGGCCCTGATTTCGACCTCATCATCTTCGACTGCGACGGTGTCCTGGTCGACAGCGAGGTCATTTCATGCCGCGTCCACGCCGACGTGCTCACCCGTTACGGCTATCCGATCAGCGCCGAGCAAGTACGCCAGCGGTTTCTTGGACGCACCGCGCATGACGCGACCGCCGAGGTCGAGCGCGAGCTCGGACGGCCGCTGGCAGAAGCCTACGATCTTGAACGGCGAACGGCATTGCTCGCGGCACTCGCCGACACCGTCGAAGCTATCCCCCATCTTCATGGTGCGCTCGACGCCATCAATGCCCGCATCTGCGTGGCTTCCAGCGCCGCACATGAAAAGATTTTCACCACCCTGTCGCGGACGGGACTCTATGAGCGCTTCGCGCCGAATATTTTTTCAGGCTCGCAAGTGAGCCATGGCAAACCCGCGCCCGACCTGTTCCTGTTCGCGGCTGGGCAAATGGCGACACCTCCCCGGCAATGCCTGGTGATCGAGGACAGCGTTCCCGGCGTGACCGGCGCGCTGGCCGCGGGGATGACCGTGCTTGGTTTCCACGGCGGCAGCCATTGCGGGCCGGGCGACGGCGAAGCGCTTCGCGTGGCCGGGGCAATGGTGACATTCGACGATATGCGGCAATTGCCTGGGCTGATCGGGCGAATCGCGGCAGTTCGCGCCCCGGAATGACGATCCAAATGCTGGATTTTCGCCGGTTTAACCTATAATTGAGCCCTGCGCCGCATTGGCGCCATTTCGGCCCAGCATTCCGGTTCCATGAAGCCGCCGCGCAAACTGCATATCAAGTCATACGGCTGTCAGATGAACGTCTACGATGCGCAACGCATGGCGGACACGCTGGCGGGCGAGGGCTTTGTCGAGACCCCAAATGTGGACGACGCGGATCTGGTGATCCTCAACACCTGCCACATCCGTGAAAAGGCTTCCGAGAAGGTCTATTCCGAACTCGGCCGTCTGCGCGTCCTCAAGGATGAAGCTGCGCGCAATGGCCGCCAAATGAATATCGCGGTGGCTGGCTGCGTGGCCCAGGCCGAAGGCAGCGAGATCATCGCCCGGGCGCCCGTGGTCGACGTCGTGGTCGGACCGCAAAGCTATCACCATCTGCCGGAATTGCTGGCGCGCGCGAAAAGTGACGGCCGCGCGCTGGAGACCGAATTTCCGATTCAGGACAAATTCGAATTTCTGCCGCCGCCGCGGCCGGAGGCCATTCGCGCGCGCGGAATCTCGTCCTTCGTGACGGTGCAGGAAGGCTGCGATAAATTCTGCACGTTCTGCGTGGTGCCCTATACGCGCGGCGCCGAGGTGTCGCGACCGGTGGCAAAAATCGTCGACGACGTGCAGCGGCTCGCCGACCATGGCGTGCGCGAAATCACCCTGATCGGCCAGAACGTCAACGCCTATCACGGCGAGGGACCCGACGGGCGGGTCTGGTCGCTGGGCACCCTGCTGCGCCATCTCGCCGACATTCCCGGCATCGTTCGCTTGCGCTACTCCACCAGCCATCCCCGCGATGTCGATGAGACGCTGATTGAGGCGCATCGCGATCTCGCCGCGCTGATGCCATTCGTGCATCTGCCGGTGCAGTCCGGCTCCGACCGGATTCTCGCAGTCATGAACCGCAAGCATACCGCCGATGATTACCGGCGGGCCATCGACCGGTTTCGCGCCGTCCGCCAAGATATTGCATTTTCATCGGATTTTATCGTGGGCTTCCCGGGCGAGACCGAGGAAGATTTTCGGGCCACCCTCGCACTGGTCACACAAATCGGATACGCTGGCGCTTATTCGTTCAAATATTCGTCGCGGCCCGGCACGCCGGCGGCGGACATGCGGGAGACGGTGTCAGCGGCGGAAATGGACGAGCGATTGGTGCGGCTTCAGGAATTGATCGACAGCCAGCAATCGGCCTTCAACAAGGCCATGATTGGCAGCACCGTCGACGTGCTGTTCGAACGCTCGGCCCGCAACCCCGGCCAGATCGTCGGCCGCACCCCCTATCTGCAACCGGCGCATGTGATGGCGTCTGCGGATATCATCGGCGAGGTGCTGCCGGTGAGGATCGACAGCCTCGAGCGCTACAGCCTGCTCGGCGAGCTCGCGACCCTGCCGCACGGTCGGCCGGCGCAACCAGTTTTTTCGCAAATGACCCCTGCTCAAACGACACCTCCTCAAACGACACCTCCTCAAACGACAACGGGAGCCTGAACCCTTGCCAAAAAGCGCATCGGATTCACCTACGCTTGCTCCCAGCCGCAAACTCGACCGCGACATGCAAATCCCGCCCGAAACGCAATTCGTCATCGACTTCGATGACAATCGTGCGGCCTCGGCGCTGGTTGGACCCTACGGACAAAACCTGGCGCTGATCGAACGTCGGCTCGGCGTGGTGGTGGATTCGCGCGGCAACCACATCTCCGTCGCCGGATCACGCGACGGCTGCGATGCCGCGCGGCGCGTGCTGGAGACGCTGTATGCACAGGCGGTGCAGGGGCACGACCTGGCGCAGGGCGATGTCGAAGGCGCGATCCGCGCCGTGATCGCACAAGGCTCGCTGTTCGAATTCGACGCCAAGACGGTCAAATCGTCGTTCGAGACCATCAACCTGCGCAAGCGTCCGGTGCGGGCCCGTACCGCCGCGCAGGACTCCTATATCCGCGCGCTCAAACGCCACGAATTGGTGTTCGGCATCGGTCCGGCGGGTACCGGCAAGACCTGGCTCGCGGTGGCGCACGCGGCACAATTGTTCGAACGCAAGGAAGTCGATCGCATCATCCTGTCGCGACCGGCGGTCGAGGCCGGCGAGCGGCTCGGCTTCCTGCCCGGCGATTTGCGCGAGAAAGTCGATCCTTACTTGCGGCCGATTTATGATGCGCTCTATGACCTGATGGATTCGCGCATCGTCGAACGTGCGTTGCAGGCCGGCGAAATCGAGATCGCGCCGCTGGCTTTCATGCGCGGCCGCACGCTCACCAACGCCGCCATCATTCTGGACGAGGCGCAGAACACCACATCGATGCAGATGAAAATGTTCCTGACGCGGCTGGGCGAAAACAGCCGCATGATCATCACCGGCGATCCCTCCCAGGTCGACCTGCCGAACGGCCAGACCTCGGGTCTCGCGGAGGCCGCCAGACTGCTCGACGGCGTCGAGGGCATTGCCCAGGTGAAATTCACCGCCGAAGACGTGATCCGCCACGAGCTGGTGGCGCGGATCGTCGCGGCTTATGAAGGATTGCCGCAGCGCCCGGCAACCAGCAAACCTTGATGCCGAAGACTGCCGCCGAGAGCGCGCTGGGGGTGAATTCCCGTCGCAAACAGAATTCCGGACCGATGGCACCGTTTGCCCTTCCCATTTCAGAGGTTCTTGTTGTCGCCGATTGCTGGCAGGCCGAGCCTGACGCCGAGGACGTCATCCATCGGGCGATCGCGACCGCGGCCGAGTACGTCGCGGCCGATGTCGGAGGCACCGAGCTTGCGGTCATGCTGACCGACGATGCCGGCATCCGCACCCTGAACAGCAACTGGCGCGGCATCGACAAGCCGACCAACGTGCTGTCGTTTCCGGCGCTGCAGCCGAGCGGCCCGAGCGGTCCCGACGATGCGCCGCGCATGCTCGGCGATATCGCCATCGCCTATGAAACGACGCGACGGGAAGCCGACGACGAACAAAAGCCGTTCGACCATCATCTCAGCCACCTTGTGGTTCATGGTTTCCTCCACCTGATCGGCTACGATCACGAAAAAGACGACGACGCCGAGATCATGGAAGCGCTCGAGCGGGAGATTCTGTCGCAACTCGGCATTCCCGATCCGTATGCGGACCGGGAGCGGGTGGACTGAGATGACGGACTCAGAACCGATCCACGACAATCCACGCAACACGCGCAACCTGCCGGCTGTGGTGCAGGAAGGCGAGGTCATGCGTCCCGTCGCCGATAACTGGCTGACGCGGGCGATCCGCACGCTGTTCGGATGGAAGCCGGGATCGGTCCGCGACGACCTGCAGGTCGTGCTTGATGCGAGCACGCCGGACGAGGTGGGCTTTTCCGCCATTGAGCGCACCATGCTGCGCAACATCCTCTCCCTGCATGAACGCCGCATCGCCGACGTCATGATCCATCGCGCCGATATCGTCGCGGTCAAGCGCGACATTCCGCTCGGCGAATTGATGGGCCTGTTCGAAAGCGCCGCGCATTCGCGCCTGGTGGTCTACAACGAAACCCTCGACGATCCCGAAGGGATCGTTCACATCCGCGATCTGCTGGCGTTCATGACCGCAAGAGCGCGGATATCGGAGACAGGCAAAGGCAAATCCAAGCGCAAGAAGCCGCTCCCCGCGGGGCTCGATCTGCGCGCGGTCGATCTGGCGCTGCCGCTTTCGGACGCCAACATCATCCGGAAACTGCTGTTCGTGCCGCCCTCGATGCGGGCGATCGATCTGTTGGCGCAGATGCAGGCCTCGCGCATCCATTTGGCGCTGGTGGTCGACGAATATGGCGGAACCGACGGGCTGGTCTCGATCGAGGACATCGTCGAGCAGATCGTCGGCGAGATCGACGACGAGCATGACAGCGACGAGCCGCCCGCGATCGTGCGGCAGGCGGATAATTCCTTCATCGCCGACGCCCGCGCCAGCCTCGATGACGTTCGTTCCGTGATCGGCGAGGAGTTCGTTACCGGCGAAGCCGGCGAAGAAGTCGAGACGCTTGGTGGCTACCTCGTGACCCATGTCGGCCGGCTGCCGGTGCGCGGCGAGGTCATTTCCGGGCCAGGCAACTTCGAGATCGAGGTGCTCGATGCCGATCCGAGGCGCGTCAAGCGGCTGCGTATCGCCACGCGCAAGGAGCGCTCGGCCTTGCGCGCCCAGCGCGAGAGCCGTCGTCGCGAGGCCGGGACCGAGACAGGGCTTGGGCAAGCCAGCGACAATACCAACCCGCCGGGCAATGGAGCAGGCTCATCGTGACTGCCGCAGGGAGCCTCCGCGCGGCTGGTCTGGCGATCATCCTGGCATGGGGATGGAAGCGCGCCGCCATTGCGCTTGCTGCGGGTGCGCTGTCGGCGCTTGCGATGGCGCCGTTCAATGCATGGCCCATATTGTTTGCAACTTTTCCGGTCGCGGTCTGGCTGATCGACGGCGCGGGCGCCGGACGCCTGCGCGGCGTGCCGGCGGCGGCGATGGCCGGCTGGTGGTTCGGGCTCGGTTATTTCGTGCCGGGACTGTACTGGATCGGCTACGCCTTCCTGGTCGATGCCTCCACCTTCGCATGGCTGTTGCCGTTCGCCATACTGGGCCTGCCCGCTTACCTGGCACTGTTCACCGCGTTAGGCTTCGCGCTCGCTCGGCTGATCTGGACCAGGGACGCCTCGCGGGTGATCGCACTGGCCGCAAGTCTCACCTTGAGCGAATGGCTGCGCGGCCACGCGCTCACCGGCTTTCCATGGAATGCGTTCGGCTACGCCCTGACCGAACCGCTGGCGCTGGCGCAGACGGCGTCGCTGATCGGCCTGTGGGGTCAGACATTCCTTGCCGTGGCGATCTTCGCAAGCCCGGGCGTGCTGATCGATGGAAGTTCACGCGGGCGCAAGCCCTGGATCGCGCCCGCGATCGCCCTGGTGTTGCTGCTGGCGATGGGAATTTTCGGCGCCATTCGCTTGAGTCTGCAGCCGACCACAACGGTCGCAAACGTCAGGCTGCGGATCATGCAGCCCAATCTGCAGCAGGACGTCAAATTCAATTACTCCGCCAAGGCGGAGGTCATGCAAAAATATCTGACGCTGTCTGATCGCGCGTCCGGACCGCAATCCACCGGCGTGCGCGACGTCAGCATCTTGATCTGGCCGGAATCGGCGTTCCCGTTTTTTCTGACGCATGAGGCCGATGCGATGGCGCAGATCGCCGACCTGCTGTCGAGGGGAACGGTCCTGATCACCGGATCGGTGCGCGCGCCGGATCTCCCGCCGGGCACGCGAATCACGCGCGCCTACAATTCGATCTACGTCATCGATCACGATGGCAGCGTGCTGTCGGTTTACGACAAGCTGCACCTGGTGCCGTTCGGCGAGTTTCTTCCGTTCCAGGATTGGATGGAAAAGATCGGCCTGGTTCAGCTCACCAAGGTGCAAGGCGGCTTCATTCCGGGCATCCGGCGACGCACCATGGAGATCCCGCATGCGCCGCGCGCGCTACCGTTGATCTGTTACGAGGCAATCTTTCCCGGTGACGTTGTCGAGCGCAATGACCGTCCGGGCTGGATCGTCAATCTCACCAATGACGGGTGGTTCGGAATTTCGACCGGCCCCTATCAGCATCTGCAACAGGCCCGCTTGCGCGCGATCGAGCAAGGGCTGCCGGTAGTTCGTGCCGCAAACACCGGCATATCTGCAGTTATCGATCCGCTGGGACGGATCGTCGCACGGCTGGGTCTTGGGCTCGAAGGCGTACTGGATTCCGGCCTGCCTTCCGCCATCCCGCCGACCATTTATGCGCGCGCCGGCGACATTCCGGCCGCCATCATCGTCACCGCCGCCTTAATTTTTGTGATCAGGCAACGTGTCGCTAAGCGAATTTCCTGAGCGCTGTTCACCACTGGTTTTGAATGTTGGCAGAAAGGCCCGCATACGGAAATCCACCAGTTGACAGACCGATGCTGCAATTCGCATTCTGCGCGGCGAAAGCATGCAAGATCAGACCCGCCAGTACATTGCCCAAATTTTCTGCACTCATTCCCCGCCGAAACTCCGAGCAGGATATGACCGCATCGGCGCCTGAGAGATGTTTCATTTCGTTTTTCTTCAACCGACAGGCGTAATCCCAAGGAGTGCTGGCGATGTCGACCAAAGCGCCCAACCCTGTTGACAAATATGTCGGCAGTCGTGTGCGCATGCGCCGCATCATGCTGGGCATGAGCCAGGAGAAGCTCGGCGAGGCGCTGGGGCTCACATTCCAGCAGGTTCAAAAATACGAGAAGGGGACCAACCGGGTCGGCGCAAGCCGCATTCAACAGATCTCCGAAATACTTCAGGTGCCGGTATCGTTCCTGTTTGAGGGAGGCCCCAGCGGCACTGCGAACGCTGAAGGGTTTTCCGAAGCGACCTCGCCGGCTTACGTGTCCGACTTCCTGGCGACTTCAGAGGGTCTGGCGCTGACCCGCGCATTCACGCGCATCAGCGATGCGAAGCTTCGGCGCAGCATTGTGGATCTGGTCGAACAGATCGCCTCGCATGAAGGTCCCGACAGGCGCTGAACTGCTTGTTTCGGTTTGAGGGCCGTCCAAATCTGGAATATGCCGTCATCCGCCGATTGCGCAATTGCGCCGGCGAACGACAAGGCCAACAGCATGCCGACGACAGCCGATCCCTTCGAATCGAAAGCCATCCTTGACGGCATCCGCCGCTGGGTCGAAATCGAGACCCCGACGGAAGCGCCCGATCAGATCAACAGGCTCGCGACATTGGTCGCGGACGGCTACCGCGATTTGCCTGCGACCATCGAGCGCGTCGCCGGACATTCCGGCTGCGGTGATCACATCCAGGCGCGGTCGTCATGGGGCCAGCAGCAACCCGGAATCCTGGTGCTGAGCCATCTCGACACTGTTCATCCGCTGGGGTTCATCGAGCGGCTGCCGTTTCGGATTGAAGGCGACAGCGCCTTCGGCCCCGGCATCTACGACATGAAGGGCGGCGCCTATCTGGCCTACCACGCGTTCCGGCAGCTTTGCGCGGATGGCGCGCGTTCACCGCTCGGCGTGACCCAGCTCTACGTCTCGGATGAAGAAATCGGTAGCCCGACCTCGCGCGCGCTGATCGAGGCCGAGGGACGCAAGGCAAAATACGTGCTGGTAACGGAGCCTGCCCGCGACGGCGGCAAGATCGTCACCGGTCGCAAGGGCGTCGCGCGCTTCGAGATCTTTGTCAAAGGTGTCCCTGCCCATGCCGGCACGCGACCCGAGGATGGCCGCAGCGCGATACGCGAACTTGCCAACATCATTCAGACGCTGGAGGCCATGAACGATATCCAGCGTGGCGTGACTGTTAACGTCGGCGTTGTCAGGGGCGGCACCAAGCCCAATGTTATCCCTGAAGAGGCCTATGCCGAGGTCGATATGCGCGTTCCGACGATCGCGGATGCCGACGAGCTGGTTCCCAGGATCCTGAACCTGACGTCGCGGACCGAAGGCGTCAGCGTCAAGGTGACAGGTGAATTGAACCGCCCGCCCTATGAGAAGAGCAATGCGGGTACCGCTCTCTACGAACACGCCAAGGCGCTCGCCGCCGAAATCGGCTTTGAGCTTTCGGACACATTCACCGGCGGCGGCTCCGACGGCAATTTCACCGCGCCTCACACGGCAACCCTCGACGGCCTCGGTGTCGATGGAAAGGGCGCGCATACCCATTACGAGCAGATGTATATTTCATCGATCGAACCTAGAGCGCGGCTGCTGCACCGGCTGTACCAGACGCTACGATGAGTGCCGCCATCCGGGATCCCGGAAATCGCAATGCGTCGTCCGGTGATGCGACCGCCGTTCATCCGCAGGGCTCATTCTTTGGCCGGCGCAAGGGTCACAGGCTGCGAGCACACCAGGCAGACCTGATCGAACACCTGCTGCCGCGGCTTTCGCTCGACATCGGCGGCCCTCAACCGCCCGACCTCGCCGGGCTGTTCGACGCGCCGGTCGATGCCGTCAGGCTCGAAATCGGATTTGGCGGCGGCGAGCATCTGGTCGCGGAAGCCCGCGCCTTTCCCAGCACCGGCTTCATCGGCTGCGAGCCTTATGTCAACGGCATGGCGAAGATCCTGGCGCAGATCGAGACCCACAGCATCGGCAATATCAGGCTGTTCGCGGGCGATGCCAGCGAACTGCTGGCGTGGGCACCGGAGCATTCGCTGGCCCGGATCGACCTGATCCATCCCGATCCGTGGCCGAAACGGCGGCACTGGAAGCGGCGCTTCGTTCAGGACGCGACCATCGCGGCGATGGCCCGCGTCTTGAAGGCGGAGGGCGAATTTCGCTTCGTCAGCGATATCAGCGATTATTGCGCATGGACGCTGGCCCATTTTTCACGCTCGCCCGATTTCATCTGGACCGCGGAATGTGCTTCCGATTGGCGCGAGCCATGGCCCGATTACACGATGACGCGATACGGCCGCAAAGCCGAACGCGAAGGCCGGCAGGCAACGTATCTGAGGTTCAAGAAGGTGGGCTAAGCTGCGAGCCCGGAATGACGGCTTCAAATCACCCCGATTGCCGGGTCTGCCAAAAGCTCACCACCCGCTCCGCGGTCGAAGGCATCAGACGCATGAAGTTCGATCGCACGTTCTCGATATCCATCGGAGATGGCACCCGGGCCGGCCCCGACCGGAGCAGGATCAGAGCGCGCACGCTCGCCCATTCGAGTCCGATCGCCTTGCCGAGGATCAGGACCGGATCGTGACGGTCGCCGGCCATCAGACGGTCGAGGGTTGCGATCTTCACGCCCGACATCGCCGATAGAGCGGCAACCGATTCCTCGTATCGGTAGGCCCTGGCAAAGCCAAGCAGCGCGGCTTCGTTCAGCTCACCGGTGCGGTGCAGCGCGAGGATCGTGCGTTGCGCCGGCACAAAATTCCGGCGGCTCTCCACCCGCTCGACGACGCCGGCAATCTCGCTCATCGCGCGGCTGATCGCCGCCTGCTTGCTGGGCTTGACCGCTTCGAACAGGCGGCGGCGGACGACATCGATCGATCCCGCCAGCAGTTCCTTCAGCAGGTGATCCGAAAGATCGGCGCGCTGGCCGACCGCGAGCGTCAGGACGCCATCCTTGCCGGCGCGCTTGATCAGGGCGGAATATCCGGCTTGAGAAAAAAATGCCCCTGCATTGGCGGCGGTGCGCCTGACGACATCGCGGTCACCGCGGCGCACGATGACATCGGTGAGGTCAGGCGAAAGCTTCGGCCGCTCCGACATCGCCAGCAGATGTCCCTGGCCCTTGATGCGCGCGATTTCGACCAGAAGCTGCTCATCGATGACAGGCGACCTTCGCAGCACGGGACCGGCGATCGATATCTCGTCCTCGCGCGCGAGCTGTCCGACCAATGTGCGGGGGGCGTTGGCAAGATCGGACAGCCGCTCGGCCAGATCGGCGCGGGCGGGAATCCCGGTGTGCGGAACGAGATCGATGAGGACACGGTCGAACAGATCAACGTGATCGGATCGGAAATTCGCGGCTCCCTGCAGGAACAGCTCGGCGATCCGGCGCGCCACTTCCGCGAGGCGTTTGGAATCGCCCTGTCTGACGATCTCATCGAGCCCGGGGATCAACGACGGTGCGACGGTCATGAAACACACTCAAACCCGGCGCAGGCCGGGTTTTCCGGCAATCTAGACAGGGCATGGTGAAGGAAGGGTTAGATTGAACCCACCCCCTTAAGGCGCGCAAATTCGCCGGCGCCGAGCCTCGCGGGCCTTGCCGGATGGGGGGAAAACCGCTATATCAGCCGCAACTTATGGTTCTCATACGATCGCGTATTGAGAGTGGGCCCCCCGGGACCCGCTCTTTTTTATTACCTGAACGGGCCCCGCGGCTTACGCCGCCAGGCCCGGTTTCGGGCAGACCGGCCGGACCTTTGGCTTTTGGGCCCGGCGCCACCCAACGCAACTCAGACCGCCCAACTTAACACCGCCCAAAAGGCAAATTTTGACACTGGATATGACCGCTCCAACTGCTGGTTCCGTGGACACCGATCTGCTTGCCGAGCCGCGCCTCGTGGTCGAGCCGGGCGTCGCGGCGCGGGTATCGGCGGTCGCCACTCCAGTGCTGCAGGGAATGGGTTACCGGCTGGTACGGATCAAGATTTCCGCGGAGTCCGGCTGCACCGTCCAGATCATGGCCGAACGGCCCGACGGATCGATGCAGATCGAGGACTGCGAGGCGATCTCCAAGGCACTGTCGCCGGTGCTGGATGTCGCCGACCCGATCGACCGCGCCTATCGGCTGGAGATTTCCTCGCCCGGGATCGACCGGCCGCTGGTGCGCCGCTCCGATTTTGAACGATATGCCGGCCATCTCGTGAAGATCGAGATGGCGGTCGCCCATCAGGGCCGCAAGCGGTTCCGCGGCACGCTGGCCGGCGTCGAGGGCGGCGCGGTGCGGCTGCGGCGCAATGACGCAAAGGCGGATGAGGATTCCAGCGTCCTGCTGGAGATGGAGGATATCGCGGAGGCACGGCTCGTGCTCACCGACGAATTGGTCGCCGAATCGATGCGGCGCGGCAAGGCCGCAGAGCGCGAGCTGAAGCGCAATCTCGGGCTTGAACCTCCGCCGGCGCCGCATGCACACAGCCACAAGCCGAAACCGCCGAAGAAGCCGGTTCCGAAGAACACCAAGCAACACCGCCTCGCCGCCAATGCAGCGCGCAGAGGCGAAACCGATCCCGATAGAGGAGATTAAGCCATGGCAGTCAGCGCCAACAAACTCGAACTGCTGCAGATCGCGGACGCGGTCGCGCGCGAAAAATCGATCGACCGCGGCATCGTGATCTCGGCGATGGAAGACGCCATCGCCAAGGCCGCCCGCGCCCGCTACGGCAGTGAGACCGACGTTCACGCCGAGATCGACGCCAAGAAGGGCGAGCTGCGGCTGTCGCGCCACATGCTGGTGGTCGACCAGGTCGAGAATTCAGCGAACCAGATTTCACTGGAAGACGCGCGTAGAGCCAATCCCGGCGCGCAGATCGGCGACACCATCGCCGACACCCTGCCGCCGCTGGAATACGGCCGTATCGCCGCGCAATCGGCCAAGCAGGTGATCGTGCAGAAGGTGCGCGAGGCCGAGCGCGACCGGCAATACCAGGAATTCAAGGACCGCATCGGCGATATCGTCAACGGCATCGTCAAGCGCGTCGAATATGGCAGCGTCATCGTCGATCTGGGCCGCGGCGAGGCCATCGTGCGCCGCGACGAGATGCTGCCGCGCGAAGTGTTCCGCAACGGGGACCGCGTCCGCGCCTATATTTTCGACGTGCGGCGCGAAACGCGCGGCCCGCAGATTTTTCTTTCCCGCACCCATCCGCAATTCATGGCGAAACTGTTCGCCCAGGAAGTGCCGGAAATCTACGACGGCATCGTCGAGATCAAGGCGGTGGCCCGCGATCCCGGAT
>JBKQRS010000604.1:0-11107 GCA_052143915.1 Bradyrhizobium sp.
CGCGCAAAGTGAAAAGTTGCGGTGTCGATGCGCTCGCCAGGCCTGGAACTCGAGGCCAGTAGCGTGACCGCGCCTGTTACTGCGGCCGCAGCAAACAGCATGGCCAGAAAGAGCAAGGCACTGCCGAAAAACACGGTTGCAAAGAAGCGGTCCTCCTGTTCACCAAGCCTGTCGCGCAACACGCCGATGAACCACAGGAAGGCAACGCCGGCCACCGGAACGAGGTTTAACGCCAGCTCGATCTGCCTTGTGTCGGCGTCAAGCCAGATTCCAGGCTCCAGAGGGTCAGCCGGAATCGAGCGCCGAAGCAGCCAGAATATTGCGAACATGAGACTCGAGAAGATGATCCCCGCGACCGCCGCGGCCTTTGGGGTCTTCATGCGCGCGCGGATGAGAGCCACGTTCTCTTGCATCGCCTTGTCCTCCTGGCTGCGTCCGCTACAAGCCCCTTTAAGTCTGAACCTCAATGCCTGGTTTTTCCGGAAGTCCCCCGAGACCTTGGGAATCGGCGATACGGGCGGCGCAAGTTCTTCCGGGTAGAGAAAATGCCTCGCGATTTCGCGATGTGCGTCGAGCTTCAGTCATCAAGCGACTTTGCCAGAGTTTCGAGGTTCTGCGGGCTGATGTGGATCAAGCCATACCGCGGCGCATCGATGTCGGCGATCAGAAGAAAGGCGATCGAGACGACAAACGGCAGCACGAGAGCGATCTCTCTTGCATGCTTGCTATGCCGCGCGCGATAGCCGAACAGGACGGTGGAACACAGCGCGATGGCCGCCATGAGAACCCATACGGCGATCGGAATCCGGTTCCGGAACGCCGATTGCGTGTAGCCTTGCGAATTGATCACATCGTTCATGCCGGCCAGCACCAGCGCCGCAAGCTGCGTCGGCACCGCCATGGCCGGTCCGCGGACGGCGGCCCAGAGATCGGCCTGCAACCGGCTGCTCGACTGATCGATCTGCGCTTGCTTAGTTTCGTCCTGATTTGTGTAGAACAGGATGCGCTGGTTGAGATAGGCACCAAGAAGTTTGCGCACGTTTGCGGCGTCTTCCGGTGGCAAAAGGTCGGCGCGCAAAATCTCGGTCCCGATCGCGTTGGCCTCGGCTTCCTCATAAATCTTGCGCTGATCGTAGCGATTGGTCGCCATCGACGAGCTGAAACCGATGATCAAGGCGAGCAGCGTCAGGGTGGCCGCCAGGATCACGCCGAGATCCTCCTGCTCATCGCCGGCGTCCGGGATGCGGCTGCGCAGCCACGATCCCGCTGTGGAAGCGAGCCAAAGCGCAGCGAGGGTTACGGCAAACACCAGCACGGGATGCATCGGATTCTCCATGACAAGGTCTGCTAGGAAATCTCCGTTTCTCTGCACACCACGCTATTCCTCGTCCACGGGCGCCGCGGACTGACGCGCTACGCGTTGGTAGGCCTTCAGTGCCTGACGCAGGGTCGGAAAGATGCGGTCCTCATGTTCCGCCTGGTAATGGCCGATCTCCCGTAGTCCGTTGAGAAACTCAGTCCTGCGTCCCGCAATTATCAATATGGCGCCACGCGCTTCCAGCGCCTCGCGCAAGTCGCGCAGGGCATAAAGGCCGCTAATATCGATGTCGCTGATCGGAATCGCATCAATGACAAACCACTGCAGGTCCGGCCCGGCAGCGTTGGCCGCAACCAGTGCCTGCCGCCTGAAATAATCGGCATTGAAGAACGTCAAAGGTGCGTTGAAGCGGAAGAGCGCAAGGCCCGGGAATGTCTTAACGGTCGGGTGTCGCTCAATCGAATGAAAGCCAGGGAGGCCATCTACCTTGCCCAGGACTTCGACGCGCGGGCGCGCGGTCTGCTTGACAAAGCGCGCCAGCGCCAGCGCCACTGCGATTAGGATGCCGTTGATCGCACCAACCGCTACGACGCCGAGCATGGTGACAATCGCCAATGCGAACTCCAGCCGGTCGATCTTCCAGATTTCCTTAACCGTAGGAACGTCGAACAGTGAGAAAGCCGCAAATATCAGTACTGCTCCCAGTGCGGCGATCGGCACGTATTGCAGGGGCTCCGTCAGGAACAAGAGCACTATCGCAATCGCGGCGGCAGCGACCAGCCCAGTCACTTGCGTGCGACCGCCCGCAGCAACACCCATAGCGGTGCGCGAGTCGGCTCCGGTCACAGCAAAGCCCTCCGAGAGGGCCGAAGCAATGTTGACAGCACCGTAGGCCGCTAATTCACGATCGACGTCGATGTCGTAACCGCCCCTCGACGCAAAACTGCGGGCCGTTAGCGTGCCGCTGGTAAACAGTACGAGGGCGAGTCCGGCCGCTTCGGCAACTAGCGACGGCACGTCTTCCAGCGGAAACGTCGGCCAGTGCAAGGTTGGCAGCCCCGCCGGAACCGGCCCCAGAATTGCGACACCCTGTGCATCGAGTTTCAATGCTGCAGTTGCAATGCCCGCAGCAACGAGCGCAACTAGTGCCGCCGGCACCCGCGGTATCAATCGTAGTGAGATGAACAGTATCGCAAAGCTACCCAATCCCACCCCGAGCGTCGGCAAATGGGTTTGCGGGAGCTTGGCGAAGATTTCGAGCAGCCGAGGAACGATGCCCTGCGACTCTATTGAAAATCCAAACAGCTTTCCAACTTGTCCAAGAAAAATGCTGATTGCGATGCCGTTCAGGAAGCCAACGAGAATTGGTTTGGATAGAAAATCGGCCAACGCACCGAGGCGGAAGAAGCTTCCCGCGATGCAAAATAGGCCGGCGAAAAATGTCAGGGTTATTGAGAGTGAAAGATACAAATCAGCATCGCCAGCGGCGAGCGGGGCGATTGCGGCCGCGATCATGGCGCAGGTAGCAGCATCGGGGTTCACCACCAGCTGCCGCGAAGTCCCAAAAATTGCATAGGCAACCAATGGCAAGATGCTTGAATAAAGCCCGACGACAGGATTGAACCCGGCAAGCTGCGCGTAAGCAACCGCAACAGGCAATGCCACCGCCGCGACCGAGATGCCGGCAACCAGATCGTGCCGGAAGTCTTCTGCGAACTGATAGCGCAAAAGTGCCACAACGCCAGGGGCGATGCTCGTGAGCTGCTTTATCGACCTGGCGCTCTCAGTGGATGCGGCTGGCATCTCTGAACCGATACTCATTCCGCTCTCACAGTTGAAGCTGCCCCAAAACCAATCCTAACAGCTGAACTATGTAAGATGCCCCTTGCGTGAGATCATCTGCCCAAAAATAGTGAATGCGATCAGCAAATCTCACCCGGTTGCCGGTCGGCCGCGCTTAAGTCGCAGTTTTGCCGCTCTCAAACGCCGTATCTCTTCGTCAGTCGTCTTAATCTTCTCTTCGAGCTGCATCATCCTCGAGGTTTTCGGCGCCTCGTTGCTACGCAGCTGATCGAGCACCTTACCAACGGAGAGTTTGTTTATTTCAGCCATTTTGCAAGCTCCCGCGGATCCCGAATACAGGTCGTCACAAACGGTTACAACCGAGCGGTCAGCATGAAAATCTACAACCTAGTATCGCTCAGGTACGAACTTCATTCTGCGCAAACTGGCCTGATCATTGTATTGGCCCTTTTCGGACCGCTTTGGCAATTGAACCCGCTCCGGTGAAACACGCTTGTGCGGGATCGTCTTTAGCAAGTGCGAGATGCAGTTCAATCGCGCGCGGCGTTTGTCCTCAGAGCGAACGACGAACCACGGCGCATGTTTGGAATCGGTAGCCTTGAGCATCAGGTCGCGCGCCTTCGAATAGTCGTACCAGCGCCGGTACGATTCGAGGTCCATGGGGCTCAATTTCCACTGCCGGAGCGGATCGTCGATCCGGGCATTGAACCGCTTCTCCTGCTCCTCCATCCCTGCTTCCAGCCAGTACTTGATCAGGATGATGCCGGCGTCGACGATGTATTTTTCGACTTCCGGAGCCAGCAAGAGAAAGCGCCGGTGTTCTTCCTTGCTGCAGAATCCCATGACGTATTCGACGCCGGCGCGATTGTACCAGCTTCGGTCGAAGATGACGATTTCTCCGGCGGCAGGAAGATGCGGCACGTAGCGCTGAAAGAATATTTGCGTCTTTTCCCGGTCGGAAGGCGCGGGGAGGGCCACGGTGCGAAACACGCGCGGGCTAACCTTCTCTGTAAGGGCCTTGATGGTGCCTCCCTTGCCGGCGGCATCGCGCCCTTCGAACAGGATGATGGCCCGGAGTCCCTTCGTGGTTACCCATCTCTGGAGATGGCAAAGCTGGACCTGAAGCTCGCGCAACTCCTTTTCATAGGCCTTGCGCTTCATTTTTGATGTCTGGTCTGCGTCCTTGGCCATCACCTTTTGCCCCGCTGATCCCGATTTGCAGGTAAGCCCGCGTGATCCGGTTCACCCCCAGCTCAGCGTGACGCCGATATCTCCGGGTACACCTCCAGGAAAGTCGATGATCTGATAAGCGATCTTGTAACCACGCGGCTGGAGGTAATCCTGCCAGAGCTGGTAGATTTCCTTGGGAATTCCGGTCAGCGTGTTTTCCCAGCCCGCTTCCATCTGGTTGATCGCCCGGCCGCGATCGGTGCAAAGAATGTTCGGGAACCGGTGGACCTGAACTTCCTTCAGTCCGTTCTTCACGGCGCGCTGGATCACTGTGGAAGCACGTTTGATTTTCTCTTCCTCGGAAAGGCCGGAGGGTTTGGTCAGCTCCTCGATCAATTCACGCTTTTCTGCATCTGCTGCAGCCTGCGCGCGCATGAACTCTTCAGCCTTTTCAGCTTCCTTGAGGGCCGATTGTTTCAGGATTTCTTTCGCGTTTGGAAGCAGTTCGTCGATGTTCTGCATGGTCGAATCTCCTGAATGCGCTTGATCTTCGGGCAGCGATAAGTTTCTGGATACCGACTTAACTGCAAAAAATAACGTGCTCGATCGAGCTACCTATTGAGATAGATCAACGGGGAACTCGCCGGATCGACTAATCAAGCACCCGCAAAAGAGATGGAGCTGAAATATGTCGACAGACCATCTGCAGATTTCATTCAGCACACCCCTCGGTATCTTCGGTCCTGCCTTTGAATACATGATCGATGCGGCCCAGCGCAGCGTCCTGTTCTGGGACGTGATGCGCCAGCGCAGCAATCAATATCGTGACCATCTCGCCGAGAAGCTCCCGCATGTGCTCGACTATGAGGCGGAACTCGTGATGGACGGCCGGACGTTGAAGCGTCCGGTGAATTACTTACTCGTGCGCATCGTTCCGCCGGAAGGGATTGAGATCGATGAGACGCGCCGGCCGTTCGTGGTGGTGGATCCACGTGCAGGCCATGGCCCCGGGATAGGAGGCTTCAAGGCGGACAGCGAGATCGGCGTTGCCATGAAGGCGGGGCACCCCTGCTACTTCGTCGGCTTTTTGCCCGATCCGATGCCCGGTCAGACCATCGAAGACATCGCCCACGCTGAAGCTCAGTTCCTGGAAAAAGTTACTTCGCTTCATCCACAGGCCGACGGAAAGCCGTGTGTGATCGGCAACTGCCAGGCTGGCTGGGCAGTAATGATACTGGCGGCGATCAGGCCAGAACTATTCGGCCCGATCATCGTTGCGGGAGCCCCACTGTCCTATTGGGCCGGGGTCCGCGGGCAAAATCCGATGCGCTACTCCGGCGGACTGCTTGGCGGGAGCTGGTTGACGGCGCTTACCGGTGACATCGGCGGCGGCAAATTCGATGGCGGCTGGCTGGTGCAGAATTTCGAAAATCAAAATCCGGCAAACACGTTATGGAGCAAACAATACAACGTTTATTCCAGGGTCGATACCGAAGCCCCCCGATATCTCGAGTTCGAGCGCTGGTGGGGTGGACACGTCAACCTCAATGGCGAGGAAATCCAGTTCATCGTCGACGAGCTCTTCGTTGGCAATAATCTGGCCGCCGGACGCATCGAAACCTCCGACGGCACCGCCGTCGATCTGCGCAACATTCGCTCGCCGATCGTCGTATTCTGCTCGAAGGGTGACAACATCACCCCACCGCAGCAGGCGCTCGACTGGATTCTTGACCTCTATGACAACGTCGACGAAATAAGGTCCTTCGGACAGACCATCGTCTACACCGTGCACGAGACCGTCGGACATCTCGGGATTTTCGTCTCGGGCGGAGTAGCCAAGAAAGAGCACAGTGAATTTTCCAGCAATATCGATCTTATCGATATGCTGCCGCCCGGTCTCTATGAGGCAACTTTCGAGCGCAAATCCGGAGACACGGCCAATCCTGACCTCGTGTCGGGCGAGTGGGTGATGCGCTGTGAAGCGCGTACGCTGGACGATATCCGCGCCATGGGCGGCAACTCGCCGGAGGAGGAGCGCCGGTTCGCGACCGCCGCGCGGGTTTCGGAGATCAATCTTTCGCTGTACCGCGCCTTCGTGCAGCCGATGGTCAAGGCTTTCGTCAACCCACCTGTGGCAGAGTGGCTCAGGCAATGGCATCCGGTGCGGATGTCGTATGAAGCGTTTACCGACGCCAATCCATTTATGCCGGCGCTGGCACGGACCGCCGAGAAGGTGCGCGGGAATCGCAAGCCCGCAGGGGCCGACAACCCGTTCCTGGCTGCGCAGGAAAAGGTCTCGCGGCAGATCGTCAATTCGCTCGACACCTGGCGGGAAGCCCAGGAAAGCCTATCCGAGCAAATGTTCCTCGCAATCTATGGATCGCCGGCCCTGCAGGCTGCCGTTGGCGTTAGCTCCAAGGCCGCGCGGCCGCGGCGGCCCGGAAGATCGGCGCTGCATCGCGAGCTTGTGGAGAAGCGTATTGCGGAACTGAAGTCGCTGATAACCAAAGGCGGCCTCCAGGAATGCACCACTCGCGGTCTGATCTATGTAGGGTTGGCACGAGGTTTCGTCGATGAGCGCGGGGTCGCGGCGCTGCGGCGCATTCGCCTGACCGAAGAAGCATCGCGAATGACGCTCGCGCAATTCAAGGCAACCGCGCGCGAGCAGTTCTTCCTGTTGCTGCTGGAGCCGGAGGCCGCGCTTGCGGCGATCCCGAACATGCTGCCGGCAGACGTCGCCGAGCGCCGGAAAGGCCTCGCCGCCATTCGCAATGTGCTGAGCGCGGGCGGCGACATCTCCGGTGAGGCTGCAGAACGACTACGAAGGATCACGGCGCTATTCGAGACCAACGAGGCGGCTCCTTCGGTCTTAGGCGCCGACAAGGTCCCTTTAGTGCCGAGCACAGACAGAGCCAAGGCTTCCTAACCCAAGGCTTCCTAACTCAAGGCTTCCTAACTCAAGGCTTCGAAACCGCTGCCGATACAATTGGGAGCAGAGTCATGAGCGTAGCTCCGATCGACACCGGGGAACCCCCGGTCCATGCAAAGTATGAGCGTTTGGTTGCCGCCGCCAAGCTGGTGCCGTCAGCCGTGACCGTCGTGGCGCACCCCTGCGACGAAGCCTCGTTGCGCGGCGCCTGCGAAGCGGCCGCCGCAGGGATTATCAAGCCGATCCTTGTCGGCCCCGCAGGCAAGATCAGGACGGTCGCGGCGCAGTTCGATCTTGATATCGCGCGCTTTGAAATTGTCGACGCGGCCCATAGCGAGGCGTCGGCGACAAAGGCCGTCGAACTGATACACGCTGCGAAGGGCGAGATGCTGATGAAGGGAAGCCTTCATACCGACGAGCTGATGCGAGCCGTTACAGCAAAAACGTCCGGCCTGCGTACCGATCGCCGCATAAGCCATGTCTTTGCGATCGATGTACCCGGCTACGCGCAGACGCTCTTCATAACGGACGCGGCCATCAATATTTTCCCGGACCTCGATTGCAAACGCGATATCGTTCAAAATGCCATCGATCTTTATGCTGGAATCGGCCTTGGCGTGCCGAGGGTCGCGATACTTTCAGCAGTCGAGATCGTTACTTCCAAAATTCCATCGACCATCGACGCAGCCGCCCTGTGTAAGATGGCCGACCGCGGCCAGATCACAGGTGCCTTGCTCGACGGGCCGCTTGCCTTCGACAACGCCGTCGACGAGGAGGCCGCCAGAATCAAGGGCATCAAGTCGGCGGTCGCTGGCCAGGCGCAGATCCTGGTGGTGCCCGACCTTGAGGCCGGCAACATGCTGGCGAAAAATCTGACCTTCATGGCGAAAGCCGACTCGGCAGGTATCGTGCTGGGGGCGCGCGTTCCCATTGTGTTGACCTCGCGTGCAGATTCCCTACGGGGGCGCATGGCCTCGTGCGCGATCGCGGTGCTCTACGCCGACGCGCGGCGCCGCGCATCAACCGTTGCGGCAGCGTGAATGCCATGGATACGATCCTTGTCGCGAATGCCGGCTCCTCCAGCGTCAAGTTTCAGCTCTTCGGAATTGAGCCGGAGGACGGTCTGAGGCGGCAGATCAAGGGTCAAATCGAGGGGGTTGGAAGCCGCCCGCGCATGCGTGTCGTCTCGGCCGCAGGCGATGTGCTGGTCGAACGAGTTTACGAGAGTGGAACGGTCAGTGACGTCGCATCGGCGCTTGCAACGGCGGGAGCATGGTTGCGGGACGAGTTGAAGATTAATCCGGTTGCGATCGGACACCGCGTGGTGCACGGAGGCCCCGATTACGACAAGCCGGTTCGCGTTGATCAAAATGTGTTGGCGCGACTGGAAAAATACGTCTCGCTGGCGCCGCTGCATCAGCCTTATAATCTGGCGCCGATCCGCTCGATCCTGGCGCGCTTCCCGGACCTCCCACAGGTCGCGTGTTTCGACACGGCGTTTCATCGCGGTCATGGCGCGTTGGCCGATCATTACGCGATACCGGAGCATTTATACGCCGAAGGCATCCGCCGTTACGGCTTTCACGGTCTTTCCTACGAATATATCGCGAGCATCGTGCCGAAGGTCGCGCCTGATCTTGCATCGAAGCGGGTGATTGTCGCCCATCTCGGCAGCGGCGCGTCCATGTGCGCCCTCAAGGCCGGCCGCAGCGTCGAGAGCAGCATGGGGTTTACGGCGCTTGACGGGCTTCCGATGGGCACTCGGCCCGGCCAGATTGATCCGGGGGTGGTGCTCTACCTCATGTCCGAGAAGGGCGTGACGGCCGCGGCCGTCCAGGATTTTCTGTATCGAGAGTGCGGCCTCAAGGGCCTTTCGGGCATCAGCAATGACATGCGACAGCTTGAAGCGAGCGATGATCCGCGCGCCGCCTTTGCGATCGACTATTTTGTCTACCGCACCAGCCTGTTCGCGGGAATGCTGGCGGCCGCCCTGCAAGGGGTAGACGCCTTGGTATTTACGGCAGGGGTTGGCGAGAATTCCGCGCGTGCTCGCAAGGCGATCACCGAGAAGCTCGCCTGGCTCGGGGTTTCCATCGATCCGGACGCCAACGCGAAGCACGCCCGCCTGATTTCGCGGCCCGAAAGCCGTGTCGCGGTCTACGTGCTGCCGACCGATGAAGAGCTGATGATTGCCAAGCACACGTGGTCGCTGCTGTCGAAAAAACCGACCGGCTCTCTGGAACAGGAGAGGAGGGCATCATGACGATTCCCGTTTACAGGGAGACCAAGATTGCACTCAAGGATCGCAAGGGGCTGATCGTCGGTATCGCCAATGATCAGTCGATTGCATGGGGATGCGCCAAGGCGTTCCGCGCTTTGGGGGCCGACCTGGCTGTCACCTATTTGAACGACAAATCGAGAAAATATGTCGAGCCGCTGGCACGCGAGCTCGAAGCTCCGATCTTCATGCCGCTCGACGTCGGTATTCCCGGACAGACGGAGGCGGTTTTTGAGCGAATTGAAAGGGAATGGGGACAGCTCGACTTCCTTGTTCATTCAATCGCGTTTTCGCCCAGGGAAGCCCTCCACGGACGGGTAATCGACGTCAAGCGTGACGGTTTCCTGGCGACCATGGATGTTTCCTGCTGGTCATTCATCCGCATGGCGCATCTGGCGGAGCCGTTGATGAAGAACGGTGGCACATTGTTCACGATGACCTATTACGGTAGCCAGATGGTGGTGGAGAATTACAACATCATGGGGGTCGCCAAGGCCGCGCTTGAATGTGCCGTGCGTTACATCGCGGCCGAAGTCGGGCCCAAGGGTATCCGGGTCCATGCCATCTCCCCCGGTCCGCTGGCGACGCGCGCGGCCTCCGGAATTCCCGAATTTGATGAGCTCCTGGCGAAAGCGGCGGCGAAGGCACCGGCGCGAAGCCTCGTGAGCATTGACGACGTCGGAAGAGCGGTTGCCTTTCTTGCACTCGACGGTGCGAAGCTGATGACGGGAGACACGCTCTTTATCGATGGAGGTTACCACATCATCGATTGACAGACCCGCCAATCGGATCGACTGTTTGATCAGCGTAAAAACGCAC
This sequence comes from Bradyrhizobium sp., assembly GCA_052143915.1. Classification (GTDB taxonomy): domain Bacteria; phylum Pseudomonadota; class Alphaproteobacteria; order Rhizobiales; family Xanthobacteraceae; genus Bradyrhizobium. Next base: position 10,318 of record JBKQRS010000604.1, read on the forward strand.
GCGCATGCCATGCTAGCTGGTCGCGAGCCGTTAGCGGCGCCGGACCGGGTAAGAGGAGGAGGCTGTGATGCGCAAGATCGCTTGCATGCTCTTGGCGCTGTGGGGGATTTCATCGCCCGCCAACGCTCAATCGGCGCCGGAGGGAGCAGCCATTCCGGTCGGTGTGGTCAAGGCCGAACGCAAGCCAGTCACCAGGTCCCAGGATTTCGTGGGGCGCGTCGAAGCGGTTCAGCGCGTTGAAGTTAGGGCACGGATCACCGGTTATCTCGAGAAAGTCGCGTTCAAGGAAGGCGACCTCATTAAGGAAGGGGCGCCGCTCTACAGTATCGAAAAGGGTCTGTTCGAAGCCGCCGTCGGACAAGCCGAAGGTGCACTGGAGAAAGACAAGGCTGCCAAGGAGCTGACTGAAATCCAACTGCAGCGCGCCGAGGAGCTGCTTTCAAAGGGCTCCGGTACCCAGGTTGCCCGCGACCAGGCCTTTGCGGCCGATGAATCGGCCAAGGGTTCGCTTCTCATCGACGAGGCCAATCTGCAGACCGCCAAGATCAACCTCAGCTATGCCGAAATCGTTTCTCCGATTGCGGGCAAAGTTGGCAAGACCAACATCACGAAGGGCAACGTTGTAAGTCCGCAAAGCGGGCCGCTGACCGTCATCGTCAGCCAGGATCCGATGTATGTGACCTTTCCGGTGAGCCAGCGCGAGTTCCTGCGCGCCCAGCAGGCCGGCAAGAGCGTCGACATCACGGGCATCAAGGCGACCCTGCTGTTCGGCGACGGCAGCCCGTACAAG
>JBKQRS010000605.1:0-9728 GCA_052143915.1 Bradyrhizobium sp.
GACCGGCCGCTGCCCGACCGGCCCGGCATCTCGGTCAAACTCTCGGCGCTGCATCCGCGCTTCGAAGCGCTGAGCCGGCAGCGCGTGATCACGGAGCTGGTTCCGCGGCTGGTCGATCTGGCGCGGCGGGCCAAAGCCTACGACCTCAATTTCACCGTCGATGCCGAGGAAGCGGACCGGCTGGAACTGTCGCTGGAGGTGATCGCCGCCGCGCTCAGTGACGCTTCGCTCGCCGGCTGGGACGGCTTTGGTCTCGCCGTTCAGGCCTATCAGAAACGCGCCAGCGCTGTGATCGACTATGTGGACGAACTGGCATCGACGCTGGACCGGCACATGATGGTGCGCCTCGTCAAGGGCGCTTATTGGGACTCCGAGATCAAGCGCGCGCAGGAGCGCGGCCTCGCCTTCTATCCGGTGTTCACGCGCAAGGCGATGACCGATCTGAACTACATCGCCTGCGCGCAAAAACTGCTTGGCTTGAGGCCCCGCCTGTTCCCGCAATTTGCCAGCCATAATGCGCTGACGGTCGCAACCATTCTCGAATTGACGAATGGCGAAAGCGGTTTCGAGTTTCAGCGCCTGCACGGCATGGGCGAGGCGCTCTACGCGCAATTGAGCGGGGATCACCCGCGTCTCGCCTACCGCACCTATGCACCGGTCGGCAGCCACCGCGATCTCCTCGCCTATCTGGTGCGGCGCCTGCTGGAGAACGGCGCCAATTCATCCTTCGTGGCACTTGCCGCCGACGATGCGGTGCCGGTTGCAACGCTGCTGCGACGCCCGGCCGACATCATCGGCACCGCCGAAAACGCGAGCAATCCGAACATCGCCGCGCCCGGCGATCTCTACCAGCCGCGGCGGCAAAATTCCCGCGGCATCGAATTCGGCGACCGCGCGGCGCTGGAAAAACTGCTCTCCGCGGTCGCGGCGGAAACCGCTCTTGTAGCGGCAACGCCGATCATCAACGGCCAAACCAGCGCAGGCGCAGCGCGGCCAATCGTCAGCCCGATCGACCAGACCACTGGGATCGGAAGCGTGGTCGATCCGACGAGCGAGGGCGCGAACCTGGCAATGGCCGCGGCCCGCGCGGGTTTTGCAAGCTGGAGCCGGACGCCCGGCGAGACGCGCGCCAAAATCCTGGAACAGGCCTCTGATCTCCTGGAGCGGCGCGCGGCGCGCTTCATCGCGCTGTTGCAACGCGAGGGCGGCAAGACGCTCGATGACGCGCTTTCGGAAGTCCGCGAGGCCACGGACTTCTGCCGCTACTACGCCGCAGAAGGCCGCGACCTGTTCGGCGCCGATCAAACCATGCCGGGGCCGACCGGTGAGAGCAACGCGTTGCGGCTGCGCGGCCGCGGCGTGTTCGTCGCGATATCGCCGTGGAATTTTCCGCTGGCGATCTTCACAGGCCAGGTGACGGCGGCGTTGATGGCCGGCAATGCGGTGGTGGCAAAGCCCGCCGAGCAGACGCCATTGATCGCGTATGAAGCCGTTCGTTTGCTGCACGAGGCGGGCGTGCCCGCTTCCGCGCTGCAGCTGTTGCCCGGTGACGGCGCGATCGGCGCCGCGCTGACGGCCCATCCCGATGTAGCCGGTGTCGTGTTCACGGGCTCGACCGAGGTCGCGCGGGCGATCAACCGCACGCTCGCCGCCAAGGACGGCCCGATCGTGCCGCTGATCGCCGAGACCGGCGGCATCAATGCGATGATCGTGGACGCGACCGCCTTGCCCGAGCAGGTCGCCGACGATGTCGTGACCTCGGCGTTTCGCTCCGCCGGCCAGCGCTGCTCCGCGCTGCGGCTATTGTTCGTGCAGGACGACATTGCCGACCGCATGATCGAGATGATTGCGGGCGCCGCGCGTGAGCTCAGGATGGGCGACCCGCGCGATCCCTCGGTGCAGATCGGACCCGTGATCGACACTGAGGCCAAACGGCGGCTCGAGGCGCATATCGCGCGCATGAAGCACGAAGCCCGCCTGCATTTTGAAGGGCGCGCGCCTTCCGGAAACTACGTCGCGCCGCATATCTTCGAACTATCCGACGCCGGCCAACTGACCGAGGAAGTATTCGGACCCGTGCTGCACGTGGTGCGCTACGGCGCCGGGCAGCTCGATCGCGTGCTGTGGTCGATCGAACGCTCGGGCTACGGGCTGACGCTCGGCATCCATTCGCGGATCGACGACACGATCGAGGCCGTGGTCGACCGGCTTTCCGTCGGCAATATCTATGTCAACCGCAACATGATCGGCGCCGTGGTCGGCGTGCAGCCGTTCGGCGGCCAGGGATTGTCGGGCACAGGCCCCAAGGCCGGCGGCCCGCATTATCTGGCGCGTTTTGCGACCGAGCAGACGGTGACCATCAATACCGCGGCGGCCGGCGGCAATGCGGCGCTGCTGTCGGATACGGAGTAGATCGGAGTATTTTTCGTCATTGCGAGGAGCGAACGCGACGAAGCAATCCAGCTTCTATTTCATCACGCATGGATTGCTTCGCTAACGCTCGCAATGACGTCGAAACTGTTATTGCGTCACCCCGCCGACATCGGTCAAATGCTCGGCTAATCCGCCTGCCGCAGAAAGAATTCCACGACGCGGCATAAGACCAACAACAAGACGGGAGCGCCCTCACCATGGAAGACGGCATCTTCGAAGGCCTCAAGGTTCTGGATTGCGCGAGCTTCATCGCAGCGCCCGCGGCCGCAACGGTGCTGTCGGATTTCGGCGCAGAGGTGATCAAGATCGAACCGCCGGGAGCGGGCGATCCCTACCGCAACCTGCCGAATTTGCCGGGATATCCGATCAGCCCGCATAATTTCGCCTGGCTGTTGGAATCCCGCAACAAGCGAAGCCTCGCGCTCGACCTCTCCGGGCCGGAGGGAAGAGCGGTGCTTTACCGGCTGGTGGCGGAGGCCGACGTCTTCATCACCAATTTTCCGCCCGGCGTGCGACAGCGGCTCGGCATCACCTATGAGGACCTCCGGCCGTTGAATGCGCGCCTCGTCTACGCGTCGTTCACCGGCTACGGCGAAAAGGGCAGCGAGGCCAACAAGCCCGGATTCGACAGCAACGCCTATTGGGCGCGTTCGGGCCTGATGGATCTGGTGCGCGCGGACGAGCACACCACGCCGGCGCGCTCGATCCCCGGCATGGGCGACCACCCCTGCGCGATGGCGTTTTACGGCGCGATCGTCACCGCGCTCTACAAGCGCGAGCGAACCGGCAAGGGTTCGCATGTGAGCTCGAACCTGATGGCCAACGGCGTCTGGGCTGCAGGCGTGTTGGCCCAGGCCAAATTATGCGGCGCGAAATTCCAGGAGCGGCGCCCGCGCGAGCGCGCGCTGAATGCGGTCACCAACCACTACCGGTGCAAGGACGGGCGCTGGCTCATCCTGTCGCTGCTCAACGAGGAGCGGCAATGGCCGGTGCTGGCGAGCTGCCTCGGACGGGAAGATCTGATCGCCGATGCGCGATTCGCCACCAAACCCGACCGCCATGCGCGGTCGCTGGAGCTGATCAGGATTCTTGACGACGTCTTTGCCACAAGAGAACTGGCCGAATGGCGCGGGATACTCGACGGCAACGGTCTCGTATTCGGCGTGGTCGGCATTCTTGACGACATCCCCAACGACAGCCAGATGATCGAGAATGAAGTCCTGGTGCCGTTCGAAAACGACACCATGCTCACGGTCAACAGCCCGATCTGGATCGACGGCAGCCAGAAGGTCAAGCCGCGGCATCCGCCTCATATCGGCGAACACAGCGATGAGATCCTGCGCGAAGCCGGCTACGACGAGGCGTCGATCCAGCAATTGCGCGCATCCGGCGCGGTGGCGTGATTGGACCAGGCGGCGCGCTGCACGCCCCTGCCGCTTCCGCCCAACCCAGCGAGCTGGCTCAGCGAAAACGCCGCCAGCGCCGCGCACAAGGCGGCGACGGCCGCAGCCACGAACACTTCCCCCGCGCTCCATTTCATCGCCAGCAAGGCGCCGCCGACCAGCGGTCCGACGATCGAGCCGACCCGGCCGATCCCGAGCGCCCAGCCGACGCCGGTGGCCCTGACCGAGGTCGGATAGAATCCCGCAGCCAGCGCGTTGGCGGCGATCTGGCCGCCGACGATGCAGAAGCCGGCCGCGAAAATCGCCATGGTGACCAAGGTGACCGAATGTCCAAGCTGGCCGATCGCGCCGACCGCGAACACGGCGATGAAATACACCAGCGCCAGCGCGCGAAACGAGAAGCGGTCGATGATGCTGCCGAGCGCGAAGGTCCCGACGACGCCGCCGACCTGCAGCATCGATCCGATTGCCGCCGCCTGCGACACCGATGCGCCGAGATCGTTGAGAACGGTGGGCAGCCAGTTCGACAGGAAATAAAGATCAAGCAGGCTCATGAAGAACACCACCCACAACAGCAGCGTGGCGAGCGTTCTTCCACCCTTGAAAAGATGCTTGACCGGAATCCCGGCCAATTCCGGCTCATCCACCATGAACCGGGTGGCCGGCGCGAACACCGCCCTCGGGTTAACGAGCCCAAGCAGTTGCGCGACGCGCTCATTCGCCCGGCCGGTCAGCGCCAGAAACCGCACCGATTCCGGCAATTTCAGCGCCAGGATCGGCGCCAGCAGCAGCGGCGACGCGCCGCCGACCGCAAATACCGACCGCCAGCCGAAATGCGGAATCAATGCCGCCGCCAAAAGACCACCGAGGGCTGCGCCCACCGAGAACCCGCAGAACATGATCATCACCATGGTGGCGCGGCGGCGACGCGGGTTGAATTCGGACGTCAGCGCGATGGCGTTGGGCATCGCGCCTCCCAAACCGAGGCCGGTCAAAAAACGGACGGCGATCAGAATGCCGACGTCCTGGACCAGGGCGGTGACCAGCGCGCCAATGCCGAACGCCAGCGTGGATAAGATGATGATCTTCTTGCGTCCGACGCGGTCCGCCAGCGGTCCGAACACCAGCGCGCCGATCATCAGCCCGAACAATCCCGCGCTGAACACCGGACCGAGCGCGCCCTTGCTCAGGCCCCAGTCTTTGGCCAGCGCAGGCGCGACGAAGCCGATCGCCTGGGTATCGAAGCCGTCGAGAAACAGCACCGCCGCGCAACACAGCAGCAGTTTGACCTGAAGTGCGCCAACGGGCTGCGCATCGATGAATCCGGCGACATCGACGAGCGATGTGCGGCTCTCCTGAGTTACCGATGTCGTCATCTTATTTTCCTTAACCTCTCCGTCATTGCGAGCGGAGCGAAGCAATCCATGACTTGGCCAGGATGGATTGCTTCGTCGCTACTGCTCCTCGCAATGACGGCCGCTATCGCGCGGCGCGCACGTCGTCACCCGCGCAAGATTTCCTTCGAATAGCCGGCGATCTGCTTGTAGCCATCGGACATGGCGAGCAGTTCCTCGCGGCTGATGACGTCGTCGATTCGTACGAACGGGCGGTCGTGGGTGCGCTGAAACACCTCGCGCAGGATGGCGTCGGGCGGATTGGTGCGGTTGGTCAGAACGACGCGCGTGGTCGCCTCAAGCCGCTGCTTCTCATAGGCGACGAACGCGGCGACGGGATCGCCGCTGCCTGATAGCGCCGACGTCAGCGCCCGCGTGTCCAGGATCGCCTGGCCGGCGCCGTTGGAGCCGCGCGGCACCATCGGGTGGGCGGCGTCGCCGAGCAACGTCACCCGGCCAAAACTCCAGCGCGGCAGCGGGTCCTGATCGACCATCGGGAATTCCAGCACGCTGTCGGCGGCGCGGATCAGCGCGGGAACATCGAGCCAGTCGAAATGCCAGTCGGCGAACGCGCCGATGAAATCACTGGTCGCGCCCGGCCGGTTCCAGTCGCGTTTGCGATAGACCGGGGTTTCGATTTCGGCGACCCAGTTGACGAGCTGCAGCCCGTCGCTCCCTGCGGCGCGGATCGGATAGATCACCATCTTGCCGTGCGACAGCCACCCCGCCCGGATCAGGCTCGCGCCCGACAATATCGGCTTCCAGCGCGTGACGCCGCGCCACATGTTGACGCCGGAATAACGAGGTTCGCCCTCGCCAGGGAAAAACTGCTTGCGGACCGCGGAGTTGATGCCGTCGCAGGCGACCGCGGCTCGACCGCGGACGGTGTGGACCGTGGCACCGCCCTGCCCGGCAGAAAAATGCACGCTGACGCTCGTCTCGTCCTGCTCGACGCCAACGCAGTGATGGTTGGTGATGAGCCGGTCGGCTCCGGCGCGCGAGCGGAACGCCTCCAGCAGCACCATCTGCAGATCGCCGCGGTGGATCGAGAATTGCGGATGATCGTAACCCGCGGCGCGGCCCAGCGGCTCCTGATAGATCAGCTGCCCGAAGCGATTGAAGAAGGTCGCATCCTCTGTGGCGATCGCGACGCGCGCCAGATCGGCCTCCAGGCCGAGCGCGGCCAACTCCTTGGTGGCATGCGGCAGAAGATTGATACCGACGCCGACCGCGCGGATGTCAGGCGCCGACTCGAAAATTCTGCAAGGGATTCCCGCCGCATGCAGCGTCAGCCCGAGCGTCAGTCCGCCAATGCCGCCGCCGACGATAATGATGTCGTCCATGTTTCCGTCCCGGCATTTGTTTTAACGCGGTTAGGTCGATGAAACACGATTAGTCAGCCTACTGTCAATCTGCCCTGCGCGGGCTCCGCCTAGCGGCTGCCGACAAAACACATCCCCATGCGCGAGGCCTCGCTCATGACCTGACAGGCGAGCCCCTTGGCGCAGGTCCACGATGCAAAACTGCGGTCATTGTCCGCGGCGTTGGCGCGCGGGCTATAGCAATGCGCGCCCCAGCCGTCGTCATATTCGCTCCCGGCGAGTTCGCTGCTGCCGCGCGATTGCGGCCGGCTGGAAAATCCCCGCGAGTAGTCCGGGCGTTCACCGCTGCGCATCGATGTCAGAATGGCGCGGCGGCGGACCTGGTCGCCGAAGAAATGCGGCGAGCCCGGCACCACCGTCGAGTTGGAAGGCTTGGCCGCCATCCAGTCGACGCCCGGGAAATGAAACCCGCCGATGCCGCGGGTTTGATGGCAGCCCGCGCAGGTGATGTCGTTGAGCCGGCGCTCGAAGCCCGCGACCGAGCGGATATTCTGCAGACTGATGCCGCGCTTCGCCGCCTTTTCCAGGGCCGCGACGACATCATGTTCTGCGAAAACGGGATCAGCCGATGCTCCCTCTCCCTGCACCAGGCCGAAGGCCGGTTGCAGATCGGAGGGAGAAAATCCGGTCGGGGTCGGTGCGATCGCGCTTGTGGCGAGATACTCTTTCGGGATCAGGATCGTGCCGCGATCGAGCTCGCTGAAATGCGCTGGCTCCAGCAGCCAGGCCCTGAAATCGCGCGCAAGCTTCCTGTCCGCCAATATCCGCTCGCGATCGATCTGGTTTTCGAGCGGCGCTTCCTCGAACGTCTTTGTCTGCGCGTTGTAGTCAAACACTTTCAGGAGATAGTCGGTGCGGAAATCACGGATCGGCGATTTCGGCGCGTGCGCAATCTGAAGATTGGTCTCGATGCGCTGGATGTTCTCGGGCCCGATTAACTCCAGCGGGCCGCCTTCGGATGTCAACTTTTCCGCAAGCGCAGCCCCGGTCAGCGGCCAGTCGCCCGCCGCAAGCCACCGCCGCGCGATTTCGGCGCAGGTCAGTGCCGCACCCTTGCCGTCGGTCGCATCGCCGCCCATTGCCTTGTCGTTCTTGGCCCTCAGCACGAGATTGAGCGTCATCGGCAGCCGCGGCGAGGCCGCGTGATCATCGGTCACGGGCGCATCGGTCCGCGTCAGGCGATAGATCAGCCGGATTTCACCGCAATTCGCCTCGGATAGGTACGCGCGGTCCATCCGGTTGACGATGCCCGCCAGCACGAAGCGCGTATCGGGGGAAGTGAGCAAGGCGCGATCGAACAGTTGAAAGTCGAAGGACGTTCCGACGCCGATGGTTTCGTTCGGAAGATCGGCCTTGTGCCGTTGGGCATATCGATCGAACTCCGCGTCGAGCGCGGCGCGGACGGGAACAAGCGCGGGCAGCGCAAACAACTGGCTGTTGGTGAGCGGCGCATCCATTGACCGCGCCGGGGCAAGCAGGCGAGCGAGACCAAGTCTTCCGCGATCGAGTTCGCGTAAGCCCAAGGGATCGGTGATCGCAACGCCATGCTCCAGCGCCGGCGCACTCTGCGCATGGCGTAGCGGAAGCAAGCTGCAAAGGAGAGCCAAGATGGTGACAAGAAATCGCAACGGACAGTCCATATCCTGACAAACACCGCCTCACGAGCCTCATTCCAGGCCTCGCGCGGGCAGCATTTCTATGACAGGAAAATAGCCGAAAAGCGGACGGGCTGTCGCGCGACATCCCTCGTACCGCACTCTCGCTTCACGTCACGGTGAAGCGCGAAAGACTTTCTTGTTTGGACGCGTTTTCTTCACGCGAACCGGCATCCACTTCGCTCGAAAACGCTTTATCGCGCGACGATCAAGCCCCTGCTGGTCACGACCACCCAGTGGCCGTCCTGGCGGCGGATGGCGTCGATCCGGCCGAGCCCTGGTACGGGATCGCCGGCATACACTTCGTAAATGCCCTGCCGGCCTTCGATCAGGGCGCCGCCATGAGAGACATCGCGCAGTATCCAGCCCTCGACCGTCGGCAATCTGCCGACTTCGACCTTGGGCGGTGTTGCCGGCGCTGCCGCCGAGGGCGAAACCGAGCCGGTGACATCCTTCGCCGCGGCCGGCGCCGATGCGACGGGCACTAGCGCTGCGGCTGGCGCGGCGCGGAGCTTGTCCACGGTCTCACTCAGCTTGGCGATTTTGGCGGCAGGCTCGGCCTGTGCCTTTTCGAGCTTGTCGAGACGGTCGCTGGTCCTGCTGAACTGGCTCAGGCCGAGTTTGGAGGTATGTTCGACGCTGGCCTTCAGCGCCAGGACCTCGGCATCGATCCGCGCCATGGAGACTTCGAGCGCGTGATTGCCGCTGCTCGCTGTGTCGTCGCCGGTAACATGCGTCAACACCATGGTAGCCAGCGCGCCGCCAAGCGCGCCTGCGATCACCGCCAACGCCACCACGGCCGCAAGCGCCGCGATCCGGCGCTTGCCGAACATCCCCTGGCTCTCGCCGGCGTCTGGTTCCGAACCGGCATCCTGATCCGCCCAGGCGCGATCGCCGGATGACATGATGATCACCTTGCCGGGGATACGCGGCGCGTCAGCCTCGGCAGCATCGGGATTGGGAGCATGGGTGGCGGCCGCATCAGCTTTGGGCGCGTCGGCTTCAGGCATTTCGCGAGCTGCGACCTGCTCCGGCACCAGCCTGGGGGTCTCGGCATTTGCCAGCCCGTGTGCCGGTTCCTGCGCCGAAGTGGCCACCGGCTCGCTTTGCGTGTCCGACGAACAGGAAACGTCCGATCCGACGCCGAGGGAGGTGGGTTCGCCGCTGGTCTGTTCGCCCTTTTGTTCGCTCACGGTCAAATCTCCAGGATAGATTGACCATTTGGTAACTTTCATTGCTTGCGAAATCGTTACCTGGCCGCGGGCTTACCGAAATTTAAGGAACTCATCCGGGCGGGTTTCGGCCTGCGCCGCCCCCGGGCAGACCCATTCCGCCCTGCGGAAGCAGCAACCGCCATGATGTGTCGTTTGCGACGCACCCGATGGGCGATCGAATTTCGAGCCAATCATGCAGCCGGTGCGCGATATCGACGGGCGCAACGACGCCTGCACTTGCTTCCGC
>JBKQRS010000606.1:0-3551 GCA_052143915.1 Bradyrhizobium sp.
CTTCCGCCACCGCGCGGGCGTCATTCTCGATCGGTTCCCAACTGCCCTCCTCGCGGCCCTGGGCACGAAACGAGCCGAGCGTATTGATCGACTGCGGCGTCAATCCGATATGACCCATCACCGGCACGCCGCGCTCGACAAGAAACGCGATGGTCTCGGCCATCCGCGCGCCGCCCTCGAGCTTGACCGCGCCGCAATGGGTTTCCTTGAGGATTCTCACGGCGGAGTGAAACGCCTGCTCTTTCGAGGCTTCATAGGAGCCAAAGGGCATGTCGACCACGACCAGCGCATGCTGCGAGCCGCGCATCACCGCGTGACCCTGCAGGATCATCATGTCGAGCGTCACCGGCACCGTGGTCTCGAAGCCATGCATCACATTGCCAAGGGAATCGCCGACCAGGATGACGTCGCAATAGCGATCGACCAGGGCTGCGGTATGGGCGTGATACGATGTCAGCATCACGATGGGCTCGCCGTTCTTGCGGGCGCGGATATCCGGTGCGGTCTTGCGCTTGATCGCGGACTGGACTGACATCTTCTAGACTCCTACGACGGGAACGCCGATCACGACGGGATGAAACGCAAACGCCAGCGCCAGATAGGCGACGATCCCGACCGCTACCGCAATCAGGTCGTTGCCCCAACCGCCGACCGGGATCGGTGGCGCGCCTGCGTCGGTTCGGCGCTTGAGCGAGATCCGGTCGAACACTGCCCATCCCAGGAACGAGCCGAACAGGATGATGCCGCCAAGATCGCCATTGGCGAGCAGATGCGCCGCCGCCCACAGTTTGACGCCGGCGAGCATCGGATGCTTCAGCGTGGTGTAGATCCGGCCGCGGATATAGGACGCCACCACCAGGATGACGGCCGGCAGCATCAAGGCCATGGTGATGTGCTTGAGCGCCTTCGGCGGCTCCCAGACGTCGATCATCCCGGCCGCGCGATAATGGCCAAACCCCCAGGCGATCAGCGCTATACCCAAGAGCGACACCAGCGCATAGCCGCCCTTGTAGCCTCCCTCGCCCATCGAGGCGATGACGCGGGCGCGCAGTTCGCGCTGCGCGGGCAGTGTGTGGACACCGAGGAACAGGACGAGGCCCAGAACCATCACCAGCAGTCCCATGATGTTCTCCTCCGCATGCCGGCTTCTGTCGGCATCGGGTAACACTTCCGGGGCCCAAACGGCAATGCGCCAGAAGGGAGGGCCGGCCCACCGGGCCGTCACGGCGTGGCCGGCTGCTTGTCGAACTCGCGGTTATCGACATAGCGGATCGCGATCGGCCGCCCCGCCAGGGCGCCACCGAGGCCGCCGGTGAATTTCAGCGGCACGCAGGCGTCAAGCGAGGCGCTGATCGCCTTGAAATAGGTATCGCGGACATCCGCAGGCACCCCCGACGTCGCGTAGGTCACACGCGGGGGTCCGATCATGTCGCCGGATCGCTTGAAGCTGAAGCGCACCGTCATCTGCATGCCCTCTTTCGCGGCTTGCGCCTCGGGCGGCGTCCAGCAGGACCGCAACGCGGCAAAGAGGTCGCCGATATTATCGAGATCGTGGTCGGGCTTCTGGTATTTGGCGGCGTCGTCATGCGAGGGCACGCTCTCGATCGTCAGCTGCAGGTTCTCGCCATAGGGATAGTCGATCTCGGGAATGCAGGGCCCGCGATTGAGCGCGCTGCAGAAATAGGGCGTGCACGGCCGCCCGGACAATACGCTGCAGGGTGCATGCGCAAACGGGGTGGCGTCGATGGGATGCCGCCGCCTTGCATCGGCGGGTCCGGCCATGGCTGATCCGGCGACGACAACGATGAGACCGATGGCAATGCGACGGAGCATGCAACGAGCCCTCGAAGACAACGTAATCAACTGGTATTGCGCAAAATGATACGCTCGGTGAGCCGTATCAAGCCTCGCCCCGTTCACATCCGCGCGTTCTTGGCCGATGCTTCCGCGACGCGGCCGCTCACGCCTTCTTCTTCACATCCTTGATGCTGGAGAAGACGATGCCCTCGGCGCGTTCCCTGGTGTAGCCGAGATAGAATTCATTCTTGGCGAGGAACACCGGATCGCCGTCGACGTCATCGGCAACGCCGGAACCGTTGGCGGCGACAAAGGCGTCGAGTTTCTTGCGGTCGTCCGACGAAATCCAGCGCGCCAGCTGGAACTCGGAGACCTCGAATTCCACCGGCAGCGCATATTCGGCATCAAGCCGCGCCTTCAGGACGTCGAGCTGCAGCGGGCCGACCACGCCGACCAGCGCGGGGGCGCCGTCGCGCGGGCGAAATACCTGGACCACGCCCTCCTCCGACATCTGCTGCAAGGCCTCTTTGAGCTTCTTGGCCTTCATGGCGTCGGTGAGGCGAACCCGGCGGACGATTTCCGGCGCAAAACTGGGAACGCCGACGAAGGTGAGATCTTCGCCCTCGGTCAAGGTGTCGCCGATCCGCAGCGTGCCGTGATTGGGGATGCCGACGACGTCGCCGGCAAATGCCTCGTCGGCCAATGCGCGATCCTGCGCGAAGAAGAATTGCGGGCTGGAGAGCGACATGTTCTTGCCGGTGCGCACCAGTTTCGCCTTCATGCCACGGGTCAGCTTGCCTGAGCACAGCCGCGCGAACGCGATGCGGTCGCGATGGTTCGGATCCATATTGGCCTGGATCTTGAACACGAAGGCGCTCATGCGCGGCTCGGCCGCTTCCACCTTGCGCAGATTGCTTTCCTGCGCGCGCGGCGGCGGCGCAAAACGGCCGAGGCCTTCCAACAGGTCGCCGACGCCGAAATTGCGCAGCGCGCTGCCGAAATAGACCGGCGTCAGATGGCCCTCGCGAAACGCCTCCAGATCGAACGGCTTGCAGGCCTCCGACACCAGCGCGAGTTCTTCCTTGATCGCGCCGACATCGAGATTGGCGTTACGGCCAGCGAGTTCCGCAATGTCGATCTGTTGCGCCGCGCCGGTCTTGGCGCCGCCGCCTTCCAAAAGGCGCACGCCGCCGGTTGAGAGATCGTAGGTGCCGAGGAAATCGCGGCCGCGGCCGACCGGCCAGGTCATAGGGGTGGTATCGAGCGCCAGCGTCTTTTCGATCTCGTCCAGGAGTTCGAAGGTGTCGCGGCTCTCGCGGTCCATCTTGTTGATGAAGGTGATGATGGGAATGTCGCGCAGCCGGCAGACCTCGAACAGTTTTCGCGTCCGCGCCTCAATGCCCTTGGCGGCGTCGATCACCATGACGGCGGAGTCGACCGCGGTCAGCGTGCGGTAGGTATCTTCGGAGAAATCCTCGTGGCCCGGCGTATCCAGCAGGTTGAACACCAGGCCCTCGAACTCAAATGTCATCACCGAGGTGACGACGGAGATGCCGCGCTCGCGCTCGATCTTCATCCAGTCGGATCGGGTGTTGCGCCGCTCGCCCTTGGCCTTGACCTGCCCGGCGAGATTGATCGCGCCCCCGAACAGCAGCAGCTTTTCGGTCAGCGTGGTCTTGCCGGCGTCCGGATGCGAGATGATCGCAAAGGTACGTCGCCGCTCAATCTCGCGCGCGAGGCTATCGTCGCTCATG
>JBKQRS010000607.1:0-16037 GCA_052143915.1 Bradyrhizobium sp.
CTTTCTTGTCGAGCACGGGCACGAACAGTCCCTTGTGCAGCTCGGTGCCGATGAAGCAGAGCCATTGATGCAGCCGGCTGCGTTCGATGCCGGGTCCACTTGAGATGCCGGCCTGCGGAAAACGATCGGCGACATATTGCAGGATGGCTGCGTTCTCGGTCAGCACCAGCCCGTCGTCGGTGCGCAGCGTTGGCACCAGCCCAAGCGGGTTCACCTCGCGAAAATCCGAGCCGTCGTTCTGCACCACCTTGGTCTTTGGATCGACCTCGAGATAGTTGGCCTCGGCGCCGGCCTCGTACAGCGCGATCCGCGTCGCCAGCGAGCAGGCGAGGGGCGAGAAATACAGGTCCATATGTACCTCCTTGGTAGTTTGGCTCAGGATTCGGGAGCTGAGTTGATTTTTATACTGTTCCGCATAATATAAATCAGGTCAAGGAATTTTTTGCGAAATGGTACAAAAGGGTAAAAGCCCGCCGGCATCCCCGTCCGATGCACCCGCGCCGAAGCGTCGCGGCCGGCCGCGCGCCTATCAGCCCGACATCGCGCTCGGCAAGGCGCTCGACCTGTTCCGGAAGGATGGCTTTGCCGCAACTTCGCTCGATGATCTCAGCGCCGCCACCGGCATGAATCGTCCCAGTCTGTACGGTGCATTCGGCGACAAACGCGAACTCTACATCAAGAGTTACCAGCGCTATCGCGCCGATGCCCGCGCGGCGATGATCGATGCCTTCTGGGAGGAAATGCCGATTCGCCAACGGCTGAAGCGGATCTACGCGGTGGCGCTCGATATCTATCTCTCGGGCGAGGCCGGCCCGCGCGGTTGCTTCACGGTGATGACGGCGGCCTCCGAAGCGGTGGCCGATCCGGAAATCCGTAGCATGGTGCTGGAAGGATTTTCCGAACTCGACAAGGCTTTCGCGTCCTGCTTCCGGCTTGCCAAAGAGAGGGGCGAATTGCCTGCGACCGCCGATCCCGCAGTGCTCGCGCAGCTCGCATCCGCAACCATCCATACCATCGCCATCCGCGCGCGGGCACGCGTGCCGCGCAAGGAGCTGGAGGCGATCGTGAAGGGTGCGATTGACGTCATGATCGGGCCGGCCTGACGACGGACCGGTCGCGTCGCCACTGCGGCTGACGCATTTCCGTAATCTTGGACAACACGCTCTGTGTAGGGCGGGCTTGACACGACCGGCATTTCCCATTATTTAACCTATAGGTTATTTAACCAAAAGGCTAAACATGGCGCCCGACCCGCTCAGTACGACCTTTGCCGCGCTCGCCGATCCCACGCGGCGGGCGATCCTGGCGCGGCTCGCGCTTGGCGAAACCTCGGTGACGGAACTTGCCGAACCCTTCGACATGAGCCTTCCGGCGATTTCGAAGCATCTCAAGGTGCTGGAACATGCCGGCCTGATCTCACGCGGGCGCGAGGCGCAGTGGCGCCCGTGCCGGATCGCGCCGGTCTCGCTCAAGGAGGTCGATGGCTGGCTGGGGAATTTCCGGCGATTCTGGGACCAGAACTTCAACCGCCTCGATGACTACCTGCAGGAATTGAAGACCAGTCAGCCGACAAAGGCCGCGACGCCAACCAGACGCAAAGTTCGAGCAAAGAGGGAGAAACAGCGTGGACGCAAAAGTGAATAAGCCACTGAAGGTCACCACCCCGTCGGACCTCGAGATCGCGATGACGCGCAAGTTCGATGCGCCGCGGCATCTCGTGTTCGACGCTATGACCCAACCTGAGCACGTCAGGCGCTGGTTCGGCCGTACTGAAACTCCGGTGGTAGTCTGCGAGATCGACCTGCGTGTTGGAGGCACTTACCGTTTCATCATGCGTTCCCCCGGCGGGGGCGATGTGACCCTGCAGGGTATCTATCGCGAAATCGTGCGGCCGGAGCGGGTGGTGTTCGTCGAACATATGGCGATGCCCGGATTTACCAGCCCCGAATACCAGGTCACGTCGACCTTCGAGGACATCGGCAGCGGCACGAGGCTGACGACGACCATCCTTCACAGCAGCAAGGAAAATCGCGACGGCCATCTCAATTCCGGTATCGAGAAGGGCGTTGCGCCCGCCTACGACCGCCTCGCCGGGCATGTCGCGACCATGGCGTAAGCCGTCACCTTGCACAGGTATCGTTCCGGCGTTCGCCGGAACGATACTGTCAATACCCGCGCGCAGGATCGACGACATTCTCGAGCGCGCCGCCGGCTTCAAAGTGCGCGATCTGGCGCGCGACGTATCGCGATATTTCGTCGGGATCGGTGTCGGCGGCGTTGTGCGGCGTCAGCACGACCTTCGGATGGGTCCAGAACGGGCTATCGGCCGGGAGCGGCTCCGTGGCGTAGACATCGAGCGAAGCGCCGCCCAGCGTTCCGTCGTCGAGGCACGCCAGGATGTCGGCTTCGTTCTGCAGCCCGCCCCGTCCGGCGTTGATCACGACCGGCGCGCCCATCGGACTGCTTCGGTTCAGTCTAGCGAACAGACCGCGATTGAGGATGTGCCGCGTATCCGGCGTCAACGGCAACAGGCAGACTAGAATGTCGGTCCGCTGCAGAAAGCCATCGAGCTGTCCCCTGCCGTGAAAGCAGTCGATGCCGGGAATCGCCTTGGGGCTGTTGCTCCAGCCGGTCACGCGAAAGCCGAGCCGTCTCAATACGTCGGCGGCATCCGATCCGAGCGTGCCAAGGCCCATGATGCCGACCGAAACCGCGCCGGCAGGCCATTGAAACTTCGGCTGCCAGCGCCTTTCGCGCTGGCTGGCGCGCAAGTAGGGTTCCTGCCGGTGGTGCATCAGCACGTGCAGCACGACATATTCCGTCATCCGATGCGTGAGATCGCCGACCGAGACGCGAACCAACGGCACTTTCGGCAGCGACGAATCCGCCATCAGCGCGTCGACGCCGGCGCCCAGGTTGAAAATGACGCGCAGGTTCGGGAATGCCGCCAGCTCGCCCGGGGCCGGCTTCCAGACCGCGGCGTAATGGACATCGGCGGGATCGCCATTCCCCTCAGGGACCAGCCAGACCGGGCGGTCGCCGCACACCTCGTCAAACCGGCGCTTCCAGCGCGCAGGCGACCAGTTTTCGGTCCCGCCATGAATGAGCAGGGCGAGCGTACCTTTGTTCATCGCAATTTTGCCTTCTCCAGGGAAACTCGTGGCGACCTTACTGGCCCGCGCTTCCGCCGCAAAATATTTCCGTTTTGCTGTCGGCCCCGGGCATACTTGTTCGTCCTAGGACCAAACAGGGACCCTTGCCCATGCTTTACGCCATCCTTTGCTACCACGATGAGGACTTCGTCGGATCCTGGACCAGGGAACAGGACGCCGCCGTCATGACCAAGCTCGCCGTCGTGCAGGACAAACTGAAGAAGCAGGGCCGGCTCGGCCCGGTGGCGCGGCTGTTGCCGACCACCGCGGCGACGACGCTGCGCAAGGACGAGCCGCCGGTGGTGCTCGACGGCCCCTATGCCGAGACCAAAGAGCAGCTGCTCGGCTTCTACGTCGTCGACTGTGAGAGCCTCGACCAGGCGCTCGAGGTCGCGCGCGATCTCGGCGCCGCCAATCCCGGCGGGGCCTACGAGATTCGTCCGGTCGGCCAGTTCAACCCCGGGAGCATGCCGACGTGACCGATACCGCCTGGATCGACGCCGCGCTGACCTCGGCGCGTCCCCAGGCGGTCGGCGCGCTGCTCCGCTATTTCCGCAATCTCGATACCGCCGAGGAAGCCTTCCAGAACGCCTGCCTTCGCGCGCTGAAGAGCTGGCCGCAAAACGGCCCGCCGCGGGATCCCGCGGCGTGGTTGATCATGGTCGGGCGCAACGTCGCGATCGATGAGGTGAGGCGGACCCGCAAGCAGCAGGCGTTGCCCGAGGACGAGGCAATCTCCGACCTCGACGATGCCGAGGACGCGCTCGCCGAACGGCTCGACGGCTCGCATTATCGCGACGATATTCTGCGGCTACTGTTCATCTGCTGCCATCCGGACCTGCCGACGACGCAGCAGATCGCGCTGGCGCTGCGCATCGTCTCTGGCCTGACCGTGAAGCAGATTGCGCGCGCCTTCCTGGTCTCGGAAGCCGCGATGGAGCAGCGCATCACCCGCGCCAAGGCGCGCGTGGCGGGCGCCGGCGTGCCGTTTGAGACCCCGGGCGCCGTTGAACGCTCAGAGCGGCTCTCCGCCGTCGCTGCGATGATCTACCTGATCTTCAATGAGGGCTATTCTGCGAGCGGCGACACGTCCGAAATTCGGATGCCCCTGTGCGAGGAGGCGATACGCCTGGCGCGGCTCCTGCTGCGGCTGTTCCAGAGCGAGCCGGAGATCATGGGACTCGCGGCGCTGCTCTTGCTGCAGCACGCCCGCGCCGCGGCGCGGTTCGATGCCGCCGGCGAATTTGTGTTGCTCGACGATCAGGATCGCACGCTCTGGAATGAAAAATTGATCGCGGAGGGACTGGCGCTGATCGACAAGGCGATGCGCCATCGCCGCAGCGGGCCCTACCAGATCCAGGCGGCGATCGCGGCCCTGCACGCCCGCGCCGCCAGGCCGGAAGACACCGATTGGGCCCAGATCGATCTGCTCTATGGGGCGCTGGAAATCATGCAGCCGTCTCCAGTGGTGACGCTCAACCGCGCGGTGGCGGTGTCCAAGGTGCGGGGGGCCGTGGCGGCGCTGGAAATGATCGAGCCCCTGGGCGAGCGGCTTTCGAATTATTTCCATTTCTTTGGCGTGCGCGGTGCGTTCCTGATGCAACTCGGCCGCAATGAAGAAGCCCGCGTGGCGTTCGACCGCGCCATCGCGCTCGCCAACACCTCCGCCGAAGCCGCCCACATCCGGATGCATCTCGATCGGCTGATCCGCGACAGCCAGCCGCGCGGGACCACCGCCTCAAAAAAATAATCGGCCGCCTGTCGGTCCGCGCCCCCTCCGTTCGTCTCTAGGTCATGACGGACGAAAGGGGACGAGAGATGAACCCACAAACCATCCAGATTTTATTCTTGCTGTTTGACGGTATCATCAAGCTGGCACCGTGGCGGACCGTCACGGAAACGATGGATCGGATCGGTTATGATGCGAGCGAAAGTCTTGCCCGGAGCTTAGGCGTCATCGCCGCTGCCTGCGCCGGTCTCTTTGCGCTCAAGCTGACCTCGATGTTCGGGCCCGTGCTGCTGACCGGCTACTTTGGTGGTGCGATGACATCGCATATACACTCCGGCACTCCGCTGTTTAGCCATATCCTGTTCGGATTTCATATCGGTGTGGCGCTATGGGGCGGGCTGTGGTGGTGCGGCAGCAACCTGCGCGTTCGTGCGGCTGCCTAACCGTCATGTCTTGCGGATGATTATGAGTAGGAAACGACCCATGTTCGAGATCATTGCCATCATCGCCGTCGTACTGACGATCGCCATCGCGATCATACTGATCCTCGCCACGACCAAGCCGGATACGTTCAGTGTCCAGCGCGCGGCAACGGTCAAAGCGCCGCCGGAAAAAATCTTCTCCCTGATCAACGACTTTCATCAGTGGGGAAGCTGGTCGCCCTGGGAGAACAAGGACCCGGCGATGAAGCGCACTTACAGCGGCGCGCAGAGTGGCCGGGGCGCCGTCTACGCCTGGGATGGCAACAAGAATGTCGGTTCCGGCCGCATGGAAATTCTCGATGCCTCATCGCCGTCAAAAATCGTCATTAAGCTCGACTTCTTCAAACCCTTCGAAGGCCACAACACCGCCGAGTTCACCATGCTGCCACAGGGCGATGCCGCAACGACGAACATCAGCTGGGTCATGCATGGTCCCGCGCCCTTCATGCACAAGGTGATGCAGGTGTTCATGAATATGGACAAGATGATCGGCAAGGATTTCGAGGCCGGTCTCGCCAATCTGAAGAGGCTCACCGAGAAGTAAGCGAACCATCAAGCCACTCAACACCAAGGAGCAAAGCGATGCAGGTCAATCCCTATCTGTTCTACAACGGCAATTGCGAAGCGGCGTTCAAGTTCTATGAAAAAGTCCTCGGCGCCAAGATCGAGATGATGTTGAGGAATGAAGAAGCACCGGAAGAGATGCCGACGCCGCCGGAGCGAAAGAAGCAGATCATGCACGCCCGGATTTCGATCGATGGCGAGGTCCTGATGGCGTCCGACGCGCCTCCCGATCACTTCCACAAACCGCAGGGCTTTTCGGTCTCATTGACCGTCAAGGATCCCGCTGATGCCGAACGCAAGTTCAAGGCGCTGTCGGAGGGCGGCAGCGTCAACATGCCGTTCAGCAAGACCTTCTTCTCCAAGGGTTTCGGCATGTGCTCCGACCAGTTCGGCATCCCCTGGATGGTCAACTGCCCGCCGGAGGGCTGATCGCGCTCTTTATTCGTTCGGCGTAGGATGGACGCAAAACCGGTGCGCAGCCCGGATCAAATCCGAGGGTGCGTTTTTGCCGATCGTTCACCGGCAGGTGGGATAGATCGCCGCGAGTTCGCGTCCGCGCAAGAGAAGCAGCCGCGAGGTCAATCCGCCGCGGCGGCGAATCCAGCCCCGCACCGCGGCGGGATAGGCCTCCAGCACAAGCTCGGAGGCCTTCGGCTCGGCATACAAGCGGCCGCGCCGGTCGATCGACCGCGCGGCATGAAATCCCAGCACCGCCCGGCGCGTCACGCAAATACGTTCGTTAGGCACCAGGCTCAGCACCAAGGTGCAGGCCGAAAGGCAAGGACCATCGATCACGACGCGTTCGCCCGAAGCGCGCACCCGCTCGAACAGATCAAGAAACGGGCCGACCTCCCCGCCCGGGCTTGCCAGGATGCGCACCTCGGCTTGCGTCGGCGACGGGATGAGCGCGGTCGCGACCGCAGCAAGAAGGATTGCTTTCAGGATTGCCATTCGCGCCATCGGCGAAATCCTCGGGTCCGTTTGATGGACCAGATAATCAACGGCGTTTCGGGCGGCAAGGTTCCGTCATCCAGATCGGCCGTGCGGTCAGGCGCGGGCGCGACCATTCGCGCGCCCGACCGGGGCGCGCATTGAATTGGTGACAGGCTTACCCCGGATCGTATCAAGCCGCCCGGTTCTTGATCGCGCCGACGATCGCCGTGAGTACGGCGCCGGCAACGCCGCCACCGGCCACCTGGCCGATGATGCTGCCGATATCCGGCGTCGAGGCGGAATTGGCGAGCATTGGAATCAGCATGCCGAGAATCTGCCCTCCGGCGCCGCCGCCGATGGCACCGGCGATGGTGTTTCCGAGCGTACCGAGATCGATGTTCTTGGCCGCGCCCGCGGCAACGTTTCCGCCGACGGCCCCGCTGATGATCTGGATGATGAGGTTGATGAGCATTCCCGACATGACGCGAAACTCCCCCGATCCGGTGTTACGTTTCAGCGTTGCGTCGGCGCCGGACCATCGCCGCGCGCGTGGAGCTTAGGCGCTTGAGCCGGGAAGGTCATGCTGCGCCAGCGAAAGATTCCGAAAAAATCAGGAAGATCGCCAGTGAGCGAGAGGAAGCGCTACCCGTTGCGTCGCTCGCCGCGGAGCGTCGGCAATCCGATGCCGGCAGCGTCAAAGCCGCCGTCGACGGCGAGAATCTGCCCGGTGATGTAGCTTGCGCGATCGCTGCACAGGAAAAACACCGCTTCCGCCAGCTCCTGCTCGAGGCCATAGCGGTTGAGCGGGATCGCGTCGTGATAGTCGGTGCGGATTTCCGGGGTGTGGACGGCTTTCGCCATCGCGGTTTCGACCGGGCCGGGGGCCACGCCGTTGACGCGGATGCCGAGCGAGGCCAGTTCGACGGCGAGCTGCTTCGTCAGATGCGCGAGCCCGGCCTTGCTGGTGCCGTAGGCCGAGCGCAGCGTGGAGGCCCGCACCGCGGAAATCGACGTGATATTGACGATCGCACCGCCGCCATGTTCGCGCATCAGGGGCACGGCCGCCTTGGTGCACAGGAACGGCCCGGTGAGGTTGACCTCCAGCACGCGGCCCCAGTCGGCGTCGGATGTTTCCAGGAGCGGCGCGAACACCGCGATCCCGGCATTGTTGACCAGTGCGTCGAGCCGGCCGAACCGCCGTTCGATTTCCGAAAACGCGCTCGCAACAGCATTGGCGCCGGAGACGTCACAATGTAGCGAGAGCGTATCACCGGGCGCCGCCAGCGCTTCCACGCTCTTTGCCAGAAGTTCGGCCTCGATGTCGAGCAACACCACGCGCCAGCCCTCGGCGAGAAAACGTTTCGCCACCGCAAGTCCGATTCCGCGTGCGGCGCCCGTCACCAGCGCGACTTTTTGCGAGGAAGGGGTCATAAGTGTTCCATCATTCTGATTTTCGCGTGTCTCCGGCACGCAAGGGAAGCCAAGCGTCTGCCTTCTAGAGCATGATCCGGAAGAGTGCGAACTGATTTACCGAAAAGACCATGCTCAAACAAAGAATCCAGCCGTACAATCCCGGCAACCAAAGGACCGAATGCGATGAAGGTCAATGATCCCGAGGACACCCCGACAGAACAATGGCGGCCAGGTGTGGAAACCCGGATGCTGGTTTCGGCCCGCAACGGCGCGACGCAATTGTGCATGTTCGAACAATGGGTGGCGCCGGGAAACGGCGCCCCGACCCATTCCCATCCTGTCGAGGAGGTGCTGACAGTGCGTGAAGGCGAAGCCGAGATATGGCTCGATCAGGAGCGCCTGGTCGTGACGGCCGGGCAGTCGTTGATCGTGCGCGCGGGGCGGAAGCATGGCTTTCGCAATTCGGGCAACGTCACGCTGCATCTTCATGCGGTGCTGGCGTCGGCCTTTTTCGAGGCGATGCCGGAAGGGGCATTGGAGCCGGTGCGGCGGTGGTCGTGATCGGGTCGGCAAGCTAACGAGAATGGACGATGCCCGATCGCGACAGGTCTTAAATCATCCGCGCGCGGTTTGCCGCCTACCTGTCGTACGACCGCAAGGCCGTGGAAAATGCGTTCAACGAAGATTTCCGCTTCACCAGCCCCTACGACGACGAGATCGACAAGCCGGCTTATTTCGCGCACTGCTGGCGCGGCACGGGCTGGATCGAGCGCCATGAGCTCGAAAGAATCTTCGTCAAGGGCGACGACGCCTTTGTGAGCTACAAATGCGTGGCCAAGGGTAGGAAAAGCTTTCGTAACACCGAGTTCTTCACCTTCAAGGGCGGCAGGATCAAGCGCATTGACGTCTATTTCGGAGCGACCTATCAGAACGGCGCCTTCGTGAGACAACAAGAAAAATTGAACCGGAGTTATCGGCATGACGAGCGAATCTTCGAAGAACGGACTCAATCGCCTGCACGACGTCATGACCGGCCATGTCGAGAGCGGTGACATGCCGGGCCTGGTGACACTGGTCAGCCGCCGTGGCGAAATCCATGTCGATGCGATCGGCCGCCTCGCATTCGATGGTCTGCCGATGGCGCGCGACAGCATTTTTCGCATCACCTCGATGACCAAACCGGTCACCGCGGCTGCCGCGATGATCCTGGTCGAGGAAGGTAAGTTGGGGCTGGACGATCCCCTCGATCGATGGTTGCCGGAATTGGCCAAGCGCAAGGTGCTGCTCGCGATCGATGCGCCGATCCATCAGACAGTGCCGGCACGGCGCGCGATCACGCTGCGCGACCTGCTGACGTTCCGCTGCGGCTACGGCATGATTCCGGTGTTTCCGGATCGTTATCCGATCCAGAAGGCGATTGCGGAAGCCGGGTTTGCGCCAGGGCCCGTATTCCCGTCCTTTCCGTCCGACGAATTGATGCGGCGCTACGGCAGCCTGCCGCTGATCTATCAGCCGGGCGAACGCTGGCTCTACAACGCCGGAACAGAGATCCTCGGCGTCCTGATCGCGCGGCTGGCCGATGTGACGTTCGGGGAATTCCTGCGCGATCGCATCTTTGCGCCGTTGGGAATGAAGGATACCGCGTTCCATGTGCCCGCCGACAAGCATCATCGGTTCGCGACCTGCTATGCCCGCGATCCCGCGACACAGAAGCTGAAGGTTTTCGACTTTCCGGTGACCGGCAAATTCTCAAGCCCGCCCGTCTTTGAAAATGGCAGCGCGGGACTGGTCTCGACCGCGGACGATTTCAATGCCTTCGCGCAGATGCTGCTGAACGGCGGCAGTCTGGGAAGCGAACGCATCCTGTCGCAGGCATCGGTGGAGCAGATGACGACGGACCAGATCTCGTCGGAAAACAAGCAGGAATCCCAATTGTTCCTGGGCGAGGCCAGAGGGTGGGGTTTCGGAATGTCGGTCTTCAAAAGGCTCGACGATCCCCATGCCATGCCCGGCCGGTTCGGCTGGGACGGCGGCTACGGAACCTCCTGGTATTCCGACCCAGGCGAGCAACTCACCGGCATTCTGCTCACCCAGCGGATGATGGATTCGCCGCAGCCGCCGCGCGTCTTCACGGATTTCTGGACCTCGCTCAATCAGGCCTGACGGCTAAGTCGCGGCTCGCATCGCGCATCTCCGCCGCTCGCAAGCGCTCGCGGGAGGCGGATGAACCCGATGCGTTGCCCGGACACGGCGGCCATTACCTGCGAAATAATTCCGCTGATCATGTCGGTGTCGCAAAACCCCGATCGTCTTTTCTGAGAGCGGCGGCTCGTCCGGGGCCTGTCGACGAAACAAGGAACGGAGAGCCACGATGCGATTCATGATGTTGATGATCCCCAGGGGTTACGAGACCGCCGCGCCGGGCGCGATGCCGCCTGCGGAGGCGGTCGCCGCGATGATGAAATACAACGAGGCGCTGAAGGAGGCCGGGGTGCTGGTCACGCTGGACGGGTTGCACCCGCCCTCGATGGGCGCCCGCGTTTCGTTCGCCGGCGGCAAACCGGTCGTGACCGACGGGCCCTTTGCCGAGTCGAAGGAAGTGCTGGGCGGCTACTGGATGATCGACGTGACGTCGCGGGAGGAAGCGATCGCCTGGGCCAAGCGCTGCCCCGCCTCCGACAACGAAATCATCGAAATCCGCCAGGTACAGGAAATGTCGGACTTTCCTGCCGACGTCCAGGAGGCCGCCGCGGGGTTTGTTGAGCTGCAGCGAGGCGCGGCCGCGCGCTGACTTGAAATTTTTCTTCCGATCCACGAACTGCAAACGAGAGGAAATCCGATGAGCACGAATGACACCTTTCTGGCTGTCTTCCTTGGCGGCAAGACCAGCGCGAAAATGGCTGCATGGAACGCGCTTCCGGAAGGGGAACGCAACGCCAAGCAACAACAGGGTATCGCGGCTTGGAAGGCATGGGCCGAGAAGCACCACGCCGCGATCGTCGACATGGGCGGACCGCTCGGAAAGACCAGGAAAGTCGATTCGCAGGGCGTTGCCGATATCACCAACCTGCTAACCGCCTTTACGGTCGTCCGCGCTGCTTCGCACGAGGCCGCGGCGAAGATGTTCGAGGGCCATCCGCATTTTTCGATCTTTCCGGGCGAGGCCATCGAGATCATGCCGGTTCTTCCGATACCGGGCGGCTAGGGCGCCGGTCCAGCTCTCGGTCCCCATTTGGCCGTGAAAACCCGCTAGTGCCGCTTTTCGATTTGAAGTCCGTGGGTCGAGCTCGCCGCCCGGCGTACGGACTTCAAATCGGCGCCGGCTTCATGTAAAAGCCTTTCACATGAGCTGGCGCAAGGAACAGGGCCGCGCCGAGCGCGGCTATCATCACGGCAATCTGAAAGAGGCGCTGCTCCAGGCAGCGCTCGGCTTGATTGCGGAAAAAGGCGCGGCCGGCTTCACCTTTGCCGATGCCGCGCGCATGGCTGGCGTCAGCCCGGCGGCGCCATACCGGCATTTTCGCGACCGCGACGAGCTGCTTTCAAGCATCGCCCAGCGCGGCTTCGAGCAATTCGAGGCAATCCTGACGCAGGCCTGGGATGACGGCCGTCCCGACACCGTCACGGCGTTCGAGCGGGTCGGCAAGGCCTATCTGGCATTCGCCCGCGAGGAGCCGGCGTTCTACTCGGCGATGTTCGAATCCGGGCTTCCTGTCGACCTCAATCCAACACTATTGGCAGCGAGCGAGCGCGCATTCGCCGTGATCAGAGCGGCGGCGGAGCGGCTCGCCGCGCTGGCGCCGCCGGGCACACCGCGGCCGCCGGCACTGATGATGGCGCTGCATATCTGGTCGATGTCGCACGGCGTGGCCTCGTTGTTCGCGCGCGGCGACGCGGCTCGCCGCAAGCTGCCGATGTCGGCGGAGGATCTGTTGGAAGCGGAAGTGCTGATTTATCTGCGCGGGCTCGGCTTCCCGACCGACCGCAGATCTTCGGGCGAGGCATCGGCGGAGAAAAAGACGGCAGGCCAATCGTCGGGCCAGCCGTCTGGCCCCTGGGGCACGCCAAAATAAATCAGCGGGCGCGGCCGGCGCCCGGCTTGACAAAAATCCGGGATGGTTTACGTATGTAAATGTTATTTACATTCACAACGGCGTGATGCCGTCATGGAGAGGGAAATGGCCTACACCGCAGATGTCAATCGATGGCGCGGCCCCGCTGAAGAGCCCTACCGCCCCCATATGCTCGATTCACCATGGCACCCCGGCTGGATCGCCGTGACCGTGCTCGGTTTCATCATCTGGTGGCCGATCGGGCTTGCCCTTCTCTTTTTCACACTCGGGAGCAGAAAAATGGGTTGCTGGAGTCATCAAGACCGCTGGTCGAACAAGATGGAGCGGATGCAGTACAAGATGGAGCGGATGCGCAACCGCATGGAGCGGCACGGCTTCGGCTTCGGTCCGCCCTCGAGCGGGAACCGCGCCTTCGACGAATACCGCATGGAGACGCTGCGACGCCTTGAGGAGGAGCAGACCGAGTTCAAGGAATTCCTCGACCGCCTGCGTCACGCCAAGGACAAGGAAGAGTTCGACCAGTTCATGGCGCAGCATCGCACCCGTCCGACACCGCCGCCCTCTGAAGGCCAGCCCCAGGCCTGATGCTTTCGGCTTAGCCTTAAGGCGCAGCGCCCCTACAACCTTGATGGCGACAGAGCCGCCCGTTTGCGAAAGCAGACGGGCGGTTTTGCGTTCCGGCCCCATCATGGCCTATTCCGGGCGGTTTTCCGGCTTCCCGCGGCCGGCATTTCCGACTGCCAAAATCCCCTGTGGTAACCGGACGTTAACCATGATTAGCGTCTGGTTAGTGGGGTAAGGACGCACGGATAGCCCTCGTTTTGACACGTTGGCAGGGGATGCAAGCCTCGGCTTTGGACGGGCCTCCCATGCGATGCAACACGGCTCTCGCGCTGGCGCTTACCGCCGCGCTTTTCGTGCGGCTGTGGAACCGGCAGCCAATGTACCCGAAGCATTTGGCTCCCAGAGGACTTGGGACACTTGAGTTGAGAGGACACTGCTAATGAATCCGGCTGACGTGGCGCAGTCCGCCTTGCCACTCCCATCCGCTGACGTTTCGTTGATCGCCCTGTTTTGGCAGGCTCACTGGGTCGTGAAAACGGTCATGCTGGGGTTGCTCTCCTGCTCGATCTGGGTCTGGGCGATCGCGATCGACAAGGTCATCCTCTATTCGCGCACCAAGCGCGCCATGGATCGCTTCGAGCAGGCGTTCTGGTCCGGTCAATCGATCGAGGAACTCTATCGCGCCCTCTCGGCCAAGCCGACGCAATCGATGGCAGCCTGCTTCGTCGCGGCGATGCGCGAGTGGAAACGGTCGTTCGAAAGCCAGGCGCGATCCTTCGCAGGGCTTCAGATGCGGATCGAAAAGGTCATGAACGTCTCTATCGCCAGGGAAGTCGAGCGGCTGGAACGCCGGCTCCTGGTGCTGGCGACGGTCGGCTCGGCGGGGCCGTTTGTCGGCCTGTTCGGCACGGTCTGGGGTATTATGTCGAGCTTTCAGTCGATCGCTGCTTCCAAAAATACCTCCCTGGCGGTGGTGGCTCCTGGTATCGCCGAGGCGTTATTTGCAACCGCCATCGGCCTTATCGCCGCCATTCCGGCGACTATCTTCTATAATAAGTTCACTTCCGAGGTGAACCGGCAGGCCCAGCGACTGGAGGGGTTCGCGGACGAGTTTTCAGCCATCCTGTCACGCCAGATCGACGAGCGTGCGTGAGGGTCGATAACGAGATAATGTGAGCGCATTGTGAGCAGCAGAACATGGCGATGAACATGGCAGGCTCGTCCGGCGGCGGCGGACGCCGCGGCCGGCGCCGCGCCGTGATGGCGGAGATCAACGTCACGCCGATGGTGGACGTGATGCTGGTGTTGCTGATCATCTTCATGGTGGCGGCACCATTGATGACGTCAACGATTGATATCGACCTGCCTGTAGCCAGTGGCGGCAAGTCGTTGTCGTCAAACGCGCCTCCGCTGACGCTGTCGGTCAAGCGAACCGGGGGAAGCTGCAATTCCAATGTCGAACTCTACCTAGGGGATACCCTGATTTCGGCCGCCGACCTGCAGCCCAAAATCAAGGCTATCCGGGAAACGCGGTCGGAAGCCGACAGCGTGGTGTATCTGCGCGGCGACAAAGACGTCTGTTACACGGATATGATGAAACTATTGGGGTATATTCGGACTGCGGGCTTCAAGGCGAATATCGTCATCCTTCCCGAGCAGGGCTCGTGAGGATGGGAGCGGCGAGCGATGGCTGACGGCGGAGCGGGAAAGCTCAAGTGAAGGTCAAGATCGACAAGACACTGGCCGCGTCGATTGCCCTGCATGTCCTCGTGCTGGGGTGGGGGATCGTGTCGTTCTCGACCAAGGCCTTCGAAATGGCGCCGGAGGAATCGATCCCCGTCGATGTCGTTTCCGCCGACCAACTCGCCCATGTCATGGCCGGCATGAAGTCCGGCAAAAAGGAAAATCCAAAGCCGCTGGTGGAGAAAGTCGCTGACGCCAAGCCCGTCGAGGACGCCGTCGGCAAGATTACCGAAAAGGCGCCGGTAGTGACCGATACGACGCCGCCGCCTCAGCCGAAGGTCGAGGAAAAGCCGGTCGAGAAGAAGCCCGACCCGCCCAAGCCGGTCGCTGAAGCCAAACCGAAGGAAGAGCCGGTCGAGAAAAAGCCGGATCCGCCCAAGGTCGATCCGATCGCGGAAGCCCTGAAAAAGGAAGAGAAGAAGCCGCCGCCGAAGCCGGAAGCCAAGGCCGCGACGCCACCGCCGCAGAAGCCGAAAGAACGTATCTTCGATCAGTCGAAGATCGCGGCCTTGCTCGACAAGCGCGATCCGGCGCGGCAGGCGGTGACCGGCGACACGCTGAACTCCAATGCCGCGCTTGGCCTGGCCAAGGGCAAGGCCACGGACAATTCCGCCACCTGGGGCTCGATGTTCCAGTCCCAGGTCGAGCGCTGCTGGAAGAAGCCCTATGGCGGGATCGAGAGTCAGAATCCCGAGGCCGCTTTCTCGATCAGGCTGAAGCGCGACGGCACGCTGGAGGGGATGCCGGTACCGGAAGGTACGCCGGCCACGCCATATCTTCGCGTCTACCAGGAGAGCGCCCTGCGCGCGATCATCGAGTGCCAGCCGTATAATCTGCCCGCCGCCTATTTCGACGAGTGGAAATATTTTGCGCCGGTATTTACCGAACGAAAGACCTGAAGGCGGTCGCCCCTCACGATCGCAGACATGAAATGAAGCCCCTGCAAATGACTGACAAAGATCAATCGCGTGAGATGCCGTTTCGCCTGAGCCGCCGGCAGCTACTTTCCGGAATGGCTTCGCTCGGCGCGCTGGCCGGTGGTACCGTCCGCACTGCCTTCGGGCAGGCGCCCAAGCGCATCATCGTGCCCGAGGGTGACTTCGCACCGCTGCCGATCGCGATCCCCAATTTCGTCGCCGGCACGCCGTCGGACGGCGAGGTCGGCGTCGGCGTCACCCAGGTCATCACCAACAACCTCAAGCGCAGCGGACTGTTCGCGCCGATCGATCAGGCCGCCTATATCGAGAAAGTCGTCAACATCGACGCGGCGCCGCAATTTGCGAACTGGAAGACCATCAACGCGCAGGCGCTGGTGACCGGCCGCATGACCCGTCAGGGCGACGGTCGCCTGAAAGCCGAATTCCGCCTCTGGGACGTCGCCACC
>JBKQRS010000608.1:0-4086 GCA_052143915.1 Bradyrhizobium sp.
AGTTGCCGAAGATGATGCCCACGCCGGCGCCGGCGCCACCCATGCCAATGCAGGCAATACCAGCGCCAATGTATTTCGCGGCAATCGGATCCATGAAACGAACTCCTTCTTGAGGTTTGGTAGTGAGGCAGATTTTCTTAAGAGGCCAAGTCAGTGGCCCGGATGGATAGCATCGTTGATGTAGATGACGGTGAGGATGGTGAAGACGTAGGCCTGAAGAAACGCGACCAGCAGTTCGAGTGCGGTCAGCGCGATCACCATGCCGAGCGGCAGCACGGCACCGGCATAACCGGCAATGCCAAGGCCCGCCAGCATAGGAATGAAGCTCGCGAACACCGCGAGCGCGATGTGGCCCGCGAGCATGTTCGCGAACAGGCGCACCGAGTGCGAGATCGGCCGCAGGAAGAACGAAAACACCTCGATGAACACGACCAGCGGCAGGATGAAGATCGGAATGCCGCTTGGCACGAACAGCTTGAAGAATTTCAGGCCGTTTTTGTAGAAGCCGTAAACCAGCACGGTCAAAAACACCAGTACTGCCAGCGCCGCCGTGACGATGATGTGGCTCGAAATCGTAAACCCGTAGGGAATGACGCCGACAATGTTGGAAACGGTCAGCAGCATGAAGATAGAAAACACCAGCGGAAAGAACTTCATTCCATCTTTGCCGGCGTTCGATCGTATCGTGTTGGCGACGAATTCGTAGCTGATCTCGGCCACCGACTGAAGGCGTCCAGGGACCAGTTGCCGGCCGGCGCCGATCATCAGCAGCGAGATCAGCGCCACCGAACCGAACATGTAGGCCGACGAATTGGTGAAAGCGATCTCCTGATTGCCGATGTGGCCAATCGTGAAGAGCTTTTCGATGTTGAACTGTTCGATCGGATCGATCATCCGTGCGGCATCTCTAGGATAGCGCCGGCCACGCCGGCGTTCTGCAATCAAATCGTCCGGCTTTTCCTTAACGGCCGGTTCTGTCCGGAGCAACACCTGCCGATCTGATCACGTTCAGCACGCCGGCCGCGAAGCCGAGCAGGACGAACACGATGAGCCCGAACGGTGAAGTCGACAGCAAACGGTCGAAAGCCCAGCCAAGCAGCGCTCCGACGACAACGCCGGCGATCAACTCCGAAGAAAGCCGGAAACCGCGTGCCATCGCCGAGGCTCTGGCGGCGCCGTCCCCACTTCCAGCCCCGGGTTGGTCAGTCCTGATTTTTCGGCCGTCCCGAATTTCGGACAACCGGTGATCCAGACTTCCGAGCCTTGCGGAAAGCGCAGCCTCGTCGGGCGACGACTTGTTGTCGTTTCCATCTTCGCCGTCTTTCGTGCCTTGCGCCATGCTGCGGAGACCCGAAACGATGCTGCGGTGGATGAAAACTACGCCCCGTCACCCTCAAAAGCCGCGCGGACCATACTGACCGCACCTAATCAAGTCAAGATTGCGTCACAACCATCTAGTTCATTGATTTACCTGGCTTTATTCCAATTGCCGGGAGCTCGCTGTGGACCAATCGCCGCACTGCAACAGCTGGAGGCCTAATCGGCATTTCTCAGGCCTGGGACGCGTGATCGGGCGGCTTGAATGAAACCCTCCTTGGTGTCGCCCTTTCATCCGCTGCTGGTGATGTTGCACCGGCTGCTTGCCGTGCTGATCGTCGCGCTGCTGTGCGTCGGTTTTTTCCTCGCAGCGGCGGTGCCCAATGCCAATCCGCCGAAGCCCGGCATCCTGATGTGGCACATGTCCAGGGGGCGTGTCTGTTCTTGTCTTGATGACGCTGCGCCTCGTTGTGCGGATGTCGACGAGGAGACCTTCAGATGTCACGACGCGCTATCCTCATCTGGATCAGATCGCGCCGGTCAGCCATTATGGATTCTATCTTCTGGTTTTCCTGGTTCTGCACGTGCTCGCAGTGCTGTTTCAGCCGTTTTTTCTGAAGGGCGGATTGCTTCGACGGATGTGGTTCGGGCAACGGGCGCCGAATTCCCTGGCCCTAATGAAATAATTCCCCGGTTTCGACCAGGAAACTTGCCGTTGATCGATCTTGCATCGTGCTGGCGGGTCTGTTGGGATGGCCTCGATTGCCAGATTTCCCCGGGAGACCGCATGTCGCGTCAGATCGATTATTACTTCTCGCTTCAATCGCCGTGGGCCTATATCGGGCACAAATTGTTTCGGGAAGTCGTCCGTACCTACGATCTCAACGTCAATCACAAGCCCGTGGTGCTGGTGGATCTGTTTTCGGAAACCGGCGGGCTGCCCCTGCTGAAGCGGCATCCGGTGCGGCAGCGTTATCGCATGGTTGAACTGCAGCGCTGGCGCGACAAGCGCGGTCTGACCTTCCATCTTCAGCCGGCCAACTGGCCCTTCAACGCGCGGCTGGCCGATGGGGTCGTGGTCGCGGCGATCGAGGCCGGCCACGATCCCGATCCGTTCCTGCGCCGGGCCTATGCGGCGGTGTGGGAAGACCAACTTAATCTGGCGGATCCCGTGACCCTGGTAAAACTGGCCGACGATTGCGGGCTTCCCGGCAAGCAGCTGGTGGAACGTTCGGCGACCGATGAGATCGGCAAGATTTACGAGCAGAACCGCCAGGACGCGCTGGCCGCCGATGTGTTCGGTTCGCCGGCTTATGTGCTGGACGGCGAGGTATTCTGGGGACAGGATCGGATCGAATTGCTCGTGGACGCGTTAAAATCCGGTCGCGGGCCCTATCGTTCGCAAGTTTAGGATTGGGGGCGGGATCAGAAAAGGTAAGACCCGGTCGGCCTTGAGGGAGCATCCCATGAGCACTGCGACATCGCCCTTGAAATTCACCATCGCTGTCGCGGCGTTGATCCTTGGCGGAATGGGCGGTGTTGCCGCGCAATCGATGCCGGACGGCGAGAACGGGCGCTATGCGCTGTCGCCCATTGCAGATGGCGTGATCCGACTGGATACCCGCACCGGCGCCGTTTCGACCTGCAGCAATACCGGCACGGGCTGGGCCTGCTATGCCGTGCCCGACGAACGCGCGGCGCTTGATGCGGAAATTGGCCGGCTGCAGGCGGACAATGAAAGATCCAAGACAGAGCTGGAGAAACTGAAGGCCGAATTGGCGGCGCGCGAACCCACCGTCTCCGGCAAGATCGATGAAGCGCTGCCGAAGACTGACCCGCTCCAGAAGGCCGAGCCGAAGGTGGCCGAGGGTGAGCGCAAGATCGAAATTCCCTTGCCGAGTGACCGCGACATGGATCGCGTGATGTCTTTCCTGGAGCAGGCATGGCGGCGTCTGGTCGAGATGGCCAATCGGATGCAGAAGGACGTCAGCGGCAAGATTTGAGCTGGCGTCGTTCGAGGCTTCCGCTAAAGCATGATCCGAAAAAGCGGGAACCGGTTTTTCGAAAAGATCATGATCTAGTCGTCCCATGCTCCCGCAGAGACGACGCGTTGAGAGATCGCTCATGACTTCCTCAAAATCGATATCGCGCGCGGCGCTGTCGACAGTCGGCGCCACCACCATCGTATCTTCGCTGCTCGCGGTTCAAACTTCCGGACGCGGTTTCGTCGATTTGACCGCCGAGATCGCCAGGTTTGTGAGCGACGCCGGTGCGATCGAGGGCATGGTAACGCTGTTCATTCGCCATACCTCGGCGTCCCTCACGATACAGGAAAACGCCGATCCGTCGGTGTTGAAGGATTTAACAACGGCGCTCGACCGGCTGGCGCCGGAGAACGCCGGATGGCGCCACGATACCGAAGGGCCCGATGACATGCCCGCGCATGTCAAGACCATGTTGACGACGACCTCGCTGCAGATCCCGATCATGAAGGGTGAACTCATGCTGGGAACCTGGCAGGCGATCTACCTGATCGAGCATCGTCTGCGCCCGCATCGCCGCGAGATCGTGCTGCAGTTTGCCGGGCGCGTTGGCTGAGAGCCTGCGGTGCGATTTCGGCTACGGGGCGGCTAGACGATGGTCTAGGGTCCAGACTCATTAAATCCACCATACAAGAGCAGCGGCGAGACAGACAGAGGCGAGGAAGTTTCGCGCCAGCCGATCGTATCGAGTTGCGATGCGCCTGAAGTCCTTCAATCGACTGAAGGC
>JBKQRS010000609.1:0-14668 GCA_052143915.1 Bradyrhizobium sp.
CTCCGAAAGCTCGCCAAGCTGATCCCGCTCCCCGCCCCAATGCCTGCCTGAGCACGCAAGAATCCTCGCGCGCCTATCTTCTCTCGCCGTCTCGAACAGTTGGGCCGCCGACTTCTTCAACAAAATCTTCCCAGAACAGCCATTCATCCATCCTGGCGGCGGCGAAGGCATCGGCCGGAACAAGATCGCTGTCGCGCGCCAGATACCGAATGATGGCATTGGACTGCGCCAGCGTACGGCCATCGTCGAATTCGACAACCGGCACTTGGCCGGCGCTGTTGAGTTTCAGGAATTGCGCGGTGCGGCTCTCGCCCTTGAGCGTATCGACAGCGATCCAGCTATAGGGCAGCGCCAGGTGATCGCAGACCCATTTCACCTTCAGGCAATTGCCCGAATTGGTATCGCCGTGGATTTTCATGGTTCGTCGCCGTCCTCACCGGACGGCAGACCAACAGGCGAAACGGATGATGTCAATCATCCCGGCCGTAGACGTTACGCGAAAATGCCGGCTCAGAACTTGTAGCCGATGCCGGCGCGCACGGTGTTGACATTGGTGTCGACGGCAGACGTGAAACGGACGTATTCCCACTCGGCGCGCATGAACAGGCCGCCGATCAAATTGATGTCGATACCAAGACCCGCCGTGTAGCCATAGATCAGATGATTGTGAACGGCATCGTCGGCCGAAAGCGGCGCGAACGCAGTGAACGGCCCAAGGATATTTGTACTGGCAGAGTCGTTGACGGTTACCGAGCGCGAGATATTTGCGTTGCCGAGCGCGACGCCGCCGAACACGTAAGGCAGGAAGCAATTGTAGGCGTACCCGGCGCGGGCACGGAACGTCGCCATATCGCTGATGGCAATTTGAGCCTGGGAACTGGCAACAACAGAATGAAAGAGACCATCGGAAAGCGGGGCCGTAGTGGTGAAGCCCTCGGAAGCGGTGGCCGACCCACCGAAGTTCCCATGCAGATAAGACATTTCGAGGCCAGCTACGACGTCATCCCACTGCCAATTATATCCGGCGAAGGCTCCGTAACCCGAGGAGCGCGCTGAATCCCCGCCGAGCTGAAGATTAGCCTGCCCAATCCCCGTCTCCGCGACCACTAAATTCGAAATAAGGGCGTTCAACATCGTCGTCGTCGAGCCGTTGAAGTTCTCATCCGACGCTCCGTAGCCGCCTTGTCCACCGAGATAGAAGCCGCGCCAGTTGACCGTGGGCGTGGGTCCAACCGAGCCACGCAGATAATCGGGCATGTCGGCCGCCTGCGCGCAGGACACCGTTCCAAACATCGCCGCCGCCAGCAGAAACCTACGCATCGAAATACTCCCATCGGACACTTCCGAACTTGGCGCCGATCATCGCTCGTTAACCTTAACCAATCGTTGTCGCGGCGCTCTGATTGGCATGATCTTGTCCGAAAGCAGGTTCGGATCTTTCGGATCACGCCGCATGCGCAAAACAAATCGGCGCGGGAAGCTCCCCCGCGCCGTTGGCAAAGATCAAGAAATCGAGCTTTGATCAGCCCTTCGTGACGAGCGGCGGCGCATAGACCGGCGGGCTGTACAGGTTCCAGCGCAGGCCGACCATCACATCATTGGAATAGATGTTCCTGTACGCGAAAGGAGCATGGGTGGTGTTGGTTACTTGATCGAACGAGGAGGTCGGGCCGGTTATGCCGCTGCCCATGCTGACAAAGCTATATGCAAGTTCGAGCGTCAGGCCCGGGCTGACCTTGTATGCGAGACCCGCATGCGCAGCCCAAGCGAAATTCCAGCTGGAGGCCTGGCCGGCATAATCGAAGCTGTGCGCCTGACCCACACCAGGAACTATGAAATCACCGGTATCAGTGAAGTTCCCGATCGAGACCCGGGCGGTACCGATGCCGGCACCGATGAACGGTGTTACGCACCACCACGTGCCGAGGTCGACGTAAGCGTTGGCGAGAAACAGAAGTTCCGACTTGGTTGCTGTGTAGTTGTCGGTGCCAACAAAACCAGCGAGCGGACCGGTTCCGGTGACTACATCAAGACCCGTGAAGCTGGACCTGCCCCGGTACTGAGCGGTGAAATCCGTTCTGAACCAGTTGTTGAACTGATAGCCAAAGCCAATGTCGTAGATTCCGCCGCTACTAAAACTGCTCGTCTGCGAAACGGCCACATTGTTGTAGGCGCTGGGGTTCGTATCGAGAACATTCTTGACGCTCTGGTTGCTAAACCCGATATCGCCGCGCAGGTACCAGCCACCGAAGTCGGCGACTGGGGCCGCATAAGGCATCGGCGGGGGTGCGATGGCCATGTCGGCGGCAAAGGCCATCGACGACAACAGTGATGCCGCTCCGGCGGCAATGAGAGACTTAACGCTACGCATTGGCTTCGTCCTTTTGGCCGGTGAGGCAAACAACGGAGGCCCCACATCTAAAAACTCACGGCCGACGATGGCACCAAATGCTTAAGCGCCACTTAACCCTAATTTTTAAGGTTGATAATCTCCAAACTAATTTTGCTGCCGCGGAACCCGCGAGCTGCAAAAACGGCAAGCCTCGCCACATTCGCTAATGAATTATTGACAGAGAGCGGGAGCTGACTGCACGGCGAGTAAGGCTCAGCGTACTACTCTCGGCATCTTCGGCAGGAACACCGCGAGCAAGCCGATCGCCGGCAGGAAGGCGCAGACCTGATAGACGAAAGCGATGCTGGTGTGGTCGGCGACCTCGCCGAGCACGGCCGCGCCAAGGCCGCCAATGCCGAACGCGACGCCGAAGAAGACACCGGAGATCATCCCGAACCGGTGCGGCACCAGTTCCTGCGCAAACACGATGATCGAGGCCGACGTCGAGGAAATGATGAGGCCGATGAACACGGTCAGCACCGCGCTAGCAAAGAGGCCCGCATAGGGCAACGCGAGCGTGAACGGCAGCGCGCCGAGAATCGAGAACCAGATCACGATCTTGCGGCCGAAGCGGTCGCCCAGCGGACCGCCGAGGAATGCGCCGATCGCGTTCGCAGCGAGGAAGATGAATAGGTAGACCTGCGCCGCCTGGGTCGAGATGCCAAACCGGTCGATCAGATAGAAGATGTAGTAGCTCGACAGGCTCGAGACGTAGAGCTGCTTGGAGAACAACAGCGCCATCAGCACCGCGATCGCAAATACGACGCGGCGCGGACTCGGGGCATCCGGATGCGGATCGACCGGCGCGGCCTTTCTGGCCGTGATCTGCGGCTTGTACCACTTGCCGATCCGCCACAAGACGACGATCGCGAGAAACGCGATGCTCGAGAACCAGGCGATGCTGGGCTGGCCGAAGGGAACAACGACCAAGGCCGCCAGCACCGGGCCCATCGAGGTCCCGAAGCTGCCGCCGAGCTGAAACACCGATTGCGCGAAACCGTAGCGGCCGCCCGAGGCAAGCCGCGCGATGCGCGCCGATTCCGGGTGGAACACCGCCGAGCCCAGTCCCACCAGCGCTGCGGCGATCAGGATGACAGTGTATTGCCGGGCGACGCTGAGCAGCATAAGACCGAAGAAGGTCGAGGACATGCCGATCGCCAGCGAAAACGGCTGCGCCTTCTTGTCGGTGAAATGACCGACGAGCGGCTGCAAGAGCGATGCGGTGAACTGGAACGCCAGCGTGATCAACCCGATCTGCGCGAAGTCCAGCGCATAATTGTCCTTCAGGATCGGATACACCGATGCGATCAGCGACTGCATGGTATCGTTGAGGAAATGCGAGAAGCTGATGCCGGCGAGCACGATGTAGGCCGGCCCCGCGGCCGCCTTGGCAACAGAGGGCGATTTCACGTCCGGCACGATCACCGGCGCAAGAATCGCTTCTTCGGGAACGACCACAGACTTGTTCAAGGATGGCTTTCTTAGAAAACTCGCGGGGGATAATGCGCGTTTTCTACGATGGCCGTGCCGCAGCGACCAGCGCCATTAGATAATGGCTGCGATGCGCTCAGCAGCGAGGTTGCGAGCAGCTCGGCGTCATTGTCATTCGCGCGCGAATAAAGCGGACGTTACGCTGCCGCGGCCTGTCCGAGCGCGGAGACGATGTGGTCGACCACTTCCTCGATCAGTATTCGATCGTCGCCCTCGCCCATCACGCGGATTACCGGCTCAGTGCCGGAAGAGCGCACCAGCAACCGGCCATGGCCATTCAGCCGCTTCTCGCCGGCGACGATGGCCGACTTGACCTCGGCGTCGTCGAGCGGCTTGCCGCTGCGGTAACGCACATTCTTCAGGATCTGCGGCAGCGGATCGAAGCGGCGGCAGACCTCGGACACCGGGCGACGAAGTTTTTGCACCACGGCGAGCACCTGCAGTGCCGCAACGAAGCCGTCGCCGGTGGTGGCGTAGTCGGACAGAATAATGTGGCCGGAGGGCTCGCCACCGAGATTGTAACCGCCGTTCAGCATCCGCTCCAGCACGTAACGGTCGCCGACCGGCGTGCGTATGAGCTCGATGCCTTGGCCTTCGAGGAAGCGCTCCAGTCCCAGGTTCGACATCACCGTGGCGACGATGCCTGGCCTCGCAAGCCGGCCATCTTCCTTCCAGCTTTGCGCGATCACCGCGAGCAGCTGGTCGCCATCGACCAGGTGTCCGCGCTCGTCGACCAGGATAACGCGATCGGCGTCGCCATCGAGCGCGATGCCGATGTCGGCGCGCATTTCGCGCACCTTGCGGCTCAATGCCTCCGGCGAGGTCGATCCGCATTCCTTGTTGATGTTGAAGCCATCGGGATCGACGCCGATGGAGATGACATCGGCGCCGAGCTCCCACAGCGCTTCCGGCACCACCTTGTAGGCCGCGCCGTTGGCGCAATCGACCACCACGCGCAGGCCGTCGAGGCTGAGTTCGCGCGGCAGCGTTCGCTTGGCGAATTCGATGTAGCGGTCATGGACGCCGTCGATGCGGCGGGCGCGCCCGAGGCTCGCGCTTTGCGCCAGGCGCTTGTCGATGGATTCATCCAGCAGCAGCTCGATCTGCTTCTCGACATCGTCCGACAGTTTGAACCCCTGCGGGCCAAACAATTTGATGCCGTTGTCTTCAAACAGATTATGCGAAGCGGAAATCATCACGCCGAGATCGGCCCGCATCGATTTGGTCAGCATTGCTACCGCCGGCGTCGGCATCGGGCCGAGCAGCAGCACATCCATGCCGACCGAGGTGAAGCCGGCCACCATCGCGTATTCGATCATGTACCCGGAAAGACGCGTATCCTTGCCGATGACGACGCGATGGCGATGCTCGCCGCGCTGAAACACCAATCCGGCCGCCTGCCCGACCTTGAGCGCGAGCTCCGGGGTGATCAGGCCATTGGCGAGGCCCCGAATCCCATCCGTACCGAAATATTTGCGGCTCATTTGACCCCCAGCATCGTCCAGGCTTCTTGAACCATCCGGCGAGAAGCCCCGAACGCCCGCCCATCCTAGCGTGCAGGCGGTTATAATGCCTTCGGCGCTAAAATGACTTCAAAAAATATGATTAATCATTACGGGGTACCAGCCCGTGTCTCGGCGCCTAACATATTGTTAACGCTGGAGTTATGCCCGCAGCCATCGGTGGCACGCCCGCGCCCTAATCCTTGCGCTTGACGTGATGGTCCGCCTTCGAGGGCGGCGGCTGGGTGACATTGACGGGGTCCGACCCCGGGAAGGTCTCTTCCAGCCCTTCCTCCAGGGCCTGGTCGAGCTGGCGCTTTTCCGTGTTTTTGGCGTCGGCGGGCTTATTGCGCGGTCCGGTCATGAGAGCTTCCCTTGAGTTTGCCGTGAAGCGATTTGGCGAGGGGCCCAAGCGTGCTAGATGAACAGACAAAGCGGCAAATACAAGAAGGCAAAATACAACAAGGCTTGGAACGTCCATGAAACACATCACCTGCATCGAAGATCTGCGCCAGCGCCATATGCGAAAGGTGCCCAAGGCATTTTTTGACTACGCCGATCGCGGCTCCTATGCCGAGGAAACGCTGCGCGCCAACCGCGAGGATCTTGCGCAGATCAAGTTCCGCCAGCGCATCCTGGTGGATGTGTCGAAGCGCGATCTTTCGACCACCATTCTCGGCGAACCCGCAGGCTTGCCCCTGATCCTGGCGCCGGTCGGCCTGACCGGCATGCAATATGGCGACGGCGAAATTCATGCCTGCCGCGCCGCGCAGGCCGCAGGCATTCCCTACACGTTGAGCACGATGTCGATCTGTTCGATCGAGGACGTCGCCGCCAATGTCGACAAGCCGTTCTGGTTCCAGTTGTACGTCATGAAGGACCGCGGCTTCATCAAGGCGCTGATCGAGCGTGCCATCGCGGCGAAGTGCAGCGCGCTGGTGCTGACCGTTGATCTGCAGGTGATCGGGCAGCGCCATGCCGACATCAAGAACGGCATGACGGTGCCGCCGGAGTGGACGCTGTCGAAGCTTTTCGATATCGCCACCAAGCCGGCCTGGGTGGCTGGCGTCTTGCGCGGCAAGCGCCGCACCTTCGGCAATCTCGTCGGTCACCTCAAGGGCGCCGACGACATCACCTCGCTCGGAAGCTGGATCGGCACGCAGTTCGACACCACGCTGAACTGGAAGGATGTCGACTGGATCCGCAGCATCTGGCCCGGCAAACTGGTGCTTAAGGGTATTCTCGACGTCGAGGACGCCAATGAGGCGGCGAAATCCGGCGCGCAGGCGCTGGTCGTCTCCAACCATGGCGGCCGTCAACTCGACGGCGCACCTTCCACGATCGAAGCCCTGCCGGAGATTGTGGATTCGATCGGCGACAAGATGGAGATCATGTTCGACGGCGGCATCCGCTCCGGCCAGGACGTGATGCGCGCGCTCGCGCTCGGCGCCAAATCCTGCATGATCGGCCGGGCCTACATTTATGGCCTCGGCGCCTTCGGCGGTCCCGGCGTCGCCAAGGCGATCGACATCATCCGCAACGAACTCTCAACGACCATGGGCCTGTGCGGCGTCAACACCATCGGCGAGATC
This sequence comes from Bradyrhizobium sp., assembly GCA_052143915.1. GTDB lineage: Bacteria > Pseudomonadota > Alphaproteobacteria > Rhizobiales > Xanthobacteraceae > Bradyrhizobium. The sequence goes on from JBKQRS010000609.1 coordinate 6,978, forward strand.
GACGATCACGTGCTGGCGGTTTGAGGGGCGAAGAACGAACTTCATCGTCGTCCCGGCTGTCACTTTCCTTCTCCCCTTGTGGGAGAAGGTGGCGCGGACAAAGTCCGCGCCGGATGAGGGGTCTCTATCCGCGGACACAGACCCCTCACCCGCCTTCGATGCTTCGCATCTCTGGCACCCTCTCCCACAAGGGGAGAGGGTGACAACAATCACATCGGCGGGGTGATGCCGTCGCGGCCGATGTTGACGCGGTTGGCTTCCAGAATGCCGTCGTCCTTCTTCACCGCGCCGAAGATGATGATCTTGGCGCCCGGCTTCACCTCAGACTTGTCGCCGGCGACAAATGTGACGACCGGCGTGCCCGGCGGCACCACGACTTTCTTTTCGCCGTCCTTGTATTTCACCAGGATGTTCTGGCCGTCGGTACCTTTGACCGTCTCGGCGACGGTGGCATTGGTCATCGTGCTGCCCGCACGCAGATCCCAGGGACGAAAGCCTTCGGCCGCGCCGCGCTGGCTCTCGGGGAAGATGTGCACGGCCAGCGCCTTCTGGGTTCCATCAGGTTCCGGCATCGCCGATACCCCGATGTAGGACCCCGGCTTGATTTCGGAGAGGTCGGTCTTAGCGACGCCGAACACCGCCACGTTGTCGGTCATACGCACCTTCATGTCGGTGCCTTCGCGCGACTTGATCATCAGCATGGGACCGTCGACGCTTTCGATGGTGCCGCGAATGCGCACGGGCGGCGGCTGCTGGGCCCACGCGGCCGAGGCCAACACGGACAGGACCGTCAGCGAAACTACGACCGTGCGCGTCTTCCACGAAGAGAGTTTCGGCATGGTGTTTTTCCTCAAAAGCGTTGATTGGAGCAACAGGACTTAAGGGAATACCCCGCAAGGGCGGGGTTATTCCGGGATATTCACATCGGCGGCGTCAGCCCGTCGCGGCCGACACTGATGCGGTTGGTTTCGAACGATCCGTCCGGCAACTGCTTGACGAAGGCGATGATCTTGGCGCCGGGCTTCAATTCGGATTTGTCGGCGGGAACATAGGTCACGACCGGCGTATCGGGGGCGACCACGACTTTCTTCTCGCCGTCCTTGTATTTGATCATCAGGGTCTGGCCGTCATTGCCTGCGACCGTCTCCGCGACCGTCGCATTGGTCATGGTGGAGTTGGGACGCAGATCGTAAGGCCGCGATCCCTCGCCGGTGCCGCGCATGCTTTCCGGGAAGACGTGCACCTCGGCCGCGTCTTGACGGCCGTCCGGTCCAGGCACCGTCGTTGCGCCGACGAACGAGCCGAGCTTGATGTCGGACAGCGCAATCCTGATGATTCCCACCACCTTCATATCAGCGGTCATGTGCAACTTGACGTCCTCGCCGCTGCGCGATTTGACCGACAGCACATCGCCGTCGACGCTGACGATGGTGCCGCGCACCCGCGACGGCGAAGGCGACTGCTGGGCGATCGCAAACAGCGAGGAGGCAGCCACGATTGCGATCGCGACAAGCGGACGGGCGAGCGTTGGACGATGAATCGGCATGTCGTGTTCTCCGGCGATCCCAGTCTATCCACGGACACCGACGCTTTCATGATATTCCGGCTCATACGGCCCGCAATCAAGCGTTTGTGAGATCAGCCTCGACCAGCGCACGCAATTCCGGCGTCACTTCAGGACGGCGTCCGAACCATAATTCAAATCCGCGCACCGCCTGATGCAGCAGCATGCCCAGACCATCGGCCGTCTCCAGGCCGCGCGCCCGCGCGGCCGCCAGTAGCGGGGTCTCCAGGGGAACGTAGACCAGGTCGGCGACGATCGCATGCGACGGGAGCAGGCCCACGTCGATCTGCAGCGCGGGCTGGCCGTGCATGCCGAGCGAGGTCGTGTTCACGAGCAGTCCGGCGTGCGGCAGCGCCTCGCCGATGGTCTCCCATGGAAGAGGATGCACGGTTTCGCCGAATTGATCCGCAAGCGCACGCGCCCGGTCGCTGGTCCGGTTCGCCAGATGCACGCGCTTGATGCCGCGCTCGACAAGTCCGAACACCACCGCGCGCGACGACCCGCCGGCGCCCAACACCAGCGCGTCCTCGATTCCGTCCCACCCCTTCGCGCAGGCGTCGAGATTATGGATGAAGCCTTCGATGTCCGTGTTGGTCGAGCGCAGCTCGCTGCCCTCGTACCACAAGGTATTGGCCGCGCCGACCGCACGCGCCCGCGCGTCGGGCACCGACAGCGCCAGCGCGCGCTCCTTGTGCGGAATGGTGACGTTGGCGCCGACAAAGCCATGCGCCGACAAATGCAGCACGAATTCGGCAAAGCCTTCGGGCGGCACCGCCTCGATATTGTAGCCGCCCTCGATACCGAGCGTCCGCAGCCAATAATGATGGATCAGCGGCGAGCGCGAATGCGCCGCCGGCCATCCGATCAGGCATGCTGCGCGAGGTTTGCTCATAGCCGCGATCGCCAATCCTGTCGTGGCGCCCGGTCCATGGACGCCGTCACCATTCAAATCAGGCAAGCCGGTTTCCAAGTCAATGCGGCGGCGTCAATCAACCATCGCTCGAGGCACCATCGCCGGGACCGAGCAACATTGTTCGCACAAAGAAAGAACGCGCCAGGACGACAGATCAAAAGCTCGGCTTTGATTTCCGTCAAAACCAGGGCTCCAAGGATGGTTCATGAAGGCGACGGCTTCATAGATGCCCCAACCCCTCAGATTAGATATCTGAAATATCATTTATTGACATTTTAACATCATTAATTATCATGTAAAGATGATGTCTGATATCGGCTAGGGGTCCCCGGAGCAAGGCAGGTCGATGATCACCGCAGCTCAACTGCGAGCCGCCAGGGCGCTTCTTGGCATCGATCAACGCCGGCTCGCAAAGCTATCGGGGCTTTCCGTGCCAACCATTCAGCGGATGGAGGCCTCTCAAACGATGGTGCGCGGCAATGTCGATTCGCTGGTCAAGTTGATCGCCGCATTCGAAGCGGCGGGGATCGAGATGATCGACGAGGGGGCTGTCAGCCATTCACTGGGACGCGGCGTTCGACTGAAGGCAAATTCGGGTTCGGCCAAGCCCGCTCTGGGTGCTCGAACGGAAAACAAGGCGTCAAGCAGAGCAAGGGCGCGCACATAATGTCAGCCGTCGTCTTGCAAATGGCGTGTGTTGCCGCCTTGCTTGGATTGGCGGTGCTGGCGATCGTTCTGAGTCGCTCAAGGGCCTGCACGGCCGTCATCTACGGCGCGACGCTGGTGGTGTCCGCGATTGCATTGATTGGATCCCTTCGGTGGCTGCTTGGCGATACGGCAAACGCCGCCGGTCTGACGCTGCCGATCGGACTGCCGTGGCTGGGCGCCCATTTCCGCCTCGACGCGCTGGCCTCGTTTTTCCTTGTCGTCGTCAACCTGGGAGGAGCCGCGGCAAGCCTTTATGGCCTCGGCTACGGCCACCACGAGCCCGCACCGGACCGCGTGCTTCCCTTCTTCCCGGCCTTTCTGGCCGGCATGAATCTCGTGGTGCTGGCGGATGATGCGTTTTCCTATCTGCTGTGCTGGGAATTCATGTCGCTGGTTTCCTGGGCACTGGTCATGGCGCACCACCGCGAAGCAGGCAACGCCAGGGCCGGCTACGTCTATCTGGTGATGGCGAGCTTCGGCACGCTCGCACTTCTGCTGGCCTTCGGCCTGCTGGCGGGACCGGCGGGGGATTATGGATTTGCAGCGATCCGTAACGCACAGCACACGCCCTACGCGGCGGCGCTGGTGTTGATCCTGATGTTGCTCGGTGCCGGTTCAAAGGCCGGCCTGGTGCCGTTGCATGTCTGGCTGCCGCTTGCCCATCCCGCGGCTCCCAGCCACGTGTCGGCGCTGATGAGCGGCGTCATGACCAAGGTCGCGATCTACGGCTTCATTCGCGTCGTGTTCGATCTCCTGGGACCGCCGACATGGCCGGCGAGCGTGGTCATCCTTTTCCTCGGCAGCATCACCGCCGTGATGGGGATCTTGTACGCGATGATGGAAAAGGATCTCAAGCGCCTGCTCGCCTACTCGACGATCGAAAATGTCGGCATCATCTTCGCAGGCCTCGGTCTTGCGCTGGCGTTTCAGGCCAACGGGCTGAAACTGGCGGCAGCACTCGCCTTCACGGCAGCCCTGTTCCACGTCCTCAACCACTCCTTCTTCAAGAGCCTCCTGTTCTTCGGGGCCGGCGCCGTGCTGAGCGCGACCGGCGAGCGGGACATGGACAAACTGGGCGGCCTCATTCACCGCATGCCGTTGACCAGCTTTGCCGTCCTGGTCGGTTGCGTCGCGATATCGGCGCTTCCGCCTTTCAACGGTTTCGTTTCGGAATGGCTGATGTTCCAGGCCGTGCTGCAGAGTCCGGAGTTGCCGCAATGGGCCTTGAAGATCATGGTGCCTGCGGCAGGCGCAATGCTGGCACTGGCGGCGGCGCTGGCCGCCGCCTGCTTCGTCAAGGCATTCGGCGTCAGCTTTCTCGGACGGCCGCGCAGCGTGGTGGCGGAAACCGCCAGTGAAGTCGACCGCTACTCGCTGTCAGCGATGTTCATCCTCGCCACGCTTTGCTTGCTGGCCGGAATCCTGCCCGGACTGGTGATCGACGCGCTTTCCCCCGTTACGACCGAGATCCTCGGTGGCCGCATGCCGATCCAGGCCAACGAAGCCTGGCTTTCGATCGCGCCGATCGCGGAGAGCCGCAGTTCATACAATGGATTGCTGGTGATGGTGTTCATCACGATATCCGCCTCGCTGGCCATCTTCTTCATTCATCGCTTCGCCTCTCGTGCGCTGCGGCGGGGACCGGCCTGGGGCTGCGGCTTTACCGACCCGACCCCCGCGACCCAGTATTCCAGCGCAAGCTTCGCCCAGCCGATCCGCCGCGTTTTCGGCGCGCTCGTGTTCCACGCCCGCGACCATGTCGAGATGCCGGCCCCCGGAGATGTCAGGCCGGCCCGGTTCAGGATCGAATTGCACGATCTGATCTGGGAGGGAATGTACGCGCCGATTGCGAGCGCGGTTGGCCTGTCCTCCGAACGGCTCAACCGTCTGCAGTTCCTGACCATCCGTCAGTATCTCAGTCTCGTCTTCGTCACCCTCGTCACGCTGCTGTTGGTGCTCGCGATATGGTCATGATCTCGGACATCCTGGTGCAGGGCGCGCAGATGCTGCTGGTGCTGCTGCTCGCCCCGCTGCTGACCGGCTTCGTGCGCAAGATCAAGGCGCGGCTGGTGCGTCGCCAGGGCGCTTCGATCTTTCAACCCTATCGCGATCTGTTGCGGCTGCTCCGCAAGGAAGTGGTGCTCGCCGAGAACGCCTCGTGGCTGTTCCGCGTGACGCCCTACGTGACCTTTGCCGCGATCTGGGTGGCCGCAGCGCTGGTGCCGACGTTCGCCACCGGCCTGTTGTTCAACTGGACGGCGGACCTGATCGCCATCGTAGCCCTGCTCGGAAGTGCCCGCTTCTTTCTTGCGCTGGCCGGGATGGACGTCGGCACCAGCTTTGGCGGCATCGGCTCCAGCCGCGAAGTCATGATCGCGGCGCTTGCGGAGCCGGCGATGCTGCTGATCGTGTTTTGCATGGCGCTGGTTGCCGGCTCGACCCAGCTTTCCACGGTCGCGAATTTCATGGCGTCGTCCTACGTCGGATTGCGGGTATCGCTGGGAATGGCGGTCATCGCACTGATCATGGTGGCGCTCGCCGAGAACGCGCGGATACCGGTCGACAATCCGGCCACGCATCTGGAGCTCACGATGGTGCATGAGGCCATGATTCTCGAATATTCGGGGCGCCATCTCGCGATGATCGAATTCGGCGCGTTTCTCAAGCTGCTGCTCTATATTTCCCTGATCGCCTGCGTGTTCCTGCCCTGGAAAATCGCCGTGTTCGGAACCGGCCCGCTGGCTTACACCATCGGTGCCGCCGCCTACGTCGTCAAACTTGCGGTGGCCGGCTTCTTCCTCGCGCTGTTCGAGACCGCCACCGCTAAGATGCGGGTCTTCCGCGTTCCGCAATTTCTCGGCGCGGCGTTGATGCTGGGATTGCTCGGTACGCTGCTCTTGTTCGTGTCGAGGAGTTTCTGATGCAGATGCACAGCCTCTCCTTCGACGTCTCGCATACGCTGGCCGGCGGACTGGTCCTGATCAGCTTCATGATGCTGTACCAGGACCGGCTTTATTCGCTGCTCAACGTCTTTGCACTCCATGCCCTGCTGCTGACGCTTTCGGTCGCCTGGCAGGCCTATGTCCAGAACGCGCCGCATCTCTACATCACGGCAGCCATCGCCCTTGTCTTCAAGGCGATCATCATTCCGGTTGCGCTGCATCGCATCGTCAAGCAGCTCGGAATTCATCGCGACATCGAGTCGGCCGTTGGTATCGGCCCGACCATGCTGGCCGGGATGGCGCTGGTCGCCCTCTCCATGGTCCTGATGCTGCGGGTCACCGCCGAGGCCGATCCGCTGGCGCGCGAGGATCTCGCTTTCGCGCTGTCGGTCGTGCTGCTCGGACTTCTGGTCATGGTGACGCGCCGCAACGCCGTCAGTCAGGTCGTGGGATTCATGTCGCTCGAGAACGGGCTGGTGCTGGCGGCTACCGGCGCCAAGGGCATGCCGCTCGTCGTGGAGATCAGCGTGGCGTTTTCGATCCTGATCGCCTTCATCGTCATAGGCATCTTCCTGTTCCGGATTCGTGAACGTTTCGATTCCGTGGATGTCTCCGCGCTCGACGACTTCCGGGGTGAGCGGCGATGAGCGCGTATTCCTTCGATCCCGTGGCGGCTGTGCTGTTGATTCCAATCGGCTCGGCGGCGTTGCTGGCCGCGCTGCCGGGCTACCGCCTGACCGCGCGTTTGAACGTGATCGCCAGCCTCGCGACATTTCTCTCCGCGCTCTCATTATTCGTGATCGAACGTCCGCAGCCGGGTCCGTACGTGCTGGTCGACGACCTGAACATCGTCTTCATCGTGCTCAACACTTTCGTCGGCTTCACCACCAGCATCTTCAGCGCAAGCTACATCGCCCACGAGCTCGAAGCCGGCAGGTTGACGCCGGCCTATCTGCGTTTTTACCACGCCATGTATCAGATCATGATGTTCGGCATGAACCTGGCGTTCGTGTCGAACAATATCGGCTTGATGTGGGTGGCGGTGGAAATCGCGACGTTGACGACGGTGCTGATGGTCGGCATCTATCGCACGCACGCCGCGCTGGAAGCGGCCTGGAAATATTTCATCCTGGGCAGTGTCGGAATTGCGTTCGCGCTGTTCGGCACCATCCTGGTCTACATGGCGGCGCGTCCGATCGTCGGTGAGGGCCAGGATGGCATGGTCTGGACGATCCTGATCGAACATGCCGCGAATTTCGACCCCGCGCTCCTCAACGTGGCTTTTATTTTCCTGTTTCTCGGCTACGGCACCAAAGTTGGCCTCGCACCGCTGCACGCCTGGCTGCCCGACGCCCACGCCGAAGGTCCGACGCCGATATCCGCGGTGCTGTCGGGGCTGCTGCTCAACGTCGCGCTCTATGCGCTATTGCGCTTCAAGATATTGCTGGCCGCCAATCCGGTGGCGATCGCGCCCGGCCCGCTGATGGCGACGATCGGCCTGATTTCCGTGGTATTCGCAGCCTTCATGCTCTATCGCCGGCGCGACATCAAACGCCTGTTCGCC
>JBKQRS010000610.1:0-4053 GCA_052143915.1 Bradyrhizobium sp.
GCCTCGATGGTGGCGTTGAGCGCCAGCAGATTGGTCTGTCCGGCGATGGTATTGATCAGTTCGACAACGTCGCCGATGCGGCTTGCTGCCTTCGACAATTCGCTGACACGGTCGGTGGTGGTGCGCGCCTGACCGACGGCATCGCTCGCCATCCGCGCCGATTCCTGCACCTGTCGGCTGATCTCGTTGACCGATGAGGCCATCTCTTCCGTCGCCGAGGCCACCGACTGCACGTTGGTGGAGGCTTCTTCGGAGGCTGCTGCGACCACCGTGGTGAGTTCCTGTGCGCGCTCCGCGGTCGAGGTGAGCGTAGAAGCCGAGGCTTCCAGTTCGGTCGCTGCCGACGACACGGTTTCGACGATTTCGCCCACGGCGGTTTCGAAGGTGTCGGCGAGCTTGATCATGTCGGCCTTGCGCTGCTCCGCGGCACGTCGATCCTGGTTTACCTTGGCTTCGGCTTCATTCCGCGCTTTCTGCTCGGCATTCTCGCGAATGACGATGACCGTCTTGGCTAAGTCGCCGACTTCATCGCCGCGTTTCGCGCCGGGAATTTCGATGTTCAACTCGCCGGCAGCCATTTTTCCGAGCGCGCCGTTAAGGCGCATCAGGGGTCTTGAAACATCGACAAAGGTGAAGACCACCGAGCCGACCAGCGATACCATCATGACAATCGCCAACGCGAAACTCAAGCGGTTCGCCTGGTTCAGCTCGGTCTTTGCCAGCGTCTTGGCCTCCTCGGCGTTCCTCTCGGCAATGTCCAGCGCCTTTTGCATCAACTCATGGATTTGATTGGCGGTCGGCAACGCCTTCACGTCGACAAGCTCTTTTTTGACCGCTTCCGCCTCGATCGCCTCGCGAGTAGCCGCGGAAAATCCTTTCACAATTGTCGCGAGCGAATCAATCGTACCTAGAAGTCCGGAATCGCTGATGATGCTCCTGGCACTGTCCAACGTGTCATCCAGCCCGCCGGTACGATTGACGATCACCTGCTTCTGGCCCTCGTCGCCGGTGGCAATCAATTGCCAGGTCGCTGAACGAACCGAATTGAACGCTGAATCGGCTTCGTTCAGGACCTTTTCGACATCGGATTGATTTGCTGCGCGTATCAGCCCCGGCGACAAGAGCAGGCCTTCAAATGTCTTGGTCCATTCGGCGGAGCGTTCGGTCCGCTTGTTAGTTATCTCGAATATCCTGACCTGGGCCTTTCCGAGTTCCGACGCGTAATTATGGTATTCGACTGCGAGGGATCTGATCTTCTGCAGGCGGTCCTTGTGTTCCGGCTTCACGACATTGGCAATCGCAACATCGAGTTCCCTGGTCAGGGTGGCAAAGGCGGCGTTCAGGCCGCCCAAGCTCTTCTCAAGTTCCGGCGGGTTCTTTGACTGTCTGATATCGCGTACCGCCAGCTCCATTCCCCGCAACGCAATTTTACCTTGAAGGGTGTGATCGGAGACCATCTGCTGCACTCCGGCGCGGTCGTTGGCTGAATTGATGGTCGACTCCGAAACCATCTGATTGGCCACCATTCCTCCCGAAAGGAGAACGCCGAACAAGCCCACGGCGCCAAGCTTGTTACCGATACGATTGAGCTTGATCATGTTGTTGGCTGTCCACGTTCCGAATTACAGGAGTATTTCGATGGGCGAATCAGACTCGCGAAGCCGAATCGGGCGGCGGGAAGCATAGTCGGCGCACCTTCATTTAACGTTAATTCGTGTTCCGTAGACTTGCAGGTGGGACGGCCTCCCAATAGTCGTCAGGCATTCCGACCGCGTTTGCGGCAGAGCCATCGATTCGGTCGCGTGTACCGATTGTCCGTAGCGTGATCGCCGCGGAGCCAATCCGGCGGCTGGCCCTCACGCCGCCCTAACCGAGCTTAAGAACTTGCCGACCTCGAGCTTGAGGCGGCTGCTCTCTCCAGACAGCGACTGCGCCGCCGAGAGAACCTGCGAGGATGCCGAGCCGGTCTCGCCGGCACCGCGCTGCACGTCGGTGATATGGGAGGAGACCTGCTGGGTGCCCTGAGCGGCCTGCTGGACGTTGCGGGAAATCTCCTGGGTCGCCGCGCCCTGCTCCTCTACCGCCGCGGCAATCGCCGACGAAACCTCAGACAGCCTTTCGATCGTGCCGCTGATTTCCCTGATGGCCCCCACCGATTCCTGGGTCGCCGCCTGGATTCCGGTGACCTGCTCACCAATCTCGCCGGTCGCCTTCGCGGTCTGCTCGGCCAGCGCCTTCACTTCCGAAGCAACGACGGCGAAGCCACGGCCGGCTTCGCCGGCACGGGCCGCCTCGATGGTGGCATTCAAGGCCAGGAGATTGGTCTGGCCGGCAATGTTGTTGATCAACTCGACCACATCGCCGATGCGTGCCGCCGCCTTCGACAATGCGCTGACGCGGTCGTTGGTAACGCGGGCCTGATCAACCGCGTCGCCGGCCATCCGCGCCGATTCCTGCACCTGGCGGCTGATCTCGTTGACAGATGAGGCCATCTCCTCGGTCGCCGACGCCACTGACTGCACGTTGGTGGAGGCTTCCTCCGACGCTGCTGCAACCATGGTCGCGAGTGCCTCCCCGCGCTCTGCGGTCGAGCTGAGCATTCCGGCCGAGGCTTCAAGCTCGGTCGAGGCCGACGACACCGTTTCGATGATCTTGCCCACCGCGCCCTCAAAATCATCAGCCATCTTGTGCATGTCCGCTTTGCGCTGGGCGACGGCGCGGATCTCCGCTTCCTTCCGCTCCGCTTCCAGGCCCAGGCGTGCGGCCGCATTACTCTTGAAGACTTCGACGGCCTCAGCCATCTCGCCGACCTCGTCGCGCCGGCCGATGCCAGGGACCTCGACGTCGAGCTTGCCGCCGGCAAGGGCTTTCATTGTACCCGTCATGAGCTGCAGCGGCCGGGTAATCCCGCGGGCAACGAACATCGATACGGCGAGCGTAATCAGCAGCACCAGGCCGGCAGCCAGCAGCGTATGCTGGGTCGAAGCCCAAGCCTGTGCGTTGAGGTCATCGATATAAACGCCGGTGCCGATAACCCAGCCCCATGGAGCAAAGCCGACGACGCGGGACAGCTTTGGTTGCGGCTGGACGAAGCCCGGCTTTGGCCACTCGTAGGGAATGAAGCCCGCCCCATCCTTCCTTACGACATCGACGGCATCGATGAACAATGCCTTTCCGTTCGGGTCCTTGTAGGTTGAAAGATCGCTGCCATTCATCTCCGGCTTTATCGGATGCATGACCATGCGCGGCTGCATGTCGTTGATCCAGAAGTAATCATTGTTGCCATATCGGAGAGCCGCGACACGTGTTAGCGCCCGCTTCTGCGCATCGGCGACCGCCTCGCCTTTTTGCGCCAGCGCATACTCTTCCTTGACAATACCGAGGGCCAGTTCACCGAGATGCTGAAGCTCGAACTGCTTCTGCTGCTTGAGGCTCAACGCCAGCTCACGCGAGTCGAGAATGGCAACTCCCAGAAGTCCCAAGAAGCCGAGACCAATGAGGGCGTAGATCTTTCGGCCAATGGTCATTCTGAGCCGAATTGGCATTGCAAACGACATCCTCGATCTCCGCAGCCTGACTGGCGTTCAGTGAATTCTCGGCGGATATCATGGATGAAATAATTAAGTGACAATCGTCTTCGATATCCAGCTCACCGCGCGGAATCGTAGCCGCTGCGGACTTCAATGGCGTTAATTCTTCCCTCCGTAGGTTTACGGGGATGAACCCTCCGAGGCGAGGGCGGCGCAATCGTCCGGCGCAACAGCTTGGGCGCACGGCTACCGGCAGGGCACACCGCCGGCGCGGCGGCAACAGCGGCGTGCCCTGCCGGTTTGACCCGGGGCCGTCAGGGCGGGGACCGCTTCAGGCCGCCCTTACCGAGCTTAAGAACTTGCCGACCTCGAGCTTGAGGCGGTTGCTGTCGCCGGACAGCGACTGTGCGGCCGACAGAACCTGCGAGGAGGCCGAGCCGGTCTCGCTGGCGCCGCGCTGCACGTCGGTGATGTTGGACGAGACCTGCAGGGTGCCCTCGGCGGCCTGCTGCACGTTGCGGGA
>JBKQRS010000611.1:0-6708 GCA_052143915.1 Bradyrhizobium sp.
GTCCTTCAACCTCCATCTCCCGCCCCACAGTTACGCCGTCCTCGCCGCGGAAAAGTAATTAACCTTCCAGCACGGCCACCACGTGGATGGGCTCCGGATGCGACGCGCGCACCGGCAAAACATTGCCCGCGATTGCCCGGCCATTCATCAGCAGCTTTTTCACACCGCGCCGTTTTCCGTCTATAATTGAATGATTTGTCGGTTGCCCTGGTATAAAATGACCTTGTCCGGGTTGCCCGTGGTTTCCACCCCGGTTCCGTGGTCTTTTCCCACAATGACGATGTTGAAACTGCGTTCCTTCAGCATGCCAGGAAAGGAGCCTTTCCGGTCATCAATGGTGAGCCGGCGATTTGCATCATCCCAGTGAAAAGCAATGGTGGCATGAATGCCCTTTTCATAATTGTAATTGTCGTTCTCGTCTTCATACAACGTGAAACTTCCATCCGCGCCGGGATAGATGCGCAACTCAATGGGATCGGCCGGTTTTTCAGCCGCGTATTGAATAAACGGGCCCATAGGTATGATGGAGCCTGACTTGATCAGGAGCGGAATCTTGTCGATGGGCGCATCCGCAACAATCGTTTGACCGCCGGGAAGAGTCTGTCCGGTCCAAAAGTCCACCCATTGATTTTCAGCGGGCAGATAAACCGGCCTGGTTTTCTCTCGCGGCTCGACGATTTTTTCCCAGGCAAAAATTTCCGGAGTCTTCCAGAAGAGCTGGGCCCTGAAAGCGCCCAAGGCCGAATTGGCGGTCTCAAAGGCAAAGTCGTATTCCTTTCCGGCTTGAAGATCCACGGGGATGGTATAGGCCTCCACCGAAGTGTAGTTGTTGGTCAGTTGCTTGCCGACCAGAAAAACCCGTTTTGGCCCGAAGCTTTTCAGGTGGAAGCGATACGGCCCGGTCTCCGTCGGAATCAACCTGCCTTCCCAGCGCATGGAAAATTCGGGGCTGGTAATATAATCGGGCCAGCCGGTGTACCAGAAAAGATTACGCTCGGTATGGTCACCAGTTTTCCGGCGTCGGCACCGGCTTCTTCACCGAAGACCCGAACTCATCGCACCGGGATACGGACTGGTCACGCAAGGACGTGGTCGTGTTGTCGTCGGGCGGCGGTTCGGGACGCCTCGTCAATGACGAGGCCATTTTGAGCACGCGCGCGCTGACGCTCGAGGTGACCGGCGATATCCTCGGCCAGTATCTGAGAAAGGCGGCCAAGAGCAATCTCTATGACGCCGAAGTCGAAGTAGAGCAGTCCAAGGCGTCAATTCCGAAAGGCCTATTCTGCCGGATTCCGGTGCATCCCTATATGCTGATGTTTCACCTCGAACTGCATCATCACGTCTGGGTCCATGTCGGCGACCTAACGCCTTACGTCTATCAGCCGGACCTGAAGCAAAAGCTGATCCTGCCGGAGGAGCAGACCGACCTGATCGACATCCTGACCGCCGAGATGGATGTCTTGATGGACGATATCGTCGCCGGAAAATCCGGAGGCACCACGGTTTTATGCGCGGGGCCGCCCGGGGTCGGCAAGACGCTGACGGCCGAGGTCTACGCTGAAATGATCCAGCGGCCGCTTTACCGGGTACATTCCGGTCAACTCGGGCTGAACGTGTCCGCCATGGAAAACGCGCTCAAGGATGCCTTGATGCGCGCGCAGCGTTGGGGTGCGGTCATGCTGATCGACGAGGCCGACGTCTACATCAAGCGTCGCGACGACGACATCACCATGAACGCCGTAGTGGGCGTGTTCCTGCGGGTGCTGGAATATTTCAACGGCTTGCTGTTCCTGACCACCAACCGCATCGACGATATCGATGAGGCAATCGTCTCGCGCTGCATCGCACTGATCAAATTCGTTCCGCCTGACGACGAGGCGCGCCGCAAGATATGGACCGTCATGACCGAACAATTCGGGCTCGCGGTCGACGCCCCGCTGTTGGATGCCCTGGTCGGAACCTTTCCGGCGACGTCGGGCCGCGACATCAAGGGACTGGCAAAACTCGTCGCCAAATATTGCCACCACCGGAAAGTGCCTCCGACCCTGGAGGTGTTCGAGCGCTGCGCGATGTTCCGCGGGATCGACCTCGGCCCCCGATCGGAGCCTGACCGTGCCCGGCGGCGCAAAGCCGCCCTGTCGGAAACCTGACACGCGTCGCAAAGGCGACAGGGGAATACCATAAAGCGTTGTATTATCAATGAATTGCGGCATGGCATAAGTCTTGCCAACTCATTGCTCAATGGTCCTAGCAACGAGGGCGAGCAATGATCAATCTGACCGACAGTGCGCTGAATGCGGTGCGCAACGCGATCTCCACGGCCAACAAGCCGGTCGACGGTTTGCGCATCATGGTCGAGGCGGGCGGCTGCGCCGGCTACAAATACATGCTGGGTCTCGTCGATGAGGTCGATCCCGACGACACCGTGATCGAGCGCGACGGCGTGCGCGTCTTCGTCGACAACAAGAGCCACGAATACCTCGCGGGCACGACGATCGACTTCGTGATCGCCCTTGAGGGCTCTGGCTTCACCTTCGAAAACCCGAACGCGAAGAATAGCTGCTCCTGCGGAAAATCGTTCGGTTGAGTACCCGATAGGGGTGAGCCTGGCCTAAGGAAAGAAATCAAGATCATGCTGGTTGAAACCGAACATTCAAAGCAGTTGCCGAACGCGGAAGTAGATCGCGCCGAGATCATCAAGGCAGTAATCGAGGAGATCCGCCCGAACCTGCAGCGGGACGGCGGCGACTGTCAGCTGATCGAGATCGACGGCAACAAGATCATGGTCAAGCTCACCGGCGCCTGCGTCTTCTGCAAATTGAGCAGCGCCACGCTCGAGGGCATCCAGGCGCGCCTGGTGGAAAAGCTCGGCGAATTCGTGCGCCTGATCCCGGTCGCTGGAGCTGCGAAGGCGCGGCATTGAAAGAGGCGTTCCGTGCGGCCGATTTACCTCGACAACAATGCGACGACGCGCGTGGATCCTGCCGCCGTCGCAGCGATGCTGCCGTATTTCTCCGAGCAGTTCGGAAATGCCTCCTCGGCCCACGCTTTCGGCAGTGAGGTCGCGGGTGCGGTGAAGCAGGCGCGCAAAAGCCTGCAGGCGCTGCTTGGCGCTGCCTTCGACCACGAAATCGTGTTCACGTCAGGCGGTACCGAATCCGACAATTCGGCCATTCTGTCAGCCCTCGATAACCCCGATGGGCGCGACGAGATCGTCACGACCGCGGTTGAACATCCCGCCATTCTTTCGCTGCTGGAACATCTCGCGGCGTCGCGCGGGATCAAAGTGCATTTCGTCGGGGTCGACGCGCAAGGTCGGCTCGATATGGACGCTTATCGGTCAGTTCTCGGGCCACGCACGGCCATTGCGTCGGTGATGGCTGCAAACAACGAAACCGGCTCGCTGTTCCCGGTCGAGCAACTGGCTGCAATGGCGCATGACGCCGGCGCGCTGTTCCATACCGATGCGGTCCAGGCGGTCGGCAAGATCCCGCTCGATCTGAAGGCGACCGGGATCGACATGCTGTCGCTGTCCGGACACAAGCTGCACGGACCCAAAGGCATTGGGGCGCTTTATCTGCGCAAAGGCACGAAGTTCAATCCGATCATTCGCGGCGGGCCGCAGGAGCGGCGGCGGCGTGGCGGCACCGAGAATGTGCCTGGGATTGTCGGATTGGGGAAAGCCGCCGAGCTGGCGCTCGCTCACATGGAAGACGAGCAGACTCGCGTCCGCGCCCTGCGCGACCGGCTTGAGCGAGGCATCCTCGAGATCGGCGACTGCTCCGTCTTGGGTGACCTAGAGAACCGGCTGCCGAATACGTCCAATATCGCCTTCGAGCATCTCGAAGGCGAAGCCATCATCCATCATCTGAACCGGGCAGGGATCGCCGCTTCCTTGGGGTCGGCCTGCGCCTCGGGTTCGATGGAGCCGTCCCATGTGCTGCGCGCGATGAATGTGCCGATGACGGCGCTGCGCGGCGCCATCAGGTTTTCGTTGTCACGCGACAACACGATCGACGATGTGGTCTGCGTGGTGAATTTCCTGCCCGAGATCATTGCCAAATTGAGAGCATCGTCACCCTCGTGGCAGCAGCGCAAGGATATCACGGCGAACCAATCGCGATCCAAGGAGCTGACCTTATGAAAGTGATGATTCGCCGTTCTCCGGAGACGGGGCTTTCGATCTACGTGCCGAAGAAGGATCTCGAGGAACCGATCGTCGAATCCGAACATGAGTCGCTGTGGGGTGGCTGGATCCGCATCGCCAACGGCTGGGTGCTCGATCTGCCGGAAATGGCGGTGGGAACCTCGCTTCCCATTACGGTCAATGCCCGCAAGCGCGGCCAGGAAAGTGAAGACTGATGAACGCTCCCATTCCCCAAATCGATTTCATGACGCATGCCGATGCCGAGGCATCGCTAAAGGACGTTGCCGCGAAACTGCGCGCGGGAACGATCATCCCCTATCTCGGCCCGGGCCTCGCCGAACTCTCCAAGCCCGCCACCCCGATAAATCCGGAGGCGCTCGCGGCATTCTTCGGAATCAAGGTCGCGCTGCCGCGACGCGCGAAGGGCAATGCCTGGGCCGCCGCGCAGCATATCGAAAGTATGAAGCACCGGTCGACCGTCACCGCCCTGATGACGGAGGCGTTCGCATCTCCGGTGGAGCCGACGCCACTGCATCGCTATCTTGCGTCGCTGCGCTTGCCTATGATTGTCGACACCTGGTACGATGGCGCGATGGGTGCGGCGCTCGGCGAGCGCAAGGACTGGGGCGAAGTCCAGGGCATCACCCGCGGCGGCATCGGCGAAGACCGCTGGTACCGCTTCTACGACGCTGCCGGCAAGGAATCCGATCGCGCTGCGGCAACCGGCTGGACCACCTTGCTGTACAAACCTCACGGCAGCATTGCGCCGGCGAAGAATTTCCTGATTTCAGACGCCGACTATGTCGAGGTGTTGACGGAGATCGACATCCAGACCCCGATCCCGGACGCGGTCAAGGATCGCCGCACCGAGCGTAGCTTTGTCTTCATCGGCTGCCGCTTCAACGACCAGCTTCTCAGGACCTATGCGCGCCAGGTCACCAAACGATCATCGACATTGCACTATGCGATTGTCGAACCCGCGACGTTGAGCAAGAACGAGCTCCGGTTTCTGCTCAGCCAGGGGCTGACGCCGATCGCCATGCCGCTTGCGCAAGCCGCGGAAATTCTGACCTCGGCCGCCTGAGATTTTCAATTAGTCACGCCCAGCGGCCCGCGGCGGCGCAACGTCGCTGGGCCGCGCGCGGCATTGCAATCGGCAATCGGCCAAATGCCCCTATACATCACGCCGCGAAATCCCAAGTCTGTAACGTTTCTAACATATTTTGAAAACACGCGTCACAACGTGTTGGCAACGCGACACCGATCGCTCTTTCTTTAACCCATTGAAATATTGCAAAGATGTCGATCGCTCGGCGATGGCACGCCAGTTGCTAATTGTCTTCCAGCTAATTCGTTTTGGAACTTTTGGATTTGGCCAGCAGCGAGGATCGCACATGCAAGCTTCAATACACGAAGGTACCGCCGTTCCAAGCGCCGCAAAAGTCGGAGAAGTGATGCAGGCGATCGCAGAGCACAAAGGCTGCGGCACCAGCGGTGGCAGCGGCAAGGCGAGCTGCGGATCGGCGGCGGGTCAGGGCGACCTGCCGACCGAGATCTGGGAGAAGGTCAAGAACCATCCCTGCTACAGCGAGGAAGCCCATCACCACTACGCGCGAATGCATGTGGCGGTTGCGCCGGCCTGCAACATCCAGTGCAACTACTGCAACCGCAAATACGATTGCGCCAATGAATCGCGGCCCGGCGTGGTCAGCGAAAAGCTGACCCCGGAGCAGGCCGCCAAGAAGGTGCTCGCGGTCGCCTCCACCATTCCGCAGATGACCGTGCTCGGAATCGCTGGCCCCGGCGACCCGCTCGCCAATCCCGAAAAGACCTTCAAAACCTTCGAGCTGATCAACAAGACCGCGCCCGACATCAAGCTTTGTCTTTCGACCAACGGGCTGGCGCTGCCCGACCATGTCGACACCATTGCCGGCTTCAACGTCGATCACGTCACGATCACCATCAACATGGTTGATCCCGAGATCGGCGCGAAGATCTATCCCTGGGTGTTCTGGAAGCACAAGCGCTACACCGGCGTCGAGGCCGCGAAGCTCTTGACCGACCGGCAGCTGCAGGGGCTCGAGATGCTCACCGAGCGCGGCATCCTCTGCAAGGTCAATTCGGTGATGATCCCCGGCATCAACGACAAGCACCTTGTTGAGGTCAACAAGGCGGTGAAATCGCGCGGCGCGTTCCTGCACAATATCATGCCGCTGATTTCCGCCCCCGAGCACGGCACCGTGTTCGGCCTGACCGGTCAGCGCGGCCCGACGGCGCAGGAATTGAAGGCGCTGCAGGATAGCTGCGAAGGCGAAATGAACATGATGCGTCACTGCCGGCAGTGCCGCGCCGACGCAGTCGGCCTGCTCGGTGAAGACCGCAGCGCCGAATTCACGACCGACAAGATCATGGCGATGGAGGTCAATTATGACCTCGATACCCGCAAGGCCTATCAGGCTAAGGTCGAGGAAGAGCGTGTCGCCAAGGTCGCGGCGAAGCAGGAAGAACTTTCGACGCTCGCTGGAGAAATGAGCGATATCAAGCTGCTGGTCGCGGTAGCG
>JBKQRS010000612.1:0-5767 GCA_052143915.1 Bradyrhizobium sp.
CGATCTTCAAGATTGTTTGAAAAACGCGGAGGTCAGAGGTTTTTCCGCGCCACGACGAACAGCATCTGCGCTGACTTGCCGTCGAAGCCTCTGACCTCGCCTGTCTCGATCGACAGTGAACTCCAGCTGCCCGCCTCCGCATAGCTGGCTCGCAGCCAATCCGGCGTCGGATAGTTGTAATAGCGATTGAGCGAATCTCGCCCTTCGGCGGCACCGGTCTTGAAGCTGGCGTAGAAATAGCCGCCAGGCTTGAGCGCACGCCAGATCAGGGCCAGAACCCGCGCCAGCTCTGGCCTCGGAACATGCAACAGACAGGCGTTGGCCCAAACACCATCATAGGCGTCGACGTTGTCGAGGTCGTGGAACAGCAAGGTCTCGACCGGGCGACCGAGACGGCGCGAGGCTTCGCACGCCATTTCCGGGGATCCGTCCGTCGGGTGAGCATCGAATCCGCGGGCGAGCATTTCCGCCGAATCCGCACCATTGCCGCATCCAAGCTCGAGAACCGTTGCCCCGGGAGCCAGCAGCGCCAGAAAGCGGATCAGGCGCGTATGCTTCGTGACCTCTCGCTCGGCATAGGCTTGCGCGTGGCTTCCGTAGAATTGAAGGGTTTGCTCGTCCACGAAGACTCCTGGAGCGTTTTCAAACGAAGCGGACACCGGTTCGCGGCCGGCTCGCGTAAAGAAACGCGTCAACATATAACATTAGAGCGTCGGTTCTGGTTCAATCAGAACCGACGCTCCAAAATCACGGAAACAACGCGATCTGTTCGAGCCCAGTGGTTTCAGGGAATCCGAGCATCAGATTCATGTTCTGCATCGCCTGCCCCGCCGAACCCTTCACCAGGTTATCGAGCACCGAGATAACGATCGCGCGGTTCTTGATGCGGTCAGCGAATACGCCGACCTGGACATAATTCGAGCCGCGAACGTTCTGTGTCTGCGGCAGCACGCCCTTTTTTGCGACATGCACGAACGGCTCGTCGCGATAGGCTTGCTCCAGCGCCACGCGCAGATCGTCCGGGCTCGCGCCGTTGAGTTTGACGTAGGACGTGCAGAGTTCGCCCCGGCTCATCGGAATGAGATGCGGCGTGAAGTTTACCGTCACCTTGGCGCCCGCAGCGACACCGATCTCTTGTTCGATTTCCGGTGCGTGCCGATGCGTACCCACCGAATAGGGAGAAAGTCCCTCGCCTGCTTCGCTGAACAGCGTGTTCTGCTTCAGGCCGCGGCCCGCGCCGGTAACGCCGGATTTGGCGTCGATGACGATGTCGTCCACGTCGATCAATTTGGCTTTGGCGAGCGGAACCAGCGCCAGCAACGCCGCGGTCGGATAGCAGCCGGGACACGCCACGAGCCTCGCGGCCGATATCTTCTCCCGATAAAACTCGGTGAGCCCGTAAACGGCTTCACCCTGAAGGCCGGGTGCGCGGTGCTCGTGGCCGTACCATTGCGCGTATACGCTCATGTCGCGAAGCCGGAAATCCGCCGACATGTCGAGGATCTTGATCGCCGGATTGGCGGAAATGACTGCCGCGGTGATCTCCTGCGTGGTTCCGTGCGGCAGCCCGCAGAACACGGCATCGAGCCTGGTCCAGTCGACCCTTTCCCATTCCACGAGCCGCGGCAGGTCGAGCATGAAGAAATGCGGAAAAACCTCGTCCATCGCCTTGCCAGCATGGGTATTTGCGGTGAGCGCCGATATCTCGACGCCAGGATGCCGCGCCAGCAACCTCACCGCGTCGGCGCCGGTGTAACCGGACGCGCCGATAATGCCGATCTTCTTTCTTGTGCTCATGACACCGTTCCCTCTGGCATCGCCTTATCATTCAATTGTGTCGTCTGGACATCGAACAGTTGCGGCCGCAACGCGCGCATGCTGCGGGCGAGCTGTTGCGCGTCCGCGTCGGCCTGCAAGGCCAGCGCATCGGCGACGGCCGCATAATCGACGTCGGATTTGTGCTGGTTGAGCTTGAAACTGCCCTCGATTTCCTCAACCGTCATGACCAGACCGACGATGGCCTTTTTCAGCGCGTCGAGGCGGGCCGCGGTCATTTTTGATGATGTCCAGGGCGGTTTCGGCGCAAGCCAGTTTTCGAACTTCGCGCTCAGCAGGTCGAGATGCGGACCAAGCTCGCTGTCGGACAACTTTCGCACCGGGCCCGTCAAATGGACGGCCTGATAAAGCCAGGTCGGCACCTGGTCGGGCGATAAATACCAGTCGGCGGAAACATAGGCGTCCGCGCCGTTCACCGCCAATAGCCAGGAGGAAGTCCCATCCGCCAAACCCGCAAGCGGATTTCCGCGCGCGACGTGAAAGGCGGCGAGCGGCGTGCCGTCGTCAGCTGAAGTGAGAATGAACGGCACGGAAGAAGCGACCGGCTTGTTGCCGTCCCATCCGCAAACCGTGCCGAAGCCGCGCGCTTGCGCGAAGCCAAGGCTTGCGCCGCGGTCGGGCCTGAACATGGGAGGCGTATACATTTCAAACTCCTGCTTGATGTAGGAGCCACCGGATCAGATCGCGCTGCTTTGGAAAAGGGACGCCGCGGACCGTATCCGGCGGCAGAGGCGATATCTTAAACGCAGACGTCCGCCCATACCGCAAAGGCGCGGCGGCGGCGAGCGATGACGGCAATGGTCACGGCGTTGATCATGGCAGCGGCCTATAGAGCCTTGGCTGGTTGACGTCAAGACGGCCGTTGCCCGCAAGATAACCCACTGTCGGGTTTAAACAACGCGCCAGAGCCATTCGGCGATTTGGGCGATCACGTCGCCGAACAATAGCAGCGCCGCCGACCAGACCAGCGCCGACACGAAATTGGCGATTTGAAAACGCCAGTACGGCATCTCGAAAATTCCGGCCGCGAGCGGCACCGAGGCGCGCAACGGTCCGAAAAATCGCCCGATGAAAATGCTCGGCACGCCCCAGTCTTTCACAAACGCCTCTCCGCGCGGCAGGATCTCCGGGTAACGCGACAGCGGCCACATCTGCGCGACGTGCTCCTTGTATCTGAAGCCGAACCAGTAGGAGACCCAATCGCCGAGCGCCGCGCCAATCCCGCCCGCAATCCACACCGGCCAGAAACTGATGCCGCTGACGCCGATCAGCGCGCCGATCGCTACCAGCGCTCCCCAGGCCGGGATCAGAAGCGAAATGAAGGCAAGGGATTCGCCGAATGCCAGCAACAGGACGATCGGCGAGGCCCAGGCTTGATGGTCGCGCACGAAATCGGCAAGCGCGCGCGTAAGATCTTCCATTCCCAAAGGCCCTTCCCGGCAATTGACCTGTTTAAGCCAGCCCGTTCGACAACATCAAGTACAATGGCCGTGTGGTTGCGTGAGGTCAGGCTCGGCCGATCCGCTTTCAGTTCCCAACGAACACCAAGGAAAGATTCATGATCGGACCACTGATGATGTGCATAGGCGCTTGATTTTACTGGTGGGCATGCTCGCGGCGATAGCAATGGGTATTCAACAGGATTTTACGCTGGCGCCGCTGTGGTCCGGTTTCCGGCGGGCGGTACGATCGTGGTCCTCGCGGTCGTGGTCCTGAAAAGGCACTCCGTTCCATTGCCGCCGGCGGTGGGATCCTTGATTGCAGTCGCCGCGATGGCGCTGCTTGCGGTCATCGTGTTCCGGACTTCGCCCGCATGACCGGAGCTTGGGCTTCGGGAGCCCCCCTCACCTCCCAACCAGGTGCCGTCACTTTTTAAGCTCATCCGTGGCATAGTCAGGGGAACCGATTCGCCGCGCCAAGCTGCGCGCAACACATGAAAAAACATGTCCAAAGCATTGAAATCAGCTACCAAAACCAAGTCATCGAACGACCTGTTCGGCGCCGATGAACGAAAGGGCCGGGCGCCGCTCAAGGTCGCCTCGCGCGCCACCAGCGCAGAAGCCGGCTATACCGCGCGCGACATCGAAGTCCTCGAAGGCCTCGAGCCGGTGCGGCGCCGGCCGGGCATGTATATCGGCGGCACCGATGAGAAGGCGCTGCACCATCTGTTCGCCGAAGTCATC
This sequence comes from Bradyrhizobium sp., assembly GCA_052143915.1. GTDB lineage: Bacteria > Pseudomonadota > Alphaproteobacteria > Rhizobiales > Xanthobacteraceae > Bradyrhizobium. Next base: position 4,020 of record JBKQRS010000612.1, read on the forward strand.
GACAATTCGATGGACGAGGCGCTGGCAGGCCATGCCACGTTCATCGAGGTGGAACTGAGCGCCGACGGATTCTTGACCGTGACCGACAATGGTCGCGGCATTCCGGTCGATCCGCACCCGAAATTCCCGAAAAAATCCGCGCTCGAAGTGATCATGTGCACGCTGCATTCCGGCGGCAAGTTCGACTCCAAGGTTTATGAGACCTCGGGCGGCCTGCATGGCGTCGGCGTTTCGGTGGTGAACGCGCTGTCCTCGCGGCTTGAGGTCGAGGTCGCCCGCGGCCAGAAGCTCTATCGAATGGCGTTCGAGCGCGGACATCCCAAGGGCAAGCTCGAAGACCTCGGCAAGATCAACAATCGCCGTGGCACACGAATCCGCTTCAAGCCGGATACCGACATCTTCGGCGCCAGGGCCACCTTCAAGCCGCAACGCCTGTTCAAGATGGCGCGTTCCAAGGCCTATCTGTTCGGCGGCGTCGAGATCCGCTGGCACTGCGACCCGGCGTTGCTGAAGGGCCTTGAGGACGTCCCGGCGGAAGACAGCTTTCACTTCCCGGGTGGCCTGAAGGATTATCTCGCCGCTGCGATCCACGCCGATACGCTGGTGCATCCGGATATCTTCTCCGGAAAATCCGGACGCGTCGGCGCCCACGGCGCCTGCGAATGGGCGGTCGCCTGGACCGCCGACGCCGACGGCTTTCTGTCCTCCTATTGCAACACCGTGCCGACGCAGGACGGCGGCACCCACGAATCCGGCATGCGCAGCGCGCTGTTGCGCGGCCTGAAGGATCACGCCGAGCGCGCAGGGCAAGGCAAGCGCGCCGCCTCCGTCACTTCCGAAGACGTGATGGTCGGCGCAGCCGTGATGCTCAGCGTGTTCGTGCGCGAACCGGAATTTCAGGGCCAGACCAAGGACCGCCTCGCCACCGCCGAAGCCCAGCGCATCGTCGAGCAGGCCATCAAGGACCCGTTCGACCACTGGCTGTCCGGCAATCCCATGCAGGCCAACAAGCTACTGGATTTCGTCATCGAGCGCGCCGACGAGCGGCTGCGCCGCCGCGCCGAAAAGGAGATTGCGCGCAAGACCGCCACGAAGAAAGCGCGCCTTCCCGGCAAGCTGTCCGACTGCACAGATACGGCGGCCGAAGGAAGCGAACTGTTCATCGTCGAGGGTGACTCGGCCGGCGGCAGCGCCAAACAGGCGCGCGATCGCAAGACCCAGGCGATCCTTCCCCTGCGCGGAAAGATCCTCAACGTCGCGTCCGCGACCAAGGACAAGCTCACCGCCAATGCACAGCTCGCCGACCTGATCCAGGCGATCGGCTGCGGCACCGGAGCGCATTATCGCGAAGAGGATTTGCGTTACGCCCGCATCATCATCATGACCGATGCCGACGTCGACGGCGCCCATATCGCCTCGCTTCTGATCACCTTCTTTTACCGGACGATGCAGCCGCTGATCGACCAGGGCCACCTCTATCTCGCGGTGCCGCCGCTCTATCGGCTGACCCATGGCAGCAAGACGGTCTACGCCCGCGACGAGGCCCACAAGGACGCCCTGCTCAAGAGCGAATTCAACGCCAATGCCAAGGTCGATGTCGGCCGCTTCAAGGGTCTCGGTGAAATGATGCCGGCGCAATTGAAGGAGACCACGATGGACCCGGCCAAGCGCACCCTGCTCCGTGTGGTGCTGCTGACCGAGGACCGCGAAGGCACCGCCGACTCCGTCGAGCGGCTGATGGGCACCAA
>JBKQRS010000613.1:0-11830 GCA_052143915.1 Bradyrhizobium sp.
CGTGCCGATCGCCGCCGGCGTCCTCTATCCATTCTTCGGAATTCTGTTGTCGCCGATCATCGCCGCTGCGGCGATGGCGCTGTCGTCGGTCAGCGTGATCGGCAACGCGCTGCGGCTGGCGCGGACCAGGCTGGATTAGGACGTCGAGCCGTCATCCAGAGGCGTCGGCGGATGTTCGCTTGGGTGCGCATTGCGAACTCAAGCCGGACGTCGCGCCAAGTGCCGGCAGGCCACATGTGTCATTTCACGACCATGACCGGACAATGTGCCAGTTGCACGATTCGATCGGCGCGGCTGCCGATCAAGCGTTCGTAGACCGCCGAATGGCCGGTTGCGCCGATAACGAGCAGTTCAACCCTGAGCTCCTTGGCAAGTTCGACGATGACACGCACGGGATGCCCGGCGATGACATGCGTGCGGAGCTTGACATGACTTTCCGCGGCCATTGAGCGCGCGCGTTCCACGACTCTGTGAAAGCGCCGGGCGGCCGTTCCCGTCTCCTCGCGAACCTCTTCGATGAATTCCGGCATGTAATCGATCTCTTCCACCGAAACCATATGAAGATCCGAATTGTTCTGCTTTGCCATGGCGAGCGCCACCGCGAGCGCACGAAAGGCATGTTCCGACCCGTCATTGGCGTGCAGAATTCTGCTGAACATCGGACCGCTCCCGCATCATTCGGCTTTTCGGGCAATCGGGCGAAGCTGCGTCACTTCCCGGTGACCGTCAGACGCCTGCTCCAGCTCGGGCCCTGGCAAAAGATGGTGCGGGAGATAGAACGCATTAGCGATCACCGTCGGGATCACGGCGCTCGCGATGACCGCTGCGACGAGCGCTGAATATTGGCCCTGGTCAATAATGCCGTGCGAAAGGCCGAATAGCGAGGAAATCGTGCCGAATGTCAGCCCTGTCGACATCAAGAGGGTCGTGTACGTGGCCTCTCTGTTCGGCGAGCCGAAGAATTTTGTAACGGGATAGACCCCGACCAGTTTCGCGGCGATCTTGACCACCAGAAAAAAGACAAAGGCGGCCGGCGCGGCGACAAGAGCGGGTATGGAAACGAACGAGCCGGCGCGAATAAAATAAAATGGTGTCAACAACCCGAACGTCAGCGTACGCAAGCGCCGCACAAGCGCGTGATCCTTGCCGACGGTTCCTGCAAGCACCATCCCGATGAGATAGGCGGGAAGCACCGCCTCGCTGTCGGCCCAGGCTGCCAGCGCGCCCATTCCCAGCAGGCAGAGAAGCAGAAACTTGGTCTCCAGTTCGGAAGGCCGGCCACCGTAAAGCCGGAAGAAGCGCGGCGTGAGCCACGGCAGGACAATGAAGACCACCGTGCCGACGCCGAGGAAAACAACAGTTTTCATCGAGAATGGAGCAAAGATCAGGCCGAGCGCCACGACGGTGCCAAGATCGGTCACGAAACACGCTGCCAATATGGTCTTGCCGTAGCCGGTGGTATTGAACCCGGACTCGATCAGCACGGCGTACACGACAGCGACTGACGTCGTCGACATTGCAACGCCGGCGAGCCAGCTCGGCATCACCTCCCAACCGAGTAAATAATGCGCCGCCGCCGCACAGCCCATGAATGGAAGAAAGAAGCTCGCGAAACCGACAGCGACAGCCTCTTTCCATTTCAATCTGAAGACCACCGGATCAAGTTCCGCTCCTGCAAGGAAGGTCAGAACGATGGCGCCGATGCCGGAGAGAAATTTCACCCACGACTCGTCCGTACCCAATAAGGCCGACCCGATCACTGCGCCGATAATCAGCTGGGCGATAGTGCCAACAACGATTTCGGACAGCGCTGTGGAAATCCGGAACCAGATCGAGAGCAGGCTTGCGATCAGCGCAAGACCCAACCACAACGCCGCAAGCGCCCAAACTCCGGTCATCTGCAAATCTCCCGCTCGCGGTCGCTCGTGTTTCCCGACAGACGTTGAACCATCGTTACGGTGGTCACGGCGTGTGCTCCGAGCTTGAACGCAAGGCCTGTCGGGCCACCGCGGTCAGAATTGCCAGGATGCGCAGGGTTGCCAGGAGCAGCTTGAGATGCTTCGAACGCGCGCGCATACGCCGTCGTGATGGCGAGCGCGACAAAGCCGGAAATCGTGAAGCCGTGATTTGTCAGCGGTGCGTGCAAAACAAAGCTCCCGATTGGACCACGCGTCAACTATCCACGCGGCCTTCTCGGCCACGCGGGAAAATTTACTGCTTGGTGTCGTGGGAACCGGTCAGGCTCCTACCGACGCCAAGCGTCAGGTAGGAGTCATCAGCCTCATCGGCGGTTACGGGGGACCCCATCCCCTGTAGTGCTCAATTCTAGCGAGACAGTGAGTCGTGGCAAGGCCAAAAAAGACCCGCTGATGCAATCAGCGCAAACAAACAGGCCGTTCAGGGCGAACGACAGTGGCATGCATCAACGAGGCGACAGGTCAGCGAACGTGCCTCGCTGTCACGCTCTGAATGTTGTCGAAGTCTGCTTTTTGGATACGAGCTTTCGCAGATTACGCAGCAAGTCGTCTCCCAGTTCCGAAAGGCCGTTTATTTCCTTCTGCGCGTCGATTGCGTGCTGCTTGCACAACTCGGTCGCCTCCTTTTTGGTCGACGCTAGCGCGTTCAGATGCCCGGCAAGGCTTCCCGCGCGCGTGAAGAAATAAGCAATCTGTCGCTGAATGCTTGCGTCGAACAAATCCAGTCGGTCGGCATTGGATTCGTAGATCGAGAATTTCGGCAGCGTGAATGCGCCGAGTTCGTCAAGATGCTGCTCGGCCCCGATCTCCATATCTTCAAGCTTCCGAACTTCTTCAAAGCCCTCCATGCCGTCCATTACGGCCGCGATCTCTCCGATCAGAGCTGACGCAAGGCCTCGTCTCGAACGGCTACGTCCAAAAAGAAGCATGGTTTCCTCCCGCTTTGATTGTTTGGTGAAATGAGTGCGCGCGGGAGCGAACTCGTGGATAGCTTAACAGAAAAGCCGTGGCAGATGCCATTGGCATAGCGCAGTTGGCGCCGCCACGTTCGCCACAAGACGCCGTTCAACCCGCCCTGGACTGGTAAACCATGCTTACATATGGACGCCGCGTCGCCATGGGCGGCGGCACGGACGTTGCGATCGCAAGTGCCGGCGTCAGCAGCGATCTCGCGGGGCTGGTGAGGGCAACTGCAAGGACGTGCCTGCGCAGCCCGATTTCACTCTACCCTGCGAAACTTTTGCGTGTGGCGGCCAAAACCGACTTCCGCCGGGTAGATGTTTCCCTTTGAGTCGATGGCAATGTTGTGCACCAATTTGAACTGGCCGGGCTGGTGGCCGTGACGGCCCCATTGGGTGAGCACCTTGCCATCGTCCCGGTTGATCGTGATGATTTGACCATTGGCGCCATCGGCAATGAAAATCTATTTTTGTGCCGGGTCCTCGGAAAGCACGAGATCCCAGACCGAACCGTTCTGCATTGTCTCCGGCTCGATTCTGAACTCCGTTTCTCCCCAGCAGAGGCCATTATTCTTGTTGCGGATCGTACGCGGCAAGAGCCCGTGCTTTGCGCCGTGTGGCGATCGTGACTGCCTGACTTTCAGTTGCGAGCCTGAGTAGCTGGTTCCAGCCCCGGCGGAGACTTTACCCATGAGTAGTTGTGAGTTGCGAGATCATAGCCGCGGTCAAAAAGCGCGTTCATATATCCGGCGTCGAACGGTTCTTTGCGGACCTCCCTAAAGTCGGGCGGAATGCTCGCGAGGTTGAAATCGATCCCGTCGCGCTTGGAGATGGAGTAGATACGATAGAGGTCACCGATCCCCTGATTCTTGATCAGTGTGTCGATTGAACGTGTCGTAATCGACATAACATTTTCGCCAACGGGTTGCCATTCCGGATCGATTCTTCCGTTTTTGATGACATACAATCGCCGTCTGGCGACGGCTCTTCCCGGCTTTTGATTGCCGGAGGCAAACGAGAAGATCGATGGAGCGAAAAAGACCTGCCTCGTCACACCACCATCGACATGTAGCTCGTCATAGTTCTTTCCGCCAACCCGGACCTGAATCCGGACCGGCGGGAATACACCGGGAAGCGTCGCCGATGCCAAGAGTATCTTACGGAACAGAACTATCGCGTCGGGATTGTTGCTCATCGCGATCCGGCCCATGTCCCACAAGACCGGCCTTTGCGTATCGAGATTGGTGGTGCCGATCAGCAGGATTCGTCCCTTGGTCCGCTCCCTGGCGACTTCCTGCAAAAAGGCGTCGTCGACGTATTTTTCGATCAAATGCACCAACGGCGTGTCGTCGGTCAGTGCCGACCCTTCGATCAGTCCGTTCACATTGTAGGTGAAAATGTCTTTTCGTCCGTACTTCGTGAAGATCTCGCGCAGTTGACCATCACGTTCACGCCCGAGGAAGACGAACGGAGCGATGAGCGCGCCAGAGCTGACGCCCGTGACCAAATCGAATGCTGGCCGTGTACCCGCATCGCCCCACCCCACCAGCAGCCCTGCGCCGAAGGCGCCGTCCTCGGCACCGCCGGAAATGGCGAGGAAATTCAAGACCGGCGACGGCGCATCCGCCCTCACGATCGTCTCAAAGGCGGGCGCCGGCGCGTCGCCCCAGAAACGGATATTATGAAATCCTTCGAGATCGATCTGACTGGCATTCGCTTGCGGCAGAACATTGCGCGGGGAAATCGTCGCACAGCCACCCGTCAGCAAAACTATCGAAAAGATCAGGCCAAGAAGTGCCACGCGCCGCGGCACAGCCCCTTGGCGGAGGTCGCGCGGCATTTGATCGAAGGCATCAAATGCCCACCGAACTGGCGTCATCATTGGCGGGCGCTTTTCTCGACATCGCAAGGACGCGATCGAACGGTTGACCGCAAGGACATCGGAGGATTTCTCGACATTTGCAGGGGCGCCTTTCTGACCAACTTGCACTTCAGTTATGAATCCGAGGCGGATGCGTGTTGACTTTGTGGTTATAGCGCGGCGGCTTATCCCGGTAGGTTGATCCGGTGACTTCCGGCCTGGTCTGGCGAAAGTGAGGGTTTTCGCCCAACAGCGGACACCTGCCGCCGCTCAATGTCCGCATCAAGCCGTGCGGCGAATTCGCGGCTGACCTCCACCATCGGCAGGCGGACTTCGGCGGCGTGGCCGATGCTCACCCCTCGGCGATAGTTAACCGATGATTAATTCTATTCTGCCAGTGATGCTGGAGGGTCCACTGGCGGGTAATATGGAGGTTTCCAATGAGCAGCATCATGAGCATCCTGCAGTCTGCCTACTCGGCAGCTCCGCAGAGCCTCATCTCGCCGGGCGACAAATTCGCCAACGTCAATCCAACACAATATCAGGGCACCTGGACCGGCAAGGACTATCAAAACCAGCCAGTAACGGTTTCGATCACGAAGGTCAGCGGCTACCGCGCCAACGTGACGCTGCAGAATTCCAGCGGTCTTCAGTTTCAACGAGCCCTGATCACTACCAAGGGCACGTTTCGAATCGGCGATTCCCAGTTCATTCTCACCGGAAATGGCACCGCGCAATTCGACACGGTCGTGACCGATCCCACCACCGGCATCCAGACCGTTAACAAGGCCGTGCTCGATCTGAAAACCTAGCGCCGCTCGAAATGAACGGGGCCGCCAGCAAGATCATGATCCGATTGGGTTGAATCGGGTCATGATCTCATCTCTTTGTTTGAGCATGATCCTTTCGGAAAACCGGTTTCCACTTTTCCGGTTCATGCTGCAACGCGCCGGCCCCCGACCGCGACTGTTGCGAAGACAACGCGATGTTTGACACCATCATCCTGCTGACCGGCGCGGTGGAGCGGCCGATCTTCATTTCCGTTCTGTCCACGCACAATCCGCACCTCGCGATCATCCCTGTGGAAACGCTGGCAGACTTGCACGCGCTGGAGCCGGACACACTCGCGCGGGCGCGGTTGATTGCCTACGTTAGCTGCGTCATCGTGCCGTCGAGCCTGCTGGACCGGCTTGGCTACGGCGCCTACAATTTTCATCCGGGGCCGCCGGCCTGTCCTGGCTGGGCGCCGGCGCATTTTGCGCTTTACCGGCGCGCTACTGAATTCGGCGCGACCGCGCATGTCATGGTCGCCCGGGTCGACGAAGGCCCTATTGTCGGCGTCGAGATGTTTGCGATTCCGCCGGGCGCTTCCGCGGTCAGCCTCGAAGGGATGGCCTATGCACGTCTCGCCTATTTGTTCTGGAGCCTGGCAAAGCCGCTCGCTACCTGCAGCGAACCGCTGCCTCAGCTGCCGCTGCGCTGGAGCGGGACCAAAACCACGCGCCGCGACTACGCGGCGCTCTGCGACGTTCCCCCGGACATTGCGAGGGACGAACTCGATCATCGCATCGAGGTGTTCGGCGACGACCCCAACTTTGGCTCGCGCAAAACATCTATCTGCACAGCGTAGCATTCCGCACCGTGCCGATCTCCGCATCAAGCCGTGCCGCGAGTTCGCCGCTCACTTCCACCATAGCCAATACTTGCCGCCGCCGATGTCGGCCGAGTTCGGACTGCGCCAGTCGCGGATCAATCGTCGTAGTTTTCGATGACCGTGTCGGCTATTGCGCGCTTGGTGATAACTCCGACGACGTCCCGGACTCTTGGCCGGTCAACGCCCCGGAAAACAATGGCTGCGCCGGAGCGATGGCGTTTCAATCTCGCAAACACAAGGCTGAGAAGATCGACGTCCCGGCAAATCACCGCGCGGCCTTCGACGAACCCTTCCACTAGCAGGTTCGGATTGCTTTGCGACGCGCGCCACAGGCCCGAGCGCGGCGGAATCAGGCCAACGATCCGGCCTTCGCGTTCGACAATGATGGCGCGAAGGTCGTCCGGTTCTTCCAGACTTATCGCCTCCTTCAGCGATGTTCCCACCCGGGCGACTGTGAAGCGCTGCTCCATGATGTCCTGGGCCTGCTTGACGAGATAAAGATTGATGTGTCGCTCCTTCGGGATACGGTGGCCGCGATGGCGCAATTTAATTGTATAGATAGTCTCGCCGATGAGCGCTCGCCTGATACCAGCCGCTACCGCGACCGCGACGATGACCGGCACAATGATCGCGTAATCGCGCGTCATTTCAAAGACCATGACGATGGCTGTCATGACCCCGCCGGTGCCCGCACCAACCATCGCAGCCATGCCGACGATCGCAGCCGAAGGCGCGGTCAAGCCGGCATGCGGGAGAATTGCGCTCACGGCAAGGGCAAAGGCACCTCCCAACGTCGCTCCAAGGTAAAGCGACGGCGAGAAGATGCCTCCGGAGGCGCCGCATCCAAGGCTGATCGTCGTGGCAAGCATCTTCAAGGCGAAGAGCAATGCCAGCAAGCCCGCGGATGTCATCTTGTTGTCGAGGGTCGACTGAATGACGCCATAGCCGACGCCGTTTACATAGGGATGGCCGAAGGTGTGCGTCAGAACAACCATCATCGCGCCGATCGCGGCCATGCCGATGATATTCTGTGTGTAGGCATTTCCGGGCAGTTTCGGAAACCCGTCCTCCATGACCACAAGCAGGCGGATGAAGGCCCAGGAGGCGACGCCGCACAGGATTCCGAGCAAGACAAAGGCTATCGCCTCTTCCATACCGAGCGACGGTGACAGTAAAAGTTGAATGTCGGGAACGACGAAGGCGGGATCCGGGCCAATCAGTATCCTGCCGATTGTCGTCGCCGCACCCGTCGCGACAACGACAGGAAGAAAGGTGCGGTTCGAGACCTCGGGCAACAGAATTTCCAGCGCGAAAAGAACGCCGCCCAGAGGCGTGTTGAAAGTTGCCGCGATCCCGGCGCCGGCGCCCGCGGCCAGCAAGGTGATCTTCTGCCGTGTCGATAGTCCTATGGCCTGGGAGAAAGCCGAACCGAGCGCCGATCCGATCTGAATGATCGGCCCTTCCCGACCGACCGCAGCTCCGCTACCGATCGAAAGGGCCGAGGCGAGCGATTTTATGACTGCAACCTGACCGCGGATGTTGCCGTGCTTGTAGAAAACCGCGTCCATTACCTCGGGAACACCGTGGCCCTTTGCTTCCGGGGCGAAGCGCTGGACCAGGAAGACGACAACAAGACCACCGAGTATCGGCGAGAAAAATACCAGGTCGCCGAAACGGCTTGGCCCTTCGCTGATATTGGCATCATACCAGATGCTGAACGTGCCGTTGTAAAGAGCGTTATGGAAAAATCCGATGAGCGCGCGTAGCGCGACGGCTCCAAACCCCGTCATCACGCCGACGATCAGCGCAAGACCGCAAAGAACCAGGAGATTGACTTTTCTTTCGTCGTCGCGGGCCGGTGTGCCGTTGCCGACAGGAGGCCGGCGAGAGATCTCAGACGGGGAATCGGATGGAGAAGCCATTTTGGGACACTGCCTTGTTACAAAATACCGGCGCATTCGACACGAAAACCTCCAACAAGATCAACGATTGATAGTGCTGATTTCTGTTGAAGTCAGCGCAGCGATGAATTGCCGGTAGCTCTTTGACGAGATTCCATTCTTGATGTCGACCATCCGTGCGACTCGGCAACGAATCATGAAAACGTGCTCGGGTATACAGAAATTTGGCTGCAGCTGTCTGAGGATGCTGCAGCCAATCGTCGTTCCCCGGGGATGGACAGGAGCCTAACCAAGGAAAATTTCGCATCTGTGCAAGGTGCGCCCGCCGATCTCCGCATCAAGCCGTGCCGCGAGTTCGCTGCTCACTTCCACCATCGGCAGGCGGACTTCGGCGCTGTCGATCAGGCCCGTACGCCATAGCCAATACTTCGCCGCGGCCGGGCTTGGCTCCGCGAACAACAGCCGCGTCAGACCGGATACGGTCTCCCAGCGTGCCCGCGCGGCCTCACGATCGCCTTGCTTCAGCAGCGCGCGCACGGCCGCGAAAGTCCCGGTCTCGATGTGGGCCGATAGCAGGATAGCCCCGTCGGCACCGTCGGAAAGCGCCTCGTAATATTCTGCGTCCTCTCCGGCCAGAACCCGAAAGCCGGCCGGCCGCCGGCGCAGAAGATCGATGGACTGCGCGCGGTCGGCGCAGCAATCCTTCAGGCCGACAATGTTCGGATGTTCGGCGAGCTCGAGCAGCGTCTCGTTACTGAGATTGACCGCGGTGCGGTAGGGAATGTTGTAGAGCACGATCGGCCAGGAGGCGTGATCGGCGAGCGCGCTGAAATGCTGCTTCAGGCCGCGCTGCGAGGGTCGCGAGTAATAGGGGCTTGCTATCAGGTAGCCATCGATCGGCCAGGCGGCCGTCTCATCCAGGGTGTGGCACATCTTCCTGGTATGGCTGCCGGATAGTCCGAGACAGATCGGCATGTAACGCTTGTTGTCTGCTATCTCGGATCGCGTCAGCTCGACGATCCATTCAAGTTCGGCCATGCCGAGGGTCAGGCCTTCACCTGAGGTCGCAGCAAGGATCAGCCCGTCGATGGGAAGGGCCGCGTAATGCCGCACCAGCCGCCGCAGCGAGGTCTCATCGAGGGCACCGTCGCGAAACGGGGTGACGAGCGGCAGCCAGAGGCCGTGCAGCAAGGATCGCAGGCCGGAAGATACGAGGTCAGTCATGGGTCCATCTCCTCTGGGGATTGAGCCGGAGGCGGGGCAATAAAAAACCCCGCACTCGCGGCGGGGTTTTGCAGATCGGGCTGAAGCGAGAAGTCTATCGCGCGCGTCGATCCGAAGCCCCCGGAAGGGAAGCTTTTTTCGACAGAGCGGCCGTGCACGAATTCGTGATCATGAATCAATGATGATGGGCGGCACCGATCCTGTCAACGGGCGTGAACTGCACCGCAACAAGTTTTGCACGGCATGAAAAAAGCCGGGCTGGTGAGAGCCCGGACGAGCGGGTTGCATGAAAAAAAGCCGGGCTCGCGAGAGCCCGGCTTAAGGTATTGGCCACGTGAGGCCGACACAATCACCTTCCAAGAGGGATAACTGAACGCTCGCGCCACTGGAGGAGGGGGACATGCGCAACGCGAATGTTCAGCGTACAAACATTATGGGCTGCATTAGTGCCCTGCAGCAACCATCCAAGCCGCATGTCAGTCATGCGGAGTCCGGGGGGTTATCGGCCGATAATTAGGACGGCCAGCGCTGCGCCTTGCTTACCACGAAGTCGCGGAACACCTGGACCCGCGCGACCGTCTTCAATTCTTCGGGATAAACGAAGTAGGTATCGAGCTGAATAGAATCCGATTCTCCGAACAGCTGAACCAGGCGGTGATTTTCCTCGACCAGGTAGTCCGGCAGCGCGGCAATTCCCAACCCCTGCTGGCACGCGCGCACCAGGCCGAGGATGTTGTTGACCTTGAAATACGCTTCCCTCGGACCCGAGCCGTTGCGGCCGGCCTCGATCAGCCAGTTGCGGTTCTGCAGATGCGGCGCGACCTGGCCGTCGGCGAGCGTGATGATGCGATGGGCGTCGAGTTCATCGAGGGTACGCGGCGTGCCGAAGCGCTTGATGTAATCCGGCGAGCAATAGGCGTGGAATCCCATCGCGAACAGCTTGCGCTGGATCAGGTCGGGCTGCGTCGGCTTGCGGGTCCGGATCGCGACGTCGGCCTCGCGCATCGACAGGTCGAGTTCCTCGTCGGTGACGATCAGGGAAATCCTGATTTCCGGATAAAGTGCAGTGAATTCGCCGAGCCTCGGAATCAGCCAGTTGATGCCGACGCCGGGGGTAGTGGTGATCTTGAGGTCGCCGCTCGGCCGCTCGCGGCTGTCGGTGAGTTTCGCGCGCGCGGCCTGCAGCTGCATGAACACGTCATGCGCCGTGCGGAACAACAGGTCGCCCTGTTCGGTCAAAATCAGACCGCGCGCATGGCGATGAAACAACGATACCGAGAGCTCCTGCTCCAGCGCGCTGACCTGCCGTGAAACGGCTGATTGCGAAAGGCCGAGCTGCTCGCCCGCATGCGTGAAGCTTCCCGCCTCAGCCGCCGCGTGAAACACCTTCAGCTTATCCCAGTCCATATCCGTAAATCCGTCGCGGGTTCGAGCCATGATCATTCCGCCGCTGCGCGGTCGCTCGCGCGAAGCGCGATAAAGCGCTCGGCTTCGAGCGCGGCCATGCAGCCAAGGCCCGCCGCCGTGACTGCCTGCCGGTAGGTTTCGTCGGCGACATCGCCGGCGGCGAATACGCCGGGCACCGAGGTCGCGGTCGAGTTCGGCGCCACCTCGACATAGCCGGACGGTTTCAGCTTGATCTGGCCGGCGACGAGGTCGGTCGCGGGTGCATGACCGATCGCGATGAAGACGCCATCGGCCGGCACCTCGCTCAAGCTCCCGGTCTTGACGTTCTTCAGTCGGACATGGGTAACCTTGCCCGGGTTCTCGGTGCCGCAGATTTCATCGATCGCGCTGTCCCAGACCACCTTGATCTTGGGATGCTTGAACAGACGCTCCTGCAGGATGCGTTCGGCGCGGAAATGATCGCGACGGTGCACGATGGTGACTTGCGAGGCGAAGTTGGTGAGGAACAGCGCTTCCTCGACCGCGGTGTTGCCGCCGCCGACCACGATGACTTCCTTGCCGCGATAGAAGAATCCGTCGCAGGTCGCGCAGGCCGAGACGCCAAAGCCCTTGAATTTCTCCTCCGACGGCGTGCCGAGCCAGCGCGCCTGCGCGCCGGTGGCGAGGATGACGGTCTCCGCGAGATAGACATTGCCGCTGTCGCAGGTCAGCCGGAACGGCCGCTGGGCAAGCTCGAGTTTGGTGACGAGATCGGTGACGATCCTGGTGCCGACATGGGCGGCCTGCTTCTCCATCTGTTCCATCAGCCAGGGGCCCTGGATGACGTCGGCGAAGCCCGGATAGTTCTC
>JBKQRS010000614.1:0-3900 GCA_052143915.1 Bradyrhizobium sp.
GCTGGATCTGAACCTCCCGAAAATGGATGGCCGCGAGGTTCTGGCACGCATCAAGAAGGACGATAGCCTGAAAACGATCCCTACCGTCATCCTGACCACTTCGGAGGCGGAAGCGGATGTTGCGAACAGCTACCGACTCCAGGCGAACTGCTACCTCAACAAGCCCGTGCGGTTCGACGCGTTCGAAAGCCTCGTAAAGAGCATCAATGATTTCTGGCTGACAAAGGTCAAGTTGCCGCCGCAGGCGCAAAGCGGGTGAGCACGAAATTGATCCAAGCAATTCTCCTGGTCGAAGACAACCTCGGAGACGCCCGCCTGCTCCGCGAAATGTTCGACGGGCAGGGCGCGCACTTCGGCGAATTGACGCACGTGGACTGCATGAATGCGGCTGAGAAGCATCTTGCGGAGCATACGGTCGACATTATCTTGCTCGACCTCGGGTTGCCCGATGCACAAGGACTGGGAGCGATACGGCGGACCCGCGCTGTAGCGCCCGACGTGCCCTTGGTGGTGCTCACGGGTTTGGACGACGAGTCCATGGCCGTACAAGCCTTGCAACACGGCGCCCAAGATTATCTTATCAAGGGCCAAATTGAGACGCGTGCACTGCTGCGGGCGCTGCGCTACGCCATCGAGCGCAAGGCGATGGAAAGCGCGGCCCTGGCGATGGCGCGGCAGATGGCGCATGCGGCCGAGCACGATGCTCTGACCGGGTTGCCCAATCGAATGCTGTTGAACGATCGTGTCAGCCAGGCGATCATCGCCGCGCCGCATCACATGAAAAAAGTCGCGGTGTTGTTTTTGGAGTTAGATGGTTTCAAACACATCAACGATTCTCTTGGACATCCGATCGGCGACAAGCTTCTTCAATCGATCGCAAACCGCCTGGTGGAGTGCGCGCGCGACTCGGACACGGTCAGCCGGCAGGGAGGCGATGAATTCGTCGTCCTGCTTTCAGAAGTGGAACAAGCGGAGGACGCGGCGATTGCCGCGAGAAGAATGCTGCAGACTGTGGCGGAGTGTTATTCGATCGACCGGCACGATCTCCACGTCACCGCAAGCGTCGGCGTAAGCGTCTATCCCGACGACGGCCTGGACGCGGAGACGCTCATCAAGAATGCGGACACCGCGATGTACCAGGCAAAGGAAAGCGGGCGCCAGAGCTATGAGTTCTTTAAGCCGGCCATGAACGTCCGGGCCGTGGAGCGGCAATCCCTCGAGGAGGGTCTACAGCGCGCCTTGGAACGGCGGGAATTGACGCTGTACTACCAGCCGCAGGTCAACCTGACGACAGGAGCGATTACCGGGGCCGAAGCGCTGATCCGCTGGATGCATCCCACGCGAGGACTGGTGTCGCCGGCGGACTTTATCCCGGTCGCGGAAGACTGCGGCCTCATTCTGTCGATCGGCGCATGGGTGCTTCGCGAAGCGTGCGGGCAAGCCCGGGCGTGGATGGATGCCGGCCTGCGTGCAACGAACATGGCCGTAAACGTCTCCGCCATGGAATTTCGGGACCAGAACTTTTTGGAGAATCTGTTCGCAATCCTCGCCGAAACGGGCCTCGATCCGAAATCTCTCGAACTTGAACTGACCGAGAGTGTTCTCATGAAGCATGCCTCATCCACGGCAAAAATCCTCCAGACCCTGAGGGAGAGCGGGATGCGGGTAGCCGTCGATGACTTCGGCACCGGCTACTCCAGCTTGAGTTATCTTCGAAAGTTTCCGGTCGATACCCTCAAAATCGACCAATCTTTCATCCGTCAGATAAGCACCGACGGCGACGATACGACGATTGTGAAAGCGGTGATCGGCATGGCCCGCGATCTTAAGCTGCGGGTCATCGCGGAGGGCGTGGAAACGCCGGAGCAGGCGGTATTTCTTCGGGCCTGCCGATGCCAAGAGGCGCAAGGTTACTATTTCGGCCGGCCGGTGCCTCCTCAACAGTTCGCGATGTTGCTGAGAAACGGAATCCCAGAATCCTCCGTCGTCATTCGACGGTTGCCCGTGACGGCACCCGCAGCGGGTGACGCATGGAATTGATCCAAGCAATTCTCCTGGTCGAAGATAACCTCGGAGACGCCCGCCTGCTCCGCGAAATGTTCAACGAGCAGGGCGTGCACTTCAGCGAATTGACGCACGTGGACTGTATGAGGGCGGCCGAGCTGTATCTCGCGGAGCATGTGGTCGATATTGTCTTGCTTGATCTGGGGTTGCCCGATGCACAAGGACTCGAAGCGATACGGCGGGCCCACGCCGCCGCGCCCGTCGCCTGCGTGGTGGTGCTGACGGGTTTGGACGACGAGTCGATGGCCGAGCCAGCCTTGCAAGGTGGTGCACAAGACTATCTCATCAAAGGACAAATCGAGCCGCGCGGGATTCTACGAGCCCTGCGCTTTGCCGTCGAGCGTAAGCGCCTGGAGCGATTGAAAGACGAATTCGTCGCCACTGTCAGCCGCGAACTGCGTACGCCGTTGACTTCGATTTCCGGCTCGCTCGGCCTTCTGATGGGCACCATGGCCGGCAATCTGCCCGATGCGACGCGCCGTCTGCTGGCGATAGCTCACAAGAACAGCCAGAGACTCGTGCGGCTGGTCAATGACATTCTCGATATCGAGAAGATGGAGTCCGGACAGGTCGCCTTCAAGTTCGGGCGGGTACAGTTACGGTCGCTGATTGAGCAGGCGATCGAGGCCAATCGCGGCTTCGCCGAAGACTATAGCGTACGAATTCGGCTTGACGATGCCGCTGCATTTGGCGACGTGCGCGCCGATCCGGACCGGCTTGCCCAGGTGGTCACCAACCTGCTTTCAAATTCAATCAAGTTTTCGCCGGCGGGTAATGAAGTGGTGGTAGCGATCGAAAAACAAGCCGACGTCATTCGTCTGTCGGTGCGCGACCACGGGTCAGGAATTCCGGTCGATTTCAAGCCCAGCGTCTTTGAGAGATTCGCGCAGGCCGATGCCACCAATACCCGGCAAAAGGGCGGCACCGGCCTTGGTCTCAGCATCGTGAAGCAGATCGTCGAGCGCCTGGGTGGTGAGGTCGGCTTCGCTGACGCTCCCGGCGGCGGGACGATCTTCCACGTCGAGTTACCCTGTTGGAATCACTGGGCCAGTCTGGCGATCGATCGCGATGCGCCACCGACTGCGTTGCGCGTCTTGCTTTGTGAGGATGATCCCGATACGGCAGTCACGCTGCGCGAGCACTTGAGGCAAATCGGACTTGCCACGGATTTCGCCTACTCTGCCGGCGAAGCGCTCACATGCGCGGCGGCAACTCAATATTGCGCCATTCTGGTGGATATCGAGCTGCCGGACGGCGATGGCATAAGTCTGATCTTGCGCTTGCGCGAAATGCCGCAATATCGCGACACATCGATCATCGTCGTATCAGCCGACGCCAGCCGCGGACGCAACGACTTGCGGTCACCCAAGCTCAATGTCCTGGATTGGCTGAACAAACCGATAGAGTTCGATCGCCTCATGCAGATGCTCACCCGGGCCCTTGCGCCCGATGCGAACAGACGTCCGCGAATCCTTCATGTCGATGAAGATCATGACGTCGCTCGCGCTCTCAGCGAAATTGCCGATGTCGTTACAGTCAATTCGCTCGAGGAGGCGCAGCGCGCCCTGAAGGCTGGCGACTTCGACCTTGCGGTGCTTGACGTAGCGCTGGCCAAGGCGGCTAGCCCCGATCTGTTGCCCGAGCTTCGCGACAGCAAGGGCAACGCAATTCCGGTGGTCATTTTTTCTGCCCAGGGAGCGAACTCAGTGCGCGATGTACAGGAGGAAGCCGCGCTGGCCAAGTTGCACTCATCGATTGACAGCCTGGTAGCAGGAGTTCGCGATCGTCTGGCATCCCGACCGACGAGCGTATCCAGGGAGATCGTATGACTGCCAT
>JBKQRS010000615.1:0-9974 GCA_052143915.1 Bradyrhizobium sp.
GACTTGGTCAGGCTGTGCATGACCATGTGCAACAGCCCGGCAAAATTGGCGAGCGGGCCGCCCATCCCGAACGCAAAGACGATGATGCCCATATGTTCGATCGAGGAATAGGCGAACAGGCGTTTGATGTCGCGCCGGCGATAGAGCATATGGGCATCATCGTCTTTGCGTTCGGGATGGGCGGCCCGCTCGCCAATTTTGCCGGGCTGTTGCACATGGTCATGCACAGCCTGACCAAGTCGGCGATCTTCTATGCCGTCGGCCATATCTCGCAGATCAAGGGCACGCAGCGGATCTCCAGGATCCGCGGCCTGACCGTGACGCATCCGGCGCTGGGCTGGGGCTTGATTGTGGGGGTCGTCGCGATCGCCGGCTTGCCGCCTCTCGGCATTTTCATGAGCGAATTTCTGGTCGTCAGTTCGACCTTCGCCCGGGCTCCCATGCTCGCGATCGTGCTGGTGTTCGGACTCCTGCTGGCCTTTGGCGCATTGACCTTGCGCCTGACCAGCATCGCATTCGGTGAACCTCGCGGCAGCACAGCGTCAGCCGAGGCTTCCTATGTGCCGATGTTTGCGCATCTCTCCCTGGTTCTGATCGCGGGAATCTATCTTCCGGCGCCGCTGGTCGCCTGGTTCCAGCACGTGGCTCGCCTTCTTGGATAGTTTGGAGATCAACAGGATATGCCCTCGCTGATCGATCGCATACTGGAAGGCCGCGAGATCCTGCAACGCAGGCCATGGCCGCGCGCCGTGGTCGGTGCTCACCTCTGGAGATTTGTGGCAAGCGAGCTGGCGCGGGGACGTTTGAGCTTGCTCGGCCTTTGGGGAGAACCTTCAACGGTGCATATGGCGATCATGGAGGAAGGCACGGCGGAAATCGCGACCGTCAGCCTGGATTGCCCCGATCACAGTTACGCTTCGATCGGCAAGCATCACCCGCCGGCGCTTCGGCTGGAGCGAGCGGCGAACGATCTGTTCGGGTTGTCGGCGGACGGCTCGCCCGATACCCGCCGCTGGCTTGATCACAATAATTGGGGCGTACACTTTCCCTTGGGCAATCGCATCGAGGCAGTACCGGAAGCAGCATATCGCTTCCTGCCGGTGGACGGCGACGGCGTGCACCAGATCGCGGTCGGCCCGGTGCACGCGGGAATTATTGAGCCCGGACATTTCCGGTTTACTGCAAGCGGCGAGACCGTGGTCCGGCTGGAACAGCGGCTGGGATATACCCACAAGGGCATCGAGGGGCTCATGATTGGAGCCAATCTCGAACGCGCGGTCCAACTCGCCGGACGGGTATCGGGCGACAGCACCGTCGCCTATGCCTACGCCTTTTCGAGGGCCACTGAGGCGGCGCTGGAACTTGTCGTGCCCGGTCGCGCGGTCTGGCTCCGTGCGCTGCTCGCCGAGCTCGAGCGGCTCGCCAATCATCTCGGCGACATCGGCGCCATCTGCAACGATGCATCTTTCACGCTGATGCATGCGCATTGCAGTGTGTTGCGCGAAAGCGTGTTGCGCGCTGCCAACGCTGCGTTCGGTCATCGATTGATGCGGGATGTCATCGTGCCCGGTGGGGTGACCCGAGACCTCAACGATCAAGGCAGGGAAATCATCCAGGCCACGCTCGATCATATCCGCCTGCGCTTCCCGACCCTCGTCGAACTCTACGACAACACCGCTTCGCTGCAAGACCGCACCGTCGATAGCGGCGTGCTCAAACCCGCATTGGCCAGACAATATGCCGCCGGCGGCTATGTCGGCCGCGCCTCCGGCCGCTCGTTCGACACGCGGCGGAATCTTGCCTATCCGCCATATGACGGCTTGCGCTTTGAGGTGCCGGTGCTGAATGAAGGCGATGTCAACGCGCGCGTCTGGATCCGTGTGCGCGAAGTCGAGCAATCGCTCTCACTGATCGACCAGATACTGGACCGGCTTCCCTTGGGATCGTCGCGAACACCCGTGGCGAATCGAGGCGAAATGCGGGAAGGCATGGCGATCGTCGAGGGCTTTCGCGGCGACGTCCTGGTCTGGCTCCGCCTGCGGGATGGCCGGATCGAGCGATGCCATCTGCGCGACCCTTCCTGGTTTCAATGGCCGCTGCTCGAGGCGGCCATCGAAAACAACATCGTCGCGGATTTTCCACTCTGCAACAAGTCGTTCAACTGTTCCTATTCGGGCCAGGATCTCTGAGCATGACTGAGAAACCGTCATTGCGAGCGAAGCGAAGCAATCCAGAAATACCGGACCGACAGTTCTGGATTGCTTCGTCGCTTTGCTCCTCGCAATGACGTCTGAGGAAGGCACCAGATGCGCAATCTGCTTTTTCAAAGCCTGTTCCGACGGCCGTTCACCGAACCGGCACCATCGCCGGATGAGGTCGGCTTAAGCGAACTCGCTAGGGCGGTCGGACGCGCTGCGCGGCGACGCCTTGGCCGCAGTCTCTCGATACGCGAAATCGACGCCGGATCCTGCAATGGCTGCGAGCTGGAAATCCATGCGCTCAACAACGCCTTCTACGATGTCGAGCGCTTTGGGCTGCGCTTCGTCGCCTCGCCGCGCCATGCCGACGTCTTGATGGTGACCGGTCCGGTGACCAGAAACATGCGCGAGGCGCTGGAGCGTACCTATCATGCGACCCCCGATCCCAAATGGGTGGTCGCGATCGGAGATTGCGCGCGGGACGGCGGATGCTTCGCCGGCAGTTACGCGGTGGTCGGAGGCGTCGGCGAAGTCGTTCCGGTCGACCTCCACATTCCCGGCTGCCCACCCACGCCAACGGCGATGCTGAAAGGCCTGCTTGCGCTGCTTGAACGGGTGGACAACGGCCGCGTCACGGCTTGAGATATTTGTGCTGAGATTTTTTCGATGCTGCGGATTCTTATCGAGCCCGCTCCATGGCTCGCGAAGCAGACGGCTTGGGTTGCCGGACATTCCTGGTCTTCGGGTTGGCAACATGCTCCCGGAGTCGGACGCCCCGGCCCCCTGACGCACTCGGAACCCCCGGATTGATCAATTCGATGCCTGCATTCTCGAGAGCGGAAACCAGCTTCATGAGAGAATCGACGTTGGCTCGGATGACGCCGTCGCTGGCTTCCATCCGCTGAATGGTCGGAACTGAAAGGTCTGCCAGATCCGCAGTTTGCCGCTGATCGATGTTCAAGAGAGCGCGAGCGGCCCTGAGCTGATTGGCGGTAATCATGGACAGGGTGTCTCCGGTTCCGTGCCAAATATAATTATATCCCTATGAATTACTGCTTCAAGCATCAATTCAGAGGCAAAATATATCAGTAAAGGGTGCCCCGCTGCGGACGACTCGTTGCGAAGAGGATATCACGTTGGCGAAGCCTTCATCCGCTTCGCCCGGCAATCATGGACCGGGCTGTACGCGTTGCGTCGGCGGGATCATTGTCTTCCCGCATATTACATGATAAGAGATGCATTATACATATTATTTAATGTACGGTGCAAGTCGTGCGGCTGTTGGGGCGTTATGAGGGCAGGAACGGCGAGATCGAGATCGTCGAATGTTCGTCGGACGGGACCCGCGTCTATTTCGAACAGGGCGTGCGGCAGAGCCAGGCGACGCCTGATGGCGAGAGCGTCTTCACCTATGTCAAGATCATGGACGAGCTTCTGTCCCGGTCGTCAAACATCCTTGTCCTGGGATGCGGCGGCGGCAACCTCGCCACCCGGCTGGCCCGGCTCGGAAAGAAGCTGACCATCGTCGACAACAATCCGATCAGCTTCGTGATCGCTCACGAGTTCTTCGGACTGCCCGATGATCTCGACTGCATGGTCTCCGATTTCCGGAAATTCATCTATCAGGACGACGCACTCTATGACGGCATCGCCATCGATATCGGCGGCCCGGGCTTGCGGTTCGGCGATGAGTTCGATGCCGAGACCTGCGACGCCGTCCGCGCGCGCCTGAAACCGGGCGGCCGCATTGTGATGAATGCACTGGTGATGAACGATATCGATCCGACACCCGACCGGATCGCAGCAAGGCTCGCCGGCGATGCTTTGCGGGTATGGATCGTTGACGAGCAGGGCGTCGAGGACCGCAATGCGATTATCGCCTGCCTGCCGGAAAAGCAGTTGAATGCGAGGCCGGAACTGCACGACGTGATGCGCAACGGCCATGAGCGCTGGTCGATCCGGCGCGGCAGGCTGCGCGGTCGCGATCTCGCCAGTGGACCGCGGAACTGGTGAATCGCGCAAACCGGGATTCGCGCTCTGCGCGCGCCCTCGGCGACAAGCGCCACCCGCTTGCGCGGGGAACAAAGAGCTAAATCAAATCACGCCGCGACGCGGTGCGCGGCGATGATCTGGTCGGCGGCGCGGCCGGTAACCTCCGCCATGCGGTCGAACTGCCGGGTAAAGCTGCCGGCACCGGCGGTCGCCGATCGCAATTCCACGATCAACTCGCCGATCTCGGCCTCCGGCATCATGGCGCGCACCCGATCCCAGCCCGGCCAGCCGTCGCGGGTGTCGAAGCCGAGAATCTGTCCGCGCCGCCCCGACAGGATGGCGTTGATCTTTGCCGTGGCCTCGGTGGGACAGACGATCTCCACCACGTGGATCGGCTCCAGCAGCACCGGCTGGCACTGCGGCAGCGCCTCGCTGATGCCGACCCGTGCCGCCGTGCGGAAGGCGAGGTCCGAAGAGTCGACGCTGTGATAGGATCCGTCGGTCAGCGTCACCTCCACGTCGATGACGGGAAAGCCGAGCGGCCCGCGCATCAGCCCATCGACGACGCCCTCTTCAACCGCGGGGATGTAATTCCGCGGCACCGCGCCGCCGACAACCTTTTCGTGGAATTCGAAGCCGCCGCCGCGCAGCATCGGCTTGATCTCCAGCACCACGTCGCCGAACTGGCCGTGGCCGCCGGATTGCTTCTTGTGCCGGCCGCGCTGGGTGATCGGCTTGCGGATGGTCTCCTGGTAGCCGATCGCCGGCGGATGCGACTTGACGTTGACGCCGAAGCGGTCGCGCAGGCGTTCCAGCGCGACGCGCAGATGCATCTCGCCCTGCCCCCACAACACGGTGTCGTGGGTGCGCGGATTCTGGACCATGGTCAGCGACGGGTCTTCCTCGTTCAGCCGCAGCAAGGCCTGACCGAGTTTGACGTCGTCCTTGCGGTCGGCTGCCGACAGCGCCAAGGCCAGTACCGGCGGCGACGGCTCAACGGTCGCCAGCGCTTTTGGCGCGGTCTTGCCGCTCGACAGCGTGTCGCCGGTCTTGATGGTATCGAGCTTGCCCAGCGCCACCGTGTCGCCGGCCTCGGCGGACGCCCGCTTGGCGTCCTGCGCACAGTTCATCGCTGATATGCCGGACACCCGCCCGGCTTCGCCCGATGAGGATTGCAGCGTTGCGCCGTCATCGAGGTGTCCGGCCAACAGACGGGCCAGCGACAGCTTGCCGCCGTGCTGCAAATGCACGGTCTTGAACACATAGGCCAGCGCATCCTTGGGCGAGGAAGCACCGAGACGTTTGGCGGTCTCCGATACGCCGGGCGATTCGTGCCGCAGCGCCTTCATCAGACGCAGCACGCCGTTCTCGCGTGCCGCGGAGCCAAGCAGCACGGGACAGATCAGCCCTTCGCGCAATTCGCGGGCGAGATCGTCGAATATGGCGTCGCGCGGCGGCGGGATGTCCTCGAGCAATTGTTCCATCAGCGCGTCGTCGTGATCGGCGAGCTTCTCCAGCATCGAGAAGCGGGCCTCCTTCTCGCGGTCGAGATCGCCTCCCTGCAGAGTGACGATTTCGGATGCCTTGTGCTCGCGATAGACAAAGGCGCGTTCCAGCGCCAGATCGACGAAGCCCGCGATCAAATCGCCGTTCCAGATCGGAATCTGCCGCAGTACCAGCGGAATTCGCGACGCCGGCTGCAATGTCGCGAGCGTCTCGCGGATGCGCTTGTTGGCGCGGTCGATCTTGTTGAGAAACAGAAAGCGCGGGATGCCGAGGTCTTCGAGCTCGCGCAGGATAATCTGAAGCTGCGGCAGCTTGCGTTCATCGGCCTCGCAGACCACCACCGCGGCGTCGACGGCCGGGAGCGCGGCGCGCATGTCATGCGCGAACTCGATGGAACCAGGGCAGTCGATAAAAGTGTAGCTGTCACCCATGAAGCTTGTGGTGGCGGCGGTGAGGCCGACGCCCATCTTGTGACGGCGGGCTTCGGGGCTGGCGTCGCCGACGGAAGTTCCCGCATCGACGCTGCCGGCGCGCGGGATCGCGCCGGTGCGCGCCAATATTGCTTCTAAAAGTGTGGTTTTACCGCTTTGGAAAGGGCCCACCAGCGCGATGCACCGTGGACCTCGGGGACTTCTGACGTCTTGTCCCATCGCCGCCTCCTCATGTGGAGCTCGGCCCTTGATTGGGTCGGCAAATGGATGCTCCCCCTACATCGAGGATTTGGCAAGCCGGAAAAACGTCGCTGCGGTGCGAGGCGAGTCTCTTAACCTCTCCCCGTTCTTTACGGGGAGAGGTCGGAGCTTGCGCGCAAGCGCAAGCTCCGGGTGAGGGGCGAGAGAGAAGAATTACCTTCCCGGCCGAAGTTCCAGGCTTTCCAGCCCGGCCGCGACGCTCAAGCCGACCTGGCCCTGCACGCTGAGCGGCTGCAGCGCGATCGAATTGTTCGAGCCACCGACCAGCACATTGCCGCCAACACCGACGCCGATCGCTGCGCTGCCGTCCGCGCCGGCGTAATTGCCGGAGAGATCGCCGGGCCCAAGCCGGGCCGATGGCGCGAAGACGCCCCAGGCCAGCGCCGATTCCTGGGTGATGCCGAGATCGACCCCGACCTTGCGGATGGTGGCGACATAGCGATCCTCCGGCATGCCATCGACGCGCAGCACGCAGCCAAGATGGGTGACCGAGCCGACGATGAAGCCGATGCTCGCGCCGCCGCGGCATTCGAGAATGCCGACCTGTACGCGCTGCATCGGCTGCTGCGCATGGGTGGTGAAAGGTGCAACCAGCATCGCGACGGCGATACCGGCAAGGGTGACTAAACGGCGCATGAAGAAATCTCCGGCTGGAAAAGATGTGATGCGAGCAGAGAAAGAGGAAAAGCGCCCTACCCCGGCGCTTCTTCACTCTATGACATAACTTGCGCGGCCGTTCCAGTTTGGGTTCCATCCCGTCATTCCGGGATGGCCGGACGGACCAGACCCCAGCTTTGCGGTTGCACAGCCGGGGTTCGCGCGTTTTTGGGAAGCCACCGTCAAAACGTCAGAAGTCGAAAGCAATGCGCGTTGTGGCTATCGCAAATTGCCGCAAAAGCGCTGGATGCGTTTGCAGGCGTCTTCGAGGTCGGAGGTCTTGGTCGCATAGGAAATCCGGAACGCCGGCCCCAGTCCAAACGCCGAGCCCTGCACCACGGCGACGCCTTCCGTCTCCAAAAGCTCCGTGACAAAATCCTCGTCGTTGGCAATCACCTTGCCGGACGGCGAGGTCTTGCCGATGGTGCCTGCGCAGGACGGATAGACGTAGAAGGCGCCCTCGGGCCGCGGACAATCAATGCCCTTGGCCTGATTGAGCATCGACACCACGAGATCGCGGCGCTCCTTGAACACCTTGTTGTTCGCCGGAATGAAATCCTGCGGACCGTTGAGCGCTTCGACCGCGGCCCATTGCGCGATCGACGACGGGTTCGATGTCGACTGCGACTGGATCGTCGCCATCGCCTTGATCAGTTGCGCCGGGCCGCCGGCATAGCCGATGCGCCAGCCGGTCATGCAATAGGCCTTCGATACGCCGTTCACGGTCAGCGTGCGATCGTACAGTTTCGGTTCGACCTGCGCCGGCGTTGCGAACACGAAGTCGTCATAGACCAGATGCTCGTACATGTCGTCGGTCATCACCCAGACATGCGGGTGCTTCACCAGAACGTCGGTGATCGCCTTCAGCTCGGCGCGCGTATAGGCGGCGCCGGTCGGGTTCGACGGCGAATTCAAGATGATCCACTTGGTCTTCGCCGTGATCGCCTTTTCGAGCGCATCGGGCTGCAGCTTGAAACCCTTCGCCGCCGTGCAGACGACCGGCACCGATTCACCGCCGGCGAGCGCCACCATTTCCGGATAACTGACCCAATAGGGCGCGGGAATAATGACCTCGTCGCCCGGATTCATCGTGGCCATCAGGGCGTTGTAGAGCACCTGCTTGCCGCCGGTGCCGACGATGATCTGGTTCGGCTTGTAGCTGAGGCCGTTCTCGCGCTGAAACTTGGCAATGATCGCCTGCTTCAGTTCGGGAATGCCGTCCACCGCGGTGTATTTGGTCTTGCCGGCCTCGATGGCGTGAATGGCCGCCAGCTTGATGTTGGCGGGCGTGTCGAAGTCGGGCTCGCCCGCGCCAAGGCCGATGACATTGCGGCCGGCCGCTTTGAGCTCGCGTGCTTTGTCCGTTACCGCGATCGTCGCGGACGGCTTCACACGGTCGAGCGCAGCGGACAAGAACGGCATCATCATCTCCTGGCAGGCGTCGTGAATTCGCAAAGCTCCACGACTCTCTATTAATGGAATGGACGCACCCTAAGGCGCGACGCGTGGCATCGCAAGAAGCTTGGCCCGAAACGCCGAAACTTTAGAGATCGTTAAAAGGCGGCCGCTAGATTTGCGCAACATTCCTAAAATTATGCGGCGAAATGGCTCATTTCTGGCAAGGCCTGCGATCCGGCGAATGGCTGACACCCGCGCGTGCACGCGGCTACAGCCTGATCCTGCTCGGCCTCTGCGCCATTGCTGTGGCCGGCTGGATCGCGTTGTCGGACGGCCTGATCGATCGCAACGGCAAACCGATCGGCACCGATTTCTCCAACGTCTATGCCGCGGGCGAACTGACCTGGCAGCGCCGCCCCGCCGAGGCCTATCAGCCCGCGCTCCAGCACGCCGCTGAAAAGGCCGTATTCGCCGGCCGCGAGGTGCCGTTTTACGGTTGGCATTATCCGCCGTTTTTCTTTGCGGTCGCGGTTCTCGTCGCCGCCGTTCCCTATGCGTGGGGACTCGCAATCTGGCTGATGACGAGTTTTGCGGCCTATCTGACGGCGATGCGCGCGATCCTGCCGCGTCCGGAGACCCTGTTGATCGCGGCCGCCTTCCCGGCCGTGTTTGTCAATATCGGGCACGGCCAGAACGGGTTTCTCACCGCGGCGCTGCTCGGCGGCGCGCTGCATCTTCTCGATCGCCGGCCGTGGCTTGCCGGCGTGCTGATCGGTCTGCTCACCTACAAGCCGCAATTCGGCGTGCTGATTCCGATCGCGCTCGTGGCCGGCGGACGATGGAGCACGATGGGCGCGGCACTTGCTACCGTCGCGGGCCTGCTCGCGCTCAGCTTCGTCACGCTCGGTGGCGGGGTCTGGCATGCCTTTGCGGACTCCATGACGTTCACGCAAACGGTGGTGCTCGAGCAGGGCGGCACCGGCTGGGAGAAAATCCAGTCGATATTTTCGGCGGTGCGGATGTGGGGCGGGAGCGTTCACCTCGCCTATGCGGTCCAGATCACGCTGGCGTTGCTGCTCGCCACCAGCCTTGCCTGGCTGTGGCATAGCGACGCCGCATTCGAACTCAAGGCCGCGGCGCTGGCCGTGGCAAGCCTGCTCGCGACGCCTTACGTGCTCGACTACGATCTCGTCGTTGAGGGGATCGCGATCGCGTATTTTGCGCGGCTCGGACTGAACCGGGGGTTCCGCGCCTGCGAGATCAGCCTGCTGGCCGCCGCGTGGATCACGCCCTTGTTGTCGCGCGGCATTGCCCAGGTCACCGCCATACCGCTGGGATTGCTGGTGCTGCTGACCCTTTACGTTTTTGTATTGCGGCGCGCAGTCAAGGATCGCGCTGATGTCGCGATCGGAGCGCAGGCAATCGCGCAAGCGTGATCTGATTTGGTCAGACGAGGTGGCATGATCTTCTGCACGGTTGCAGTGCGGTAGAGGTTTTCGACTTTTTCCACATTGCGGGCCTTGCGACGCGT
>JBKQRS010000616.1:0-7555 GCA_052143915.1 Bradyrhizobium sp.
TCACGCGAACCGGCATCCACTTCGCTCGAAAACGCTTTAGACCACCGCCAGTTTGCGGTCGATCACCAACAATACACGATCGAGCTCATGGCCGCGGCGCAGGATCAATCCGCTCGCCGAGATCACGCTGTAGATCCCCTGCTTGCGCGCCAGGCGCGGATCTTTTTCGATACGGTAGATTGGAACTTCGGAGGCGCGGCGAAATACCGAGAACACCGCGCGGTCGCGCAGGAAGTCGATGGCATAGTCGCGCCATTCACCGTCGGCGACCATGCGCCCGTACAGATTCAAGATGCGATTGAGTTCGAGACGATTGAACGTCACCCGGTTTGGCAAGGCGCCCGCAGCGGCATTGCGCGCCGCTGCGCGTACCTCACTTGGATCGGCTTCCTCCGACATCGAGCTCATGGCGTATCTCCTGTCATCTTGGCGACATGATTGCGCCGACTGACCGCCGCCGCAAGAGGGCCGTGGCGGGAGCGCCCAATTCACTGCAACCGACAGTTCCCCATCCGGCGAGAAATCCCGATCTGCAATTGCACATCGAGGCCGTCACGGGATCGTTAGCGGAATCATAATACCGCCCTACTTCCGCCCATCGAACGCCCTTCTAGATTGCGACAAGGAAAGCCTGCGTTGGCCCGGTCCTTTCGGCACCGGATTCCTCAGCCCCCAGCCCCCCGGGTCGTCGGGATCGGGCCTATTCGCAGAATAGTTTATCCCCATACTGGGCCAACGCGAGTTGGTCCTTTTTCTTTTTGGGACGATGAACAGAGGCTGCGTTTCGGCGCCGCCGGTGGACGCGTAATCGCTGCGCCGCAACCGGTCTGCTACAGGCCTTCAGCCCATTCCTCTCGATGAGAGATCGCATCCTGGTCGTGGCCCTGTTGAAATCGGGGCAGCCCGCGCCGGGGATCGCGCTTTTGAAAATGGGTGATATCGTGGACGCGGGGAAGCGTCGTCAGTCAACGAATTGCCCATCGATGGCCTCGTCAAACTGGGGGTTGAAGATGCTGAGATTCATGGCGGCCCTGGTTTGCCTTCTGTTGCCATGTTTCGCCGGTTTCGGTCTCGCCAAGGCTGGCGCCGACGATCTTGCGGGGCGCTGGACCGTAACCTGGTCCAACACTTCGAAGAACGCCATGTCGCTCGCAAACAAGAACGGACGTTTTTCCGGGGCTTACGAAAATGACGACAAGGACTCTTGTTCGGTCACCGGCAATTTCCTCGCTTCGAATCAGCATGTGGCATTGCAGATCGTGTGCCCGAAATGGGATATTCGAATGCAGGGGACTACCTCAAAAGACAGCAAGACCATCCGTGGCAGCTATCAGGCCTATGTGGATGGCGTCGGCAAGTTCGTGATGACGAAGCAATAGCGTCGCTCGCCGGGCGAAAGCTCGCAGCTGCCCGGAGTGCGCCGCGTTCGCGCGAAGACACCGCGCAGAGATAAATTCGCAGAGATAAATTCTCAGTGAAGCGACGTATACGCCGCGCCCAGCATCGGGCCGGGCCTGTCGCGGCTGCCGTCCTGGACAAAGACCGCGGCGGCATCGATGCCTTCGCGGGAGATATTTTCCAACGGCACGGTCCAGTTGCCGGCATTGCCGTTCCAGTCGCCGACCTTCAGCACGTTGCGCACCACATTGTAATAGGTGAGTTCGCGACCGCGATTCTCGCCGCGCCCGATCGATATCGGCACCGCCTTCGAGATCGAACAAATCCATATTTCGCCATGCGTCGCGGCCGGACCCTTGTTCGAGGCCGCCACCGACACCGTGATCTGCTTGCCTGCCAGCGTCATGGAAACCGGCACCGACATCACGCCATCGGCCTTCCTGGTAGCCCCGATCGCGCTTTCGATCCCGGCGAGGTCGCTGCCAATCACATGGGCCGCGCCGTTGACAACCACTTGCGGCGTGTAGACATCGCGATCGCCGCGCATCAGCGAATAGGCTTTCTGACGGGCGCTGAAGCGCGCGTCCGCCAGCGTGTCCTTCCAGCCGAGATAGTCCCAGTAATCGATCGGCATGCTCAACGCGATCACCGATGGATCTTTGGCGAGCTCACCGATGATCCTGTCGGCGGGCGGGCATGACGAGCATCCTTGCGATGTGAAGAGTTCCACCACCGCGCGAGGTTCGGCAAGGGCTGGACGGATGATTGCCACGATCGCGCAGACGCCAAGCGCGCCCGACCACCGCGAAATGCAATTATAGGCCATTATTGCTGTCATACTGGGAACCGGGAATATCCGCGTTAGCAGCCGTTGGCATTTCTCGCCGTTAACACTGTACAAACCATAAGCCGCCGACCTTCTGACAAAGAAGGCGACCTTTCTTAGGCCGCCTTCAACGCCCTCGCCACTCACTTCGCAGTGAGCCGTCGATCACAATCACGCAGCAAGCTTGCGTAGCACGTAGTGCAAGATGCCACCGTTTCGATAGTAGTCGAGCTCGTCAAGCGTATCGATCCTGCACAGCAGCGAGATGCGCTGCAATGCGCCATTGCCCGACACGATTTCCGCGGTAAGCTTTTGGCGCGGTTTCAGGTCGCCCTGCAAGCCCCGTATTGTTACGGTCTCGTCGCCCTTGAGCCCGATCGACTGCCATGACGCGCCATCTTCGAAGGTGAGTGGAAGCACACCCATGCCGACGAGATTGGAGCGATGGATGCGTTCGAAGCTTTGGCAAATCACGGCGCGAACGCCGAGCAGCCGCGTTCCCTTTGCGGCCCAGTCCCGCGACGAGCCGTTGCCGTATTCGGCGCCGGCGAAGACCACCAGCGGAACATGCTCGGCCTGATACTTCATCGCGGCGTCGTAGATCGACATCTGCTCGCCGTCGGGCCAGTGCTTGGTCAGGCCGCCTTCGGGAATGTTGCCGTCGGCGCCCTTCAGCATGAAGTTCTTGATGCGGATATTGGCGAAGGTGCCGCGCATCATGATTTCATGGTTGCCGCGCCGCGTGCCATATTGGTTGAAGTCGGCCGGGCGCACCTGATGCTCGGACAGATACTTCCCGGCAGGCGATGTCAGCTTGATCGAGCCCGCCGGCGAGATGTGATCGGTGGTGATCTTGTCGCCGAACATCGCGAGAATCCGCGCATCGACGACATCGACGATCGGCTCCGGCTCTTTCTTCATGCCTTCGAAATAGGGCGGGTTCTGCACATAGGTCGAACTCATGTTCCAGCGATAGGTCTCGCTCTCGACGGTCTTGATCTTGCGCCAGTTGGTGTCGCCCTTGAACACGTCCGCGTAGCGCTTCTTGAAGATCGTCGCGGTCACGAATTTCTTCATCAACGCGTTGATCTGCTTGGTGGTCGGCCAGATATCCTTCAGATACACCGGCTTGCCATCCTTGCCGGTGGCGATCGGCTCGACCGCAAGATCCTTCGTGACCGTTCCGGCCAGCGCGTAAGCGACGACCAGGGGCGGCGAGGCGAGATAGTTGGCCTGCACGTCCGGGCTGACGCGGCCTTCGAAATTGCGGTTGCCCGACAATACGGCGGCGGCGACGATGCCGTTGTCGTTGATCGACTTCGAGATCTCTTCCGGCAGCGGGCCGGAATTGCCGATGCAGGTGGTGCAGCCGAAGCCGACCAGATTGAAGCCGACCTTGTCGAGATCGTTCTGCAATCCCGAATTGGCGAGGTATTCGGCGACCACCTGGCTACCCGGCGCCAGCGAAGTCTTGACCCAGGGTTTTGCCTTCAGCCCCTTGGCGGCGGCATTGCGGGCCAAGAGCCCGGCGCCGATCAGGACGCTCGGATTGGAGGTGTTGGTGCAGGAGGTGATCGCCGCGATCACCACGTCGCCATGGCCGAGATCGAAATTGCGATTTTCCACCGCATAGCGCTGCGACGCGTCCGCGGCCTTCTTGTACTCGCTCGCCATCGCCGCGGCGAAACCTTCGGCTACCGCTGGCAATGCGACGCGGCCTTCGGGACGCTTCGGTCCGGCCATCGACGGCACGACGTCGCCGAGATCGAGCGTCAGCGTTGTCGTGAATACCGGATCCGCCGACTTTGCGGTGCGGAACAGGCCCTGCGCCTTGGCATAGGCCGATACCAGCGCGACGCGGTCCGCCTTGCGGCCCGAGGTCTTGAGATAATCGATGGTCGCGGCGTCGACCGGGAAGAAGCCGCAGGTCGCGCCATATTCCGGCGCCATGTTGCCGATGGTCGCCTTGTCCGCGACCGAGAGGTGGTCGAGACCGGGACCGAAAAATTCCACGAATTTTCCGACCACGCCCTGCTTGCGCAGCATCTGTGTCACCGTCAGCACGAGGTCTGTCGCGGTCACGCCTTCCTTGAGCTGCCCCTTGAGTTTGAAGCCGACCACTTCCGGCAGCAGCATCGACAACGGCTGGCCCAGCATGCAGGCTTCCGCCTCGATACCGCCAACGCCCCAGCCGAGAACGGCAAGGCCATTGACCATGGTGGTGTGGGAGTCGGTACCAACAAGCGAATCCGGATATGCGACCTCGAAGCTGCCGGTCTTCTTGCCGACCGTCATCTTTTCCTTCCTGGTCCATACCGTTTGCGCGAGGTATTCGAGATTGACCTGATGGCAGATGCCGGTGCCGGGCGGCACGACGGAGAAGTTCGAAAACGCCTTCTGGCCCCATTTCAGGAACTCGTAGCGCTCCTGGTTCTGCTTGTATTCCTCGACCACATTCTTGCCGAACGCCTTGTTGTCCCCGAAGAAGTTCACGATCACCGAGTGGTCGATGACAAGATCGACCGGGACCAGCGGGTTGATCTTTTCCGCGTCGCCGCCGAGCGCCTGCATCGCGTTGCGCATCGCCGCCAGATCGACCACCGCCGGTACGCCGGTGAAATCCTGCATCAGCACCCGTGCCGGGCGGAACGCGATTTCATGTTCGAGCGCGCGCTTCTTCAGCCACTTCGAGACCGCGAGGATGTCGTCCTTCTTGACGGTGCGGCCGTCTTCATTGCGCAGCAGGTTTTCCAGCAGCACCTTCATGGAATAGGGAAGTTTGGAGATCCCCTTCAGACCGTTTTTCTCGGCGGCGGGCAGGCTGTAATAGACGTAGGTCTTGCCGCCAACCTTGAGGGTTTTTTGGCATTTGAAGCTGTCGAGCGAGGTCATGTGAGGCAATCCCAAATTGTCAGTTATACCCGGAAAGGTATTATAACACCGGCGGAGAGGCTTGGCCGAGAAGTTTGCAGCGGTTGATTGTGTGCTGCATCAAGTTCCGGCTTATAGAATCTTTCCAGAAGCACCGCCACACTGACAATCGTGCTGCAGCATTGCGCCACCCAAAAATTCTGATGCGGTACCCATAGTTTTGAGAGGGCTGTGAAAGGGCAAAATGCGGCTCTCGGGACGCGATATCAGCTGTGTGCGGGGTAGCCGGGAGGTCTTTTCCGGTCTCGATTTCGAGGCCGCCTCGGGCGAAGCGCTGGCTGTCATTGGCCCCAATGGATCGGGCAAAACCTCGCTGCTGCGCCTGATTGCGGGCCTGCTGACGCCATCCCGCGGATCGATCGATCTGGAGGGCGGCGAGACAGACCTGACCCTGCCCGAGCAGTCGCATTATCTCGGCCATCGTGACGCGATCAAACCGGCTTTGAGCGTGTCGGAAAATCTCGCCTTCTGGCGCGATTTTCTGGGCGGCGAGGCGTTCGATCCGGCCGTAATCCTCAAGCAGGTAGGGCTCGATCATGCCGCCGGGTTGCCGGCGGCGTATCTATCGGCCGGGCAGCGGCGCAGGCTCTCGATCGCCCGGTTGCTGGCCGTGCGGCGGCCGGTCTGGCTACTGGACGAGCCGACCAATGCCCTCGACGCCGCCGGACAGACCCTGTTCGCCACCCTGATGGGGGATCATCTGGCGCGTGGCGGCCTGATCATTGCCGCTACCCACATGCCCCTGGGCGTTGCCGCGCGCGAACTGCGAATCGGGGGCGCGGCGTGAGGGCACAGAACCGCACTCCACTCGGCGCTGAACTCTCTGTTCCCTCCCCCCTTGCGGGGTCCGAGGCGAGCGAAGCTCGCTCTCGAGGTCAGGGAGGGGGGTGCCGGACGACGTGCTCTATCTGGCATGGCAACCGCCCTCTCTTGCTTCTGTCGCAGGAGCGCTTCTCTCGAACACCTTTCCCGGGGCCACCCCCCTCCCCAACCCTCCCCCGCAGGGGGGGAGGGAGCGACATGCGTGCGCGGACCGGCCGACATCCGCACGATTGGAATGCAAGGCGGGGCTTCACATGACCGCGCTCTCCGCACTGATTCGCAGAGACATCAGAATCGCGCTTCGCGTCGGCGGCGGCGCGCTGATCGGCGTGCTGTTCTTTCTCACCGTGGTGGTGCTGATGCCGTTCGCAGTCGGCCCCGACCTCGCGCTTCTGACGCGGCTCGGTCCTGCGATCCTCTGGCTCGGCGCTCTGCTGGCAAGCCTGCTCACCCTCGACCGCCTGTTCATGGCCGACCACGAAGACGGTTCGCTCGATCTGATCGTGATGAGCCGGACGCCGCTGGAATTGGCGTGCGCGGCAAAAGCGCTGGCACACTGGCTGGCCGCGGGATTGCCACTGGTCATCGCAACCCCGGTGCTGGGGCTGTTGCTGAATCTCGACGCCACGTCGACATCGGCCGTCGCGCTGACGCTGCTCGCCGGTACCCCCGCGCTGACATTTACCGGCATGATCGGCGCGGCGCTCGCCGTAACCCTGCATCGCGGCGGACTCCTGCTTGCGGTGCTGGTGCTGCCGCTGTCCATTCCGGTGCTGATCTTTGGTGTCGCAGCCTCCGAAGCCGCGATTACGGAGCCTTTGTCGTTCGGCGCGCCGTTTTCGATCCTGTGCGCGCTATCGTTGTTCAGTCTTGTCATTGGACCGTTCGCCGCCGCCGCGAGCCTGCGGTACGGACTGGACTGACCAGACATGATCCCGACCCGCTGGGCCGCATCAGCGCAAAGTGGATTTGAGGTTCTTGGATAAGATCATGCCCAACTTGATGCCGATCAACTCTCGCTGAAACCCTTCATGTTGATTGCCTGTGGCGACCGCTACCATTAACAGGATGTCATGACGCTGATCGATCTCGCCAACCCCACCCGGTTCCTGACGTTGGCCACGCGGCTGTTGCCGTGGCTTGCGGCGGCGACCGCCATCCTGCTCGCGATCGGCCTCTATCAATCGGCCATGGCGCCCGACGACTATCAGCAGGGCGCCACCGTGAAGATCATGTTCATTCATGTGCCCAATGCCTGGCTGTCGATGTTCGTCTGGGGCGTGATGAGCCTCTCCGCGCTGGGCACGCTGGTGTGGCGGCATCCGCTGGCCGATGTCGCCGCCAAGGCCGCCGCCCCGATCGGCGCGGCGTTCACCTTTCTCGCGCTGGTGACGGGCTCGCTGTGGGGCCGGCCGATGTGGGGCACCTATTGGGAATGGGATGCGCGGCTGACTTCGGTGCTGATTCTGTTTCTGATGTATCTCGGCCTGATCGCGCTGTGGCGCGCAGTGGAGGATCCGTCGCGCGCCGCGCGCGCCGCCGCAATCCAGACGCTGGTGGGCGCCATCAATCTTCCGA
>JBKQRS010000617.1:0-35799 GCA_052143915.1 Bradyrhizobium sp.
CTGGACGACGCCTGCTGGCATCGTCTGGTGCCGCTCTCGAGGGGCCGCCTCGAAGGCGATAGCGTGGTGTGCGGCTATCACGGCCTGAAATTCAATTCATCCGGCCGCTGTACCTTCATGCCATCTCAGGAAACCATCAATCCGTCGGCATGCGTGCGCGCTTATCCGGTCGTCGAGCGTCACCGCTTCATCTGGCTATGGATGGGCGATCCGGCGATGGCCGACCCTGCACTGGTTCCGGACATGCACTGGAACGATGATCCAGCCTGGGCCGGGGACGGCAAGACGATTCACGTCAAATGCGATTACCGGCTGGTCGTCGATAATCTGATGGATCTCACGCACGAGACATTTGTCCATGGGGCGAGCATCGGCAATGAGGCCGTCGCGGAAGCACCGTTTGATGTGGCTCATGGCGACAGGACGGTGACCGTGACCCGCTGGATGCGTGGCATCGAGCCGCCGCCATTTTGGGCCCAACAACTGCAAAAGCCGGGATTGGTCGATCGCTGGCAGATCATTCGTTTCGAGGCCCCCGGCACCGTCAATATCGATGTCGGGGTAGCTCCAACCGGCACGGGTGCGCCGGAAGGCGACCGCTCGCAAGGCGTCAACGGCTACGTGCTCAACACGATGACGCCGGAAACCGAGAGGACGTGTCACTATTTCTGGGCCTTTGTGCGCAATCATCGCCTGACCGAACAGAGGCTCACCACGGAAATCCGCGAGGGCGTCGCGGGCATTTTCCGCGAAGACGAAGTCATTCTCGAAGCGCAGCAACGTGCCATCGACGAGAACCCTGATCGCGTATTCTACAATCTCAACATCGACACTGGCGCGATGTGGGCACGGCGCATGATCGATCGCATGGTTGCCCGGGAAAACCCGCCTTCAAAGATGCAGGCGGCGGGGTGAACTGATGACCGAACGCGATCCCGATCGCGCGGTATCTCAGACGGTGCGCGCCCAGCTCGCCCTGCGCGACCTGATCCTTTCGGGCCGACTGCGGCCCGGCGAGCGAATTTCAGAACTCTGGGCTGTCGAGACGACAGGCGTATCGCGAACGCCGGTGCGCATGGCGCTGGTCCGGCTCGAGGAGGAAGGCCTCCTGGCAGCCATTCCATCCGGCGGCTTCATGGTGAAGGCATTCACCGAACGCGACATCCTCGATTCGATCGAGCTGCGCGGCGTGCTTGAAGGTCTTGCAGCCAGGTTCGCGGCGGAGCGTGGAGCGTCCGCGCGCGATCTCGAGCCACTGAAAGAAAGCCTGGCGGAATTGGACGAACTCGTGACGCAGGACCCGATTTCTGTCGAAGCGTTCTCCGCCTACGTCACCCTGAACGCGCGCTTTCATGCGCTGCTGACGGAATTGTCTCACAGTGCGCCGTTGATCCGGCAAATCGACCGCGCCTCCGCGTTGCCGTTCGCGTCTCCCAGCGGCTTTGTGATGGCGCAATCCGTGCTGCCGGAAGCGCATCAGATCCTGATCATCGCACAGGACCACCACCGCATCGTCATTGACGCGATTGAAAATCGGGAAGGAGCGAGAGCGGAAGCGGTCATGCGCGAGCATGCACGCCTTGCCGCCCGAAACCTGCGGCTGGCTCTGCGCAACAGAACCCATCTGGAGCTGTTGCCGGCGCTGGCGCTGATCCGTTCTCCTGTCACCGAATGAAGCTTTCTCAAGGGAAGTAGCGGTTCGGATAACGAAGACACTTCAAAAAAAGATCAATCGTTCGAGGATCTCATGCGATTTGCACCCAAATGGACGAAATGCACCGTTCACGCCATTCGCGACGTGGCGCCTGCGATTCGTGAAATCGTGCTGCGGCCTGACGAATCCAGCGTCGAGAACTACGCTATCGGCAGCCACGTGAATGTCGGCGTGTTGATCGACGGGCAGCCGGAAATGCGTTCCTATTCGCTGGTCGGCGACGGCAATCCCAACGGCTACCGGATTGCCGTCCGGCGAGCGCCCGACAGTCACGGCGGCTCGCTCTATATGTGGTCGCTAAAGCCGGGAGCGCGCATCGAGGTATCAAGCCCGGTTTCGCTGCTCGAGATCGACTGGGCGCGAAAATCCTATTGCCTGATTGCGGGGGGCATCGGCATTACGCCGATCATCGGCATTGCGAGCGCCTTGGTGCGCCGAAACGCCGAAGTAGAGCTGCACTACGCAGTCCGATCGCGTCTCGACGCGGCGTTTCTCGATGAACTGTCGGATTTGCTTGGAGATCGTCTGATCCTCCATGCGAGTGACGAGGGCAACCGGCTCGATCTTGGCGAAACCTTCGCTCGCCTGCCGCCGGATGCTTTGACGATCATATGCGGGCCGATGCGCCTGCTCGACGCGGCGCGCCGTAGCTGGGCGGCGGCCGGCCGCGTGCCGACCGATTTGCGGTACGAGACGTTTGGCTCGAGCGGTCTCTTACCGACGGAGCCGTTTCGCGTGCGGGTCGATGGTTCCGGTCTGGACATCGTGGTTCCCGAAAACAAATCGATGCTGGATGCGCTCAACGAGGCCGGCTACGAGGTGATGTCGGATTGTCAGCGCGGAGAATGCGGCGTCTGTGCGATCGACGTCGTTTCGGTCGACGGCCGGATCGATCATCGCGACGTTTTCTTTAGCGATCACCAGAAAGAAGCAAACGGCAAGATCTGTCCATGCGTCTCGCGTGCCGTGGGTGCCATTACCGTGAGCACGCATTATCAGAGCGACGCGCGTTAGCGGGAGGCATTTCCGTCTGGGGAAAAGGTTGCACTTAGGCCTCGCCCTCCCGCACCCTCCCCAGCAACACCAGGCCGGCTACAAAGAACAGCACCAGCACCGCCATGCCTGCCTTCTGGCTGGCGGTGACCGCGGTGATCACGCCGATCAGCAGTGGCCCGACAAAGGAAGTGACCTTTCCGGTCAGCGCGAACAGCCCGAAATATTGCGCCATGCGGTCCTTCGGCGCCATGTGGATCAATAGCGTCCGCGACGCCGCTTGCAGCGGTCCGCCGGCCGCGCCGATCAGACATCCGAGCACGAGATAAGCGCGCTCGGCGCTCGCGGCGAACAGCGCACCACCCGGCACAGGGGCAGCGACCTTGACGAACACAATCGAATCCCGGTCCACCATCAGGATGGTGATGACGGCCAGCAGCAGGATCAGCATGCTGCCGGCGATCACGCGCTTGGGCCCCAGGCTGTCATCGAGCTTGCCACCGAGCCAGGCACCGAACGTGCCGGCGATGGCGAGGATAATGCCGAAGGTGCCGATCTGGATGGTGTTCCAGGCGAAGGTGCCGGCGGCGTAGATACCGCCGAAGGCGAACAGCGACACGAGCCCATCGGTGTAGATCATATTGGCAAGCAGGAACGCCGCCATCGATCGATGCTTCGGCAATTCGGCAAGCGTTTGCCGCAAATCCGTCATTCCCTCGCGCACCGCCTCGCTCCATCGCCGCTTGGCGGGATAATCCGGCGTCAGCAAGAACATCGGAAGCGCGAAGACGATGAACCAGACGGCGGTCAGCGGCCCCGTGATGCGATCGCCCTGATGGGTGACGGGATCGAGCCCGAACAGCGGCGAGAACCCGAACAGCGTGTGGCCGGTCTCCGGGCTGGCGGCGAGGAAGCCGAGCACCAGCACAAGGCTGAGGATGCCGCCGATATAGCCGGTGGCCCAGCCGGTCCCCGACAACCGCCCGATCCGGTCCGGAGGCACCAGTGTCGGCATCATCGAATTGTTGAAGACGATGGCGAACTCGACGCCGACGGTCGCCACGCTGTAGGCGAGAAGCAATGGCGGAATGACGCTGAGGTCGCCGGGCCTGCCGAACCACATCAGCGAGGCGCCGATCACCAGCATCGCGCCGAACCCCGCGATCCATGGCTTGCGGCGGCCGCTGGCGTCCGCGATCGCACCCAGCAGCGGCGACAGCAGCGCGATCATCAGTCCCGCCGCCGCAGTCGCGAAGCCCCACAGCGACTGGCCGCTGGCGGGATCGGACGCCACATGGGTCGCGAAATAGGGCGCGAAGACGAAGGTGGTGATCAGCGTAAAAAACGGCTCCGCCGCCCAGGCGAAGAAAATCCAGCTAATGACGGCCGGGCGCGGAGGATAGGTCTGCTGCATGCTTGCAATGCGTGGATCCGAAACTGCGACCGCCATACCCGAAATGTCCTTGACCTATCACGAGGAGGCGTTTTGCTCTTCGCATGGAAACCCATATAGCATTCGGGGCTGCAATGCCCCTTGGCGTTTTTTCCGGCCTGAACCGGCTCAATCCGCGGCGGAATTTTCGATGACTCTGGTGCCATCAGGAATACGAAGGCTGGTCATAGGCATTGTGCTGGCGGTTGCCTGCACGCTGCCGGCGGCGACGCAAGAGAGCCGCCGCGGCTTCTACACGCCTCCTGCCGCCGATGCCATTCATCCCGTTGTCGCCGAACACGGCATGGTGGTGGCGCAGGAGAAAACGGCAGCGCGAATCGGCGCCGACATATTGAGACGCGGCGGCAACGCGATCGATGCCGCGGTGGCAACCGGCTTTGCGATGGCGGTGACGTACCCGCGCGCGGGAAATCTCGGCGGCGGCGGGTTCATGATCATCCATTCCGCGGGGCGCCAAGAAGACGTCGCGATCGATTATCGCGAGACGGCACCTGGCGCGACCACGCCGAGCATCTTCCTGGGACCGGACGGCAAGCCGGATACCGCGAAGTCGCGCGATTCCGCGCTCGGCATCGGTATCCCCGGCACGCCAGCGGGGTTGGCGCTAGCATTGGAGAAATACGGCTCGGGGAAATTCACGCTTGCGGAGCTGCTGCAGCCGGCGATCGATCTGGCGCGCGGTGGCATCCTTGTCACCGATGACACCGCCGACACGCTACCGGACTGGCATCGGCGGCTGGCGCGCTGGCCTTCCGCGGCGAAAATATTTTCTCGCTCCGACGGCACATCGTTGCGTGAGGGCGACACCCTGATCCAGACCGATCTGGCGGCAACGCTGTCGGCGATCGCGACGCAGGGACCGCGCGGCTATTACGAAGGGCCTGTCGC
The DNA here is from genome assembly GCA_052143915.1 of Bradyrhizobium sp. Lineage (GTDB taxonomy): Bacteria > Pseudomonadota > Alphaproteobacteria > Rhizobiales > Xanthobacteraceae > Bradyrhizobium. Next base: position 5,049 of record JBKQRS010000617.1, read on the forward strand.
TGAAAAACTAGTGAAGGCGATGGGCGACGCCGGCGGCATCATGACGCAAGACGATCTCAAATCGTACCAGCCGGTCATCCGCACGCCGGTGCGCGGCACCTACCGCGGCTATGACATTGTCTCGATGCCGCAGCCGTCATCCGGCGGCATGGTCCTGGTCGAGACATTGAATATTCTTGAAGGCTTTCCGATGCAGGATCTGAAGCAGGGCTCTGCGCCCTCGCTGCATGTCATGATCGAAGCGATGAAGCGCGCCTATGCCGATCGCGCGCGCTATCTCGGAGATCCCGCCTTCGTCAGCGCTCCGGTTGCAACCCTCATTTCAAAGGATTACGCGGCAAAGCAGCGGGCAAGTATCGATCTCGAACGCGCGACGCCGTGGACCGATGCGCTGTCGGCGGTGCCGCCACGCGAAGGCAGCAACACCACGCATTTCTCCGTGGTCGACAGCCTCGGCAACGCGGTCAGCAACACCTACACGCTGAATTTCAGCTACGGGGTCGGCATGGTCGCCGAGGGCACCGGCGTGCTGCTCAACAACGAACTCGACGATTTCACCGCCGCTCCCGGCGCGTCCAACGCCTATGGGCTCGTCGGGTTCGAGGCCAATCTGCCCGGTCCCGGCAAACGGCCGCTGTCGTCGATGTCGCCGACCGTCGTATTGAAGGACGGCAAGCCGGTGCTGGTGACGGGATCGCCGGGCGGCAGCCGCATCATTTCGACCGTCTTGCAGGTGATCGTCAACGTGCTCGACTACAATATGGATGTCGCCGCCGCGGTGGCGGCGCCGCGTCTGCACCACCAATGGCTGCCGGACGAAGTACGGATCGAGCGCGGTTTTGCCGGGGACACGCTGGCTGCGCTCCGCGCCAAAGGCCATCACGTGGTCGAACCCATGGGGCAGACTTCGGCGAACTCGATCGCCGTGACGCCAAATGGTTTGCTCGGCGCTCCCGATCCACGAACCCGCGGCGCGGAGGCGGCCGGGCAATAGACGGACCTGTCGCCGGACGGCGAGCTGTGGGAAAGATACTCCGTTATTCCCAGCCCCCTTGCGGGGGAGTTAATCTTTCTGCGCTTCCAACTTCATAACCGGAGGTCGCCTGATGACATCGCTCAAAGGCAAGACATTGTTCATATCCGGCGCCAGCCGCGGCATCGGACTTGCGATCGCATTGCGCGCCGCACGCGATGGCGCCAACGTCGCGATCGCCGCGAAAACCTCGGAGCCGCATCCGAGGCTCAAGGGCACGATCTATACGGCCGCGGACGAGGTCCGCGCCGCGGGCGGCAGGGCACTCCCCGTGCTCTGCGATATCAGGGACGAGGCGCAGGTGATGGCGGCGATCGACAAGACCGTCGCGGAATTCGGCGGCATCGATATCTGCGTCAATAACGCCAGCGCCATCAGCCTGACCAATTCGCAAGCGACCGATATGAAGCGGTTCGACCTGATGATGGGCATCAACACCCGCGGCACCTTCATGGTGTCGAAATACTGCATCCCGCATCTGAAGAAGGCGCAGAATCCGCATATCCTGATGCTGTCGCCGCCGCTCGACATGCAAGCAAAGTGGTTCGAACATTCCACCGCCTACACCATCGCGAAATTCGGCATGAGCCTCTGCGTGCTCGGCCTCTCGGCCGAACTGAAAGCCTCGGGCGTCGCGGTCAACGCGCTGTGGCCGCGCACCACGATTGCCACCGCCGCGGTCGGCAATTTGCTCGGCGGCGACGCCATGATGCGCGCCAGCCGCAAGCCCGAGATCATGGGGGACGCGGCCTATGCCATCTTCACCAGGCCGTCGCGCGAATTCACCGGGCAATTCTGCATCGACGACAAGGTGCTTTATGCGAGCGGCGTGCGCGATTTCGAGCCTTATCGCGTCGACCCGACGGTCCCGCTGATGTCGGATTTCTTTGTGCCCGATGACGACGTGCCGCCGCCCGGCGTCATCGTGAAGGCGCTGCCGTCGGTCGGCGAGGCCCAAAGGTCGGGCTGACGCGGATCGAGCCCTTCACCGTCCGACCGAATACGGCCCGCCTTTTTCCAATGCGCGCTGGTAGGCGGGGCGGGCGTGAATGCGCTCCAGAAAGGCCATCGCCTTGGGATGACCCTGCTCCAAACCGCCGCGCGCCGCGGCAGCTTCCAGCGGAAAGCTCATCTGGATATCGGCCGCGGTGAACTCGTTGCCGGCGAACCACTGGCTTTTTCCCAGTTCGCTCTCCCAGAACGCCATGTGCTGCTTGAGCTGCGGATTGACCAGCGTGCTCAGCGCCTGGTTGGAGACCTTGCGCACCAATGGGCGCAGCAATGCCGGCGCCCGCTTCGGCATCAGCGTGAACAACAGCTTCAGCAGCAGCGGCGGCATGGCGGAGCCTTCCGCGTAATGCAGCCAATAGGTGTAGCGCAGCCGCTCCGGGGTCTTCGGTGGGGGAATCAGGCGGCCCTCGCCATAGGTCTCGATGACGTATTCGGTGATCGCGCCTGATTCCGCGATGGTGTTGCCGTGGTCGGTAATGACGGGCGACTTTCCGAGCGGATGGATGGCGCGCAGCTCGGCCGGCGCGCGCATGTCAGGCTGACGCTGATAGCGGACGATCTCGTAAGCGACGCCAAGCTCCTCCAACAGCCACAACACGCGTTGGGAACGGGAATTGTTGAGATGATGGACGGTCAGCATGGGTTGGTCCCCCGAGCGTGGTGGCGATGGGCTGACCTCGTAGCAGCGGACGGTGGGATTGGCGATTGGTCGGCGCTTCGGAACGCATCGAGGCAGCGGTAAATTCGCGCTCTCGTAAATTTTACCCGGGCAATATTGACAGGCTCTTATTTACCCGGGTACAAATAAGCCACTGATAGCCAGAGTTTCTGCAATGATTCAAGCCGCCCCCAAGCAATTCACCGCCTTCATGGGCCATCAGCGACTGGCTTCCGGCCCGTTGGCTGAGGTCGCGCTGGCTGTCATGAAGGCCTCCCATAAGGTTGCTGTGGAGCCGATCGTCATCTTTGACGACGCCAACGGACGACCGATTGATCTTGACCTTCGCGGCACCGAACGAGACGTCGTTGCACGCTTGCCAGTTCCGGCAGCGAATTCCGAGACGGCCGCCGATGACCTGGCTGCGCCAGAGCCGCGCGGCCGCGGCCGGCCCAAACTCGGCGTTGTCGCGCGCGAGGTGACGCTGCTGCCGCGGCATTGGGAATGGCTCGGGGCACAACCCGGGGGCGCGTCGGTGGCACTGCGAAAGCTCGTTGAGGAGGCGCGGCGTTCCAGAGGTGATCGCGATCGCAGCCGCGCCGCAAGAGAAGCCGCCTATCACTTCATGTCGACGATGGCCGGCAATCTGCCGGGCTTCGAGGAAGCCTCGCGGGCGTTGTTCGCGGACGACCGACGACGCTTTGGCGATCTCATCGCCGGCTGGCCCGGCGATATCCGCGACCACACCGTCAAGCTCGCCTTCAGCGACCGCGCCGACCCTCCGAAGGCGTGACCGCGCGCCAATCGGTCCGCTGAATCCTGCAACTTCGACACCGCAATGTTGCGGGCGTCGATTAGCTACGCCGATCCCAAGGGAAATCCCGTGTCGAACACCCCGCCCCTCTGGAAGACGTTTCTCGTCTTCCTCGCGCCGATGATGCTGAGCAACATTCTGCAGTCGTTGTTCGGCACCATCAACAATGTTTACCTCGGCCAGATGATTGGGGTCGATGCGCTGGCCGCGGTCTCGGTGTTTTTCCCGGTGATGTTCTTTCTGATCGCCTTCGTCATGGGATTGAGCTCGGGTGCCACGGTGCTCATTGGTCAGGCCTGGGGCGCGGGCGAACCCGAAAAAGTGAAGGCGGTCGCGGGCACGGCCCTGACGATCGCGCTTCTCGGCTCGGCAATGATCGCCGTGTTCGGCGGCCTGTTCAGCCGGCAACTCCTGATCGCGCTCGCGACACCGTCGGGTATTCTGGAGGACGCCAACGCCTATACGCGCATCATGATGATTACCATGCCGCTGACGTTCGTTTTCATCCTGCTGACGGCGATGATGCGTGGCGTCGGCGACACCCTGACGCCACTATTGGCACTGGCTATCTCGGCGGTGGTGGGCCTTACCGCAACGCCGGCCCTGATCAACGGCTGGTTCGGCCTGCCGCGGCTCGGCGTCGCCAGCGCGGCGTGGGCTTCGGCGCTGGCCGGCTCGCTCACACTGCTATGGCTGGCCATCGACCTGCGCCGCCGCCGGCATCCGCTTGCCTTCGATACGGCATTCCTGCGCAACATGCGGCTGAACGGGACGCTGCTGCGCAAGGTCATGCACCTCGGTATCCCTTCCGCGGTCGGAATGGTGGTGTTTTCGCTCGCCGAGCTGGTCCTGCTCGGCCTCGTCAACGGCTTCGGCTCCGACGCCACCGCGGCCTATGGCGCGGTCAACCAGGTCATGAGCTATGTACAATTTCCGGCGATGTCGATTGCGATTTCGGTGTCGATTTTCGGCGCGCAGGCGATCGGCCGCGGCCATGTCGACCGGGTCGGCGCCATCGTCCGCACCGGACTTCTAATGAACGTCGTCCTCACCGGAGGGCTGGTCGCGCTCGCTTATTTGTTCTCCCGCGCCATCATGGGCTTCTTCATTATCGACGTGGCGGTGATCGATCTCGCGCAGCGATTGCTCCACATCGCATTGTGGAGTTCGGTGCCGTTCGGCATGGCGACCGTGTTCTCGGGGGCGATGCGCGCCAGCGGAACGGTCTGGATGCCGCTGTCGATTTCGATCTTCGTGGTTGCCGCGATCGAGGTTCCCTCAGCGGTCTTGCTCAGCCGCGCCATCGGCATCGACGGCGTCTGGGCGGCCTATCCGATCACGTTTACCGCCATGTTCCTTCTGCAGATGAGCTATTACATGCTGGTCTGGCGCAAGCGCGCCGTGCGGCGGCTGATCTGATAGCGCCCGCGTTTTAGAATATTACGGTCATCATAAAATCAGTGGACGCGACGCGCCCGTTGCGCCACTATGCTTTGGCAACGAAGAGTCCGGGAGACCGCCGTGAGCGCCACAGCCCCGCAATTCATGTTCGATTTCGGCAGCCCCAATGCCTTTCTCAGTCACGAGGCGATCCCGGCGATCGAACAGCGGATCGGCGTGAAGTTCGAATATGTGCCGGTCTTGCTCGGTGGCATCTTCAAGGCCACCAACAACAAGTCTCCCGCCGAATCGCTTGCCGGCATCAAGAACAAGCGCGAATTTCACGCGCTGGAAACCGAACGCTTCCTGAAGCGCTTTCACGTCAGGCCCTATACCTGGAATCCGTTCTTTCCCGTCAACACCCTCAACCTGATGCGCGCCGCCATCGCCGCGCAGTCCGAGGGCGTGTTCGAAAAATATGTCGACGCCGCGTTTCACCACATGTGGGTCGAACCGAAGAAAATGGACGACCCTGAGGTGGCGCTCAAGGCGTTAACCGCCTCCGGCCTCGATGCGGCAAAGCTGTTTTCACGCGCCGGCGACGCCGCCGTGAAAGCCAAACTGATCGAGAATACCGAATCCGCGGTCGAGCGGGGCGCATTCGGCTCGCCGACTTTCTTCGTCGGCAAGGAAATGTTTTTCGGCAAGGAGCAGTTGCGCGACGTCGAGGAGATGGTTTTGGGGAAATGACCCCGCCGTCATCGGCGTTGGCCGCAGGAGAACCCGTCATGGAAAAACGCAACGCCACGGTCGCAGTGATCGGCGCCGGCGACTATATCGGCGCCGAGATCGCCAAGAAGTTCGCAGCGGAAGGGTTCACCGTGTTCGCCGGACGGCGCGACGGCGCCAAGCTCGAGCCGCTGGTGAGGAACATCGAGGCGGCGGGCGGATCGATCGTGGCGCGCGCGCTCGATGCGCGAAAGGAAGACGAGGTCGCGGCTTTCCTGGGTGATGCCGAAAAGCATGCACCGCTTGAGGTGTGCATTTTCAACGTCGGCGCCAACGTCAATTTCCCGATTCTGGAGACCACCGATCGCGTATTCCGGAAGGTGTGGGAAATGGCGTGCTGGGCTGGCTTCCTTGCCGGACGTGAGTCGGCCCGGCTGATGTTGCCGCACGGCAAGGGCAACATCTTCTTCACCGGCGCCACCGCCTCGTTGCGCGGCGGCAGCGGCTTTGCCGCCTTCGCCAGCGCCAAATTTGGGCTTCGCGCGGTGGCCCAATCGATGGCGCGAGAACTCGGCCCGAAGAACATTCACGTCGCGCACCTGATCATCGATTCCGGCGTCGACACCGCCTGGGTACGCCAGCGTCGGGAGCAGCTCTGGGGCAAGGAGGCGCTGGATAATCCGGATTTGCTGATGCCGCCGGCCTCGGTCGCCGCCTCGTACTGGCAGCTTTACCAGCAGCCCCGCAGTGCCTGGACCTTCGAGCTTGAAATCCGCCCGTTCGGGGAAAAGTGGTAGCGCTTCTTCCCCGTTCGTCACGGCCGGGCGTAGCCGTCCGAACGACCGCGTCGTTTCCGCTCGCCTGTGCCCGGCCATCCGCGTCTTCATTGCTGCCATCTGAAGAAAGGCGTGGATGCCCGGATCAAGTCCGGGCATGACAACAATGGTATAAGGTCCGACAGGACCGTCTATGCAGGAGAGTTAAATGCGCATTCTCGTGGTCGGCGCTGGGGCGATCGGCGGATATTTCGGCGGCAGAATGCTCCAGGCCGGACGTGACGTGACGTTTCTGGTCCGCCCCAAGCGCGCGGCCGAACTCGCCGCCGCCGGCCTTGTGATCAAAAGCCCCAACGGCGATGTGACGCTGAAAGATCCGCCGGTCGTGCTGGCGGACAAGCTCAACGACAAGTTCGACGTCGTCCTGTTGAGCTGCAAGGCATTCGATCTGGAGGATGCGATCCGATCATTTGCTCCTGCCGTCGGGCCAAAGACCGCGATTATTCCGCTGCTCAACGGTATGCTTCATTTGGATGTGCTCGACCAAAAGTTTGGACGTGAGCGCGTGCTCGGTGGCCTCTGCGCCATCGCGGTCACCCTCAATGAGCATCGTGAGATCGTTCAGCTCGCGCCCATGCAGTCGCTCGGTTTCGGCGAGCGCGACGGCAAGCTCTCGGATCGTGTCCGCGCCATCGCGGACGTGATGGCCAACGGCAAGTTCGGCGCCGCCGCCAGCGAACAGATCATTCAGGACATGTGGGAGAAATGGGTGTTCCTCGCCTCGCTCGCGGCCTCGACCTGTTTGATGCGCGCTCCGGTCGGCCATATCCTGGCCGCGCCCGGCGGCAAGGATTTTATCCTCGGCATGCTCGATGAATGCAGCGCGGTCGCGGCAGCCGAAGGTCATAGCCCGAGCGGTCCATTCTTCGAGCGCGTGCGGGGCATGCTGACCGCGGAGGGCTCGCAACTGACCGCGTCGATGTTCCGCGATATCAAGGCAGGCGCGCCCGTCGAGGCCGATCACGTAATCGGCGATCTGATCACGCGCGGCGATGCCGCGAAAGTGCCGGTGCCGAAGCTGCGTACCGCCTACACGCATCTTAAGGCGTATGAGAGGCAGCGGGGGTAGATCCTCGCGCGTGGATGCGCGTTCTCAGGATGAGTTGTTGTCCAAGCCCTATAGATGCGCGAGATAGTGCGCCAGCGCGGTGATTTCCTCTTCGCTGAGGGGATAGGCGACATCCGCCATCGCCGCCACGCCGCCGCCGGACCGCACGCCCGACTTGTAGTCGTGCAGCGCCTTCAAGAGATATTCCTCGCGCTGGCCGGCGATGCGCGCCACCGCCTTGGTGCCCGCAAAGCTGTCGGTGTGGCATGAGGCGCAGCGCCGGCCTGCGGCGGCCTGCGCGCCCTTCTGCGACAAATCCGGATTGTCGTCGGGCGGGGCCTTCGGCGGAGCGAGCGAGGCGAAATAGGCGCCGAGATTGCGGATATCGTCATTGTTGATCTGCTCGACGATCGGCTGCATCTGCTCGCTCTTGCGGCTGCCGCTGCGAAAAAACACCAGCTGCCATTGAATGAACGCATCGGGCTGGCCTGCAAGCGAGGGAATATTTTCGGTTCGCGAAATGCCGCTCTCGCCGTGACAGCCGATGCAGAGCTCGGCCTTTGCCTTGCCGGCGGCGAGGTCGGCGGCGCGGGCGAGCGATCCGCTGATGACTGCAACCGCCAGCATCCCGACCAAAGCGATCCGCATCATGTTGCTCTTCCCTCGCTCGCCATCATAACAAAAAGCTGCGGTCACCCGTTCCCGAGCGACCGCAGCTTCCATGTTTCGAATCCTACTTCTTGTAGCTGATCCGATAGATCGCGCCGGCCCAGTCGTCGGCGACGAGGATGGATCCGTCCTTGTCCAGGATGATGTCGTCGGGCCGACCGAGATAGCCCTGGTCGCCTTCGATCCAGCCCGATGCGAACACCGTTTGCTTGGCGTTCTTGCCGTCCGGATCGGCCGTGACGCGGACGATCCTTGCCCCCTGGTATTTATGCCGGTTCCACGAGCCATGCTCGGCAATCAGGATCGAGTTCTTGTACTCGGCGGGAAACTGGTCGCCCGTGTAGAATTTCATGCCGAGCGGGGCCACATGCGGGCCGAGATTGAGGACGGGCGGGGTGAATTCCGAGCATTTGTGACCCATCGCGAATTTCGGATCCGGTATGTCGCCCTGGTGGCAATAGGGATAGCCGAAATGCTCGCCGAGCCGTGAGATCATGTTGAGCTTGTCGCTCGGTGTGTCGTCACTCAGCCAGTCGCGGGCGTTCTCGGTGAACCAGTATTTGCCGGTGCGCGGATCGACGTCGCCGCCGACGCTGTTGCGAACGCCGAGCGCCACCAGTTCGGCATTGCCGGTCTTCGGATCGACCCGGCGAATCTGCGAGACGCTGGTCGGCGGAATCCCGATGTTGAAGGGAGGTCCGAACGGTATGTAGAACCAGCCGTCCTTGTCGGCCGCGAGATACTTCCAGCCATGCGCCGCGTAGGACGGCATGTCGTCATAGACCACCTTGCCGTCGCCGAGCTTGTCGAGATTGGCTTCGGCGTTGTCGTATTTGATCAACTTGTTGACGGCGATGACGTAGAGCGCCCCGTCGCGAAACGCCAGCCCGGTGGGCATGTTGAGGCCCTTGAGGATGGTCTTGACCTCTTTCTTGCCGCCATTGTCCTTGATGGCATAAACGTTGCCGAGACCGAACGAGCCGACAAAGAGTGTGCCCTTGTCACCCCAGGCCATCTGTCGCGCGGCCAGCACGCCCGAGGCGTATACTTCGATCTTGAAGCCCTCCGGCAGCTTGATCTTCTTCATCAGCGCGGCAAGTTCCGCTTCCGATGCGCCGGTCGGCGGCCCCGACGGCGGCGCGAGACCCTTTTGAGCTTCGGTCTCGTCGCCGAGGAACCAGTCGTCCGGCGGATGGGTCCAGAATTCCTTGGTGCCGGACTCGTATTTCTTCAGCCCTTTTTGCTGCGCACTGGCCTGACCGGCCCCCGCGACAACGAGGATTGCTGCGAGCGCAAGAATAGATCGATTGAAAGCCGATTTCATCGCGTCACTCTCCCTATGCAGCTACGCGGCTGCGATGTTGTTTATTTCGTGCGCCTGTGAGGGGCGAACTTAGCCTGTCGTGATGTGGATCAGACCGTCAAATGCTATCACATCCACTGCGCGTGAGAAGCGTATGCCACGCGTCTCCGGTAGACCCGAACCAATTGCGAAGAAATTTCGTATGGTTGCCCCGCTTTGAAGCAGAAAACGAAAAGCCCGCTGGGACAGCGGGCCTTCGTCAAACTCTGCCACTTTTAGAAAATCTGGAGCGGGCGAAGGGATTCGAACCCTCGACCCCGACCTTGGCAAGGTCGTGCTCTACCCCTGAGCTACACCCGCATCCGAGAGATTGGCGGCGAGCAACCGCCGGCAACGGGCAGAGCTATGCCAAATGCAGCCCTCGAATGCAACAGCCCCGCAAGGCGGAGAAAATCGGCCAGATGACCCGATATCGGCCGCAATCCACCGAAATCGGCCCAAAACGCGCTAACCTGCCCTTACTGCAGCCTCCTGCGGGAACCTTGGGGGTAAATTGGAGAGCGTGACGCGTAGCGATTCGAGCCATTTTCCGAACCAGGCCCGCAAAGTCCCGGTCAGTTCATCGCGGCGAGCGACGTCACAATCGAATGTCGCCCACCATTCGACGAAAGCCCGATCCCCATCCACAATGGGCGTGACGCGCAGGGTCGCCTGAAAATCGGTCACCGGCAGTGAGGCAACGCCGCAGAATTCGTAAGTTTGCGCCCGCTCGGTATCGGACAGCGGATGTTCCGCTCCTGATAAAGCACGCTCCTGACAGCGCCGACCGTATCGCCGGTCTTGTCGTCCTCGATCCGACTCTCGCCGACGCCGCCGACCCAGACCGGATAGTTGTTGAAATCGCGGACGATTTCCCAGACCCGCGGGGCGGACTGTTCGAACACGGTAGAATAATATGCCCTTGTCATTCCTCAATTCCATTGGCTGGAGCCGACTGCGATGCCACCATGGGCCGGGGATAGACCGCCGACCACCCGATCTCCGATGCGGCACGCCAGCGGCGCCCCTGCATCTTGGGCCTCGGTAGCCGTTCGAAGCGATTGAAATTTCCGGGTAAACCGCCATTTGGGTAAGGTGGACTTCTGAATCGAGACACCGGGCCGTGCTAGAATAGGCCCAATCCGCAGGACATCAGGCGAGGATCCCCGTGACGATACTAGAGCAGGGCAGCGGATCGGCGCCGCAAGCGCCCGATCTGATCAAGGAGACGACCACCCAGACGTTTGTGAAGGACGTCATCGAGGAGTCGAAGCGCCAGCCGGTGCTGATCGACTTCTGGGCCCCGTGGTGCGGCCCCTGCCGCCAGCTCACGCCGATCCTTGAAAAGGCGGTCCATGCGGCCAAGGGCAAGGTCAAGCTGGTCAAGATGAATATCGATGAACATCCGGCCATACCCGGCCAGATGGGAATCCAGTCGATTCCGGCGGTGATCGCGTTCGTCAACGGCCAGCCTGCCGACGGCTTCATGGGTGCAGTGCCGGAAAGCCAGGTCACCGCTTTCATCAACAAGCTGACCGCCAGCATGCCGGGTGAGCCCAATATCGCGGAGGTCCTGAAAGAGGCCGAAGCCGTTCTGGCCGAGGGCGATCCCGCCACCGCGGCGTCGATCTATGCCGAAGTGCTGGCGGCGGATGCCACCAACATCGCCGCGCTGGCAGGGCTTGCGAAATGCTACACCGCGACCGGCGCCATCGAACAGGCCAAGCAGACGCTGGCGATGGTGCCGGAATCGAAGCGCGGCGATGCGGCGGTCAAGGCCGTTCAGGCATCGATCGATCTTGCCGAGCAGGCCAAGGTGCTCGGCCCGGTGACCGAGCTTGAACAGAAAGTCGCCGCAAACCCGCTCGATCATCAGGCACGATTCGATCTCGCGACCGCGCTCAACGCCAGCGGCAAGCGCACTGAAGCCACTCATCAGTTGCTCGAAATCGTCAAGCGTGACCGCAAATGGAACGAGGACGGGGCTCGAAAGCAATTGGTACAGTTTTTCGACGCGTGGGGCCCGACCGACGAGGCAACGATTGAGGGACGAAAGCGACTGTCGACGATTTTGTTTGCATAGCTCTTGTTCTTCGAGGATGGGCGCCGGCCTTGTCGCGCGATCGGGTTGCGCAAATTGCATGGGCTGATCTGCGACACCATAAGCGCCAAACCGATGCCCTAGAGGCCAGCACCAGGACCGCAAATGCCGATCAATGCCGAATATCGCGGGCCCGGCGACCTTCCCGAGGTGATCCCGGTGTTTCCGCTGCCCGGCGCGCTGCTGCTGCCGCGCGGGCAAATGCCGCTCAATATCTTCGAGCCGCGCTATCTGGCGATGGTGGATGACGCGTTTCGCGACGGTCATCGTCTGATCGGCATGATCCAGCCGGATGTTTCCCATTCCCCGGACGAGGCCCACCCGAAGCTGTTCCGCGTCGGCTGCGTCGGCCGCATCACCCAGCTCGCCGAAGCCGGGGACGGCCGTTACATCCTCGAACTCACCGGCATCGCGCGCTTCAAAGTGGTCGAGGAAATCACGGTGCTGACCCCGTATCGGCAATGCAAGGTGGACTACTTTCCCTACATCGACGATTTCACCGCTCGCATAGGCGAGGAAGCGGTCGATCGCGAGGCCCTGCTCGAGGTGCTGACGGATTTCCTGAAAGCCAACAATCTCAAGGTCGACTGGGAAGGCGTCGAGAGTGCCCCCAATGAGGCGCTGGTCAACGCGCTGGCGATGATGTCGCCCTATGGGCCGCCGGAAAAACAGGCGATGCTGGAAGCTCCCGATCTGAAAACCCGCGCGGAAATTCTGATCGCGGTCACCGAAATGGATCTCGCCAAGAAGCGCACCAGCGGCGACACCGGGCTACAGTAATTGCGCCGCGCGCAGCGTTACCGCAACCCGCGTCGTCGCGGGGGGCGACTAGCCGGCGCCGAGCGTGACGGCGATGTTGTAGGTCGCAAGGCTCGCGGCATAGGCGAGCGCGAACATATAGGCGAAGGTGATCGCCATCCATTTCCAGCTGCCGGTCTCGCGTCGGATCACCGCCAGCGTGGAAGCGCATTGCGGGGCGAAAATGTACCAGGCCAGCAGCGACAGCGCCGTCGCCAGGCTCCATTTCGTGGCCAGCACCTGCCCGATCTGATCGGCGGCTTCCTTGCCGCCCTCGATCGCATAGACGGTGCCGAGCGCGGCGACCGCGACCTCGCGCGCCGCCATGCCTGGGATCAGCGCCACCACGATCTGCCAGTTGAAGCCGAGCGGAGCAAACAGCGGTTCCAGCGCCTTGCCAATCATCGCGGCCAGGCTGTAGTTGATGGCGGGGCCTTCGGCCCCAGTGGGCGGTGTCGGAAACGACGCCAGAAACCAGATCAGCACCATCATCGAGAAGATCGTGGTGCCGGCCCGCTGCAGGAACATTTTCGCCCGCGTGTAGACGCCGATCGCGATGCTGCGCGCGCGGGGCATCTTGTAGTCAGGCAGTTCCAGCATGAACGGCGCCGGCGCGTAGTCGCGCCACATGAAGAACTTGATCAGGAACGAAACGCCCAATGCGCTGGTGATGCCTGCCGCATAGAGGCCGAACATCACCAGACCTCGCAGATCGACCCAGCCCCAGACCTGTTCGGCGGGAATGAAGGCGGAAATGATCAGCGTGTAGACCGGGATGCGCGCCGAACAGGTCATCAGCGGCGCGATCAGGATAGTGGTCAGCCGGTCGCGGCGATTGTCGATGACGCGCGTCGCCATGATGCCGGGGATGGCGCAGGCGAAGCTTGAGAGCAGCGGGATGAAAGCCCGGCCGTGCAGGCCGGCGCCGCCCATGATGCGGTCCATCAGGAACGCCGCGCGTGCCATGTAGCCGAAATCTTCCAGAAGCAGGATGAACAGGAAGATGATGATGATCTGCGGCAGGAACACGATGACGCTGCCGACGCCGGAGATCACGCCGTTCTGCAGGAAGCTTTGCAGCAAGCCCGCGGGCAGGGTGTCGTGCACCAGCTGACCCAAGGCAGTGAAGGCGGACGACAGAAGCTCCATCAGCGGCTGCGCCCACGCGAACACCGCCTGGAACATGACGAACAGGACCAGCGCCAGGATGGCAAGCCCCGCCACCGGGTGCAGCACCACCGCGTCGATCCGCGCCGTCCAGGTGTCAGGTCTCGCCGGCAGGCTGATAGTCGCCGCGATGATGCGGTCGGCCTCGCGCTGCGTGGCGCGCAGCTCCGCGACTGAGAGCGGCTGCCAGCGATTTTGCTGCAGGGGGATCGGCGCTTGCCTGGCGAGCTCATCGGTCTTCCGCAAGAGATCGGAGGTGCCGCCCTTGCGCACCGCGATCGACGTCACCACGGGTATCCCTAGCATCTCGGACAGGCGCGCGACGTCGACGGTGACGCCGCGTCGCGTGGCAATGTCGAACATATTGAGCACCAGCATCAGCGGCCGGCCGGTACGCGTGAGCTCGAGCACCAGTCGAATGGTCAGCCGCAGGTTGGTGGAGTCGGCCACGCAGAGGATGAGATCAGGCACGGTTTCGCCGGCGCTGCGCCCGAGCACGATGTCACGGGTGATTTCTTCATCGGGGCTGCGGCCGCGCAATGAATAGGTGCCGGGCAGATCGACCACAGACACCTGACGCCCGAGCGGGGTGACGAAGAAGCCTTCTTTGCGCTCCACGGTTACGCCGGGATAGTTGGCGACCTTTTGGCGGCTGCCGGTCAGCGCATTGAACAGTGAGGTTTTGCCGCTATTGGGCGTGCCCACCAGGGCGAGATGCAATAACGGGGCTTCCATGGCGCTGTACCGTTTCGTCAGGCGACAATGACGGCCATCGCCTCGCGCCGACGCACCGCGATGGTGACGTTCTCGATGCGGACGGCGATCGGGTCACGCCCGACAATGCCTTCGTGGAGCACCTGGACCCTGGCGCCCTCCACGAAGCCGAGTTCGATCAGCCGGCTTTCGAGTTCGATCGCGGACAACGCGGAGTTAGCTTCATTGGCAGCGAGGTGAAGAATCACGCCGGAATAGCCGCGCTTGGCCAACCCCAGAGGTATCTGCTGGCGCACATCGGTCTGTTTGATGGGGGTGGTGGTCATGGCTTGTATTTCCAACCGCGGGCGGACAGGTCAAGCGTGGCGACCCGAAACCCATCTAACTTAGAAGGATTTTAAATCAACACAGGCGCTCGTCGGCGCACGCGTGTAGCAACTTTTAGTTTGAGAAAGCTTCCAGGTTGTTGCGATGGATCAATGAAGGTCCCGGCGGCGCGGTCGCGGCTGCGGGTTCAGCGATCAGTAACCGGCGACGGCCATGGCGACCACTGCGCTGAACACCATCCAGCCGAAATGCCGGCCGCGGGTCGCCCAGGCATTGCCCAGGGCGCCGAATGCGAACACGCAGGCCAGCGTCACGATGATCCAATGTCGCGCCGGCTCGGACGCCATCAGGGGCGCGGCGATCAGGAGCACGCCGCAGCCGATCCACGCCACGGTAGAGGCCTGCCAGACCAGCCTGAGCAAATTGCGCAGCCGCGGCGGTTCGATCGTGGCGCGCGTGAACACCTTGGTTTCACCGATGATGCCGTGGATGATGGCGGCCGCGATCGCGGCGACGCCGGCACATTGCAACAGGAGATCACGCATCGTACCGCTCCATACAGCACTGTATGGTCGATACGCCGGGCGCTGGCGATTGTCAATACAGTGGTGTATGGTGAGTTGCCGCAGGGAAAACATGCCGGATCAACTTTCCGCAAAGGACTGGCTCGATCAGGGCCTCAAGGCGCTGGCCCAGAACGGATTCGCGGCCTTGAAGGCCGAGCCGCTGGCGAAGGCGATGGGGGTGTCGCGCGGCAGTTTTTACTGGCACTTCGCCGATATCGGCGCGTTCCACAGCGCAATCCTCAAGCATTGGCGCGAGGTCGCCGCCGAGCAAATCATTGCCGATGTCGAGGCCGCCGCTGGCAACGACAACCCGCTGCAGCTCCTGCTGCGCCGGGTGTTCGGCGAGAGACTGGCGCTGGAGAACGCGGTCCGCGCCTGGGCCATGGTCGATCCGGCGGCCAGAGCGGCGGTGCGGGCCATCGACCAGCGCCGGCTGAGCTATGTTGAAAGACTGCTCCGGGACTCCGGGCTGTTACCGGACATGGCTCGCGCGCGGGCGCAAATTCTCTACTGGGCGTTTCTCGGCTTTGCCCTGTCGGACAGGCCCTTGCCGCGGGCTCAACAGCAGGCGGTGCTGGAGGAAATGCTCGGGATGGCGTTGCGATAGAGCGCCACCGCCGGCGCGAGGCGTCATCTTCGCGCCTTTTGTCCGCATGGTGAATCCTTAAGCCTGAGCGCGCCGCGACACGGGCAAGCACCACCCGTCGGCCACGACGACGCGCCCGGCCTCGATTTTCTCTGCGACTTTGCCGCCCAAACCGAGCCATTGCTGATGTATCCGGACTTCACCGGCCGGCGAACGCTTCGCCTGTTTCAGTCGA
This sequence comes from Bradyrhizobium sp., assembly GCA_052143915.1. Lineage (GTDB taxonomy): Bacteria > Pseudomonadota > Alphaproteobacteria > Rhizobiales > Xanthobacteraceae > Bradyrhizobium. The sequence goes on from JBKQRS010000617.1 coordinate 21,063, forward strand.
TAACCCTCCGTTCACCATGAGGACAAATCTCCCGATCTCCTTCCGCAAACCTTCCGCCTCTCAAGTTCGCTTATACCTTTACTGCTTAGTCATCCTTAGACGAGAGGCTGCGGCCAACACCAAGTTCAGTAACCCTGCGTAACTGTAGATAGCGCGTATGAATATCGCCCGCATTGTCTGTTCATTGCTCTCAGTGCCGGCGCCGGCGCCGCCTATCTTGCGAGCGGATCGGACAGCAAGCCGCCTCCGACGGCGCCGTTACGCTCGAGTTGAAGCCCGGCAAACGAAGACTCTCGCCGAAGCGCGCCAGGCTGGCACGCTGTCGCTGGCGCTGCGCAACATTGCCGACCTCAACCAGGTGGACATCGGATCCAAGAATCGGACCCGCCTGCGCGCCGGCATCAATGTGGTCCGCTACGGCGTCTCAAACCCAACCATTACCGTGAAGTGACCAGAAGGACGCACGATATGAAATGCAGGGGAAATCAGCCGATGCGGGCCTTTCTGGTCCGCGCCCTGTCGTTTTCGGCCGCCGCCGCGATGACGCTCAATCCGGCCCTGACCCCGGCCGTGGCGAGCGACGACAATACCGCGCCGCAGGTCACCGCGAGCGCACAAGCGAAAGTCCGTTTTCTCGCACTCGGCGTCGGCAAATCGGTGATCATCGATCTGCCGCGCGACGTGAAGGATCTGCTGGTCGCCGACCCGAAGATTGCGAACGCCGTTATCCGCTCGCCGCAGCGCGCCTACATCATCGGCGCGGGCGTCGGTCAGACCAACGTGGTGTTCTTCGATTCCGATGGCCAGCAGATTGCGGCCTATGACATCGCCGTCAAGCGCGATCTCAACGGCGTGCGCGCCGCGCTAAAGCAGATGCTGCCCGCCGCCGGAATCCAGGCCGAGGGCATCGGTGACAGCGTCATGTTGACCGGCTCGGTATCCAGTCCGATCGAGGCCCAGCAGGCCGGCGACGTTGCCGCGCGCCTGGTGGGCGGTGCCGACAAGGTCGTCAATTCCATCGTGGTGCGCAGCCGCGATCAGGTGATGCTGAAAGTCACTGTCGCGGAAGTGCAACGGAACATCATCAAGCAATTGGGTATCGATCTCAGTGCCAACATGAATGTCGGCACCGCGGTGGTTAATTTCAACAATGCCAACCCGTTCACCGCAAACAGCGCGCCGCTCGTCTCTGGTAACAGCCTGACTACGTCGGCCCTGAACAAAGCAGGCCTGCCTACGGTCACAGCGACCCTGCGGGCGATGGAGAGCGCCGGCGTGGTGCACACGCTGGCGGAGCCGAATCTGACGGCAATCTCCGGCGAGTCCGCGACATTTATTTCAGGCGGCGAATTTCCAATCCCGACCGGCGTAACCTGCCAAACCACGACGGCGGGCGCTATCGGACAATGCGTCCAGACGGTCGCCTTCAAAAAATTCGGTATCTCGCTCAACTTCACGCCGGTGGTTTTGACCGAGGGACGGATCAGCCTGCGGGTGATGACCGAAGTATCGGAAGTCTCCCAGGACAACGCTTTGCAGGGCGGCGTGGGTGGAACGACTATTCCTTCGATCAAGACGCGTCGCGCGGAAACCACGCTGGAAATCCCATCGGGAGGCTCGCTGGCGATGGCCGGCCTGATTCAGGAGCAGACCAAGCAGGCGGTCAACGGAATGCCTGGCATCGACCAGTTGCCAGTTTTTGGGCAGCTCTTCAGGAGCCAGGACTTTGTCAACAACCAGACCGAGCTGATGGTCATCGTGACGCCCTATGTCGTTCGGGCGGTTTCCCAGAAAGAGTTGTCGCGCCCCGATGACGGGTTCGCGCCCGCGTCGGACATCCAATCCACACTGTTGGCCCAAATCAACCGGATCTACGGCATCCCCGCGCGCGCCGAACCGGTCGGGGGCTATCAGGGCAATTTTGGCTTCATCATCGACTGAGACGGCGGGACGGGGACCAAAACGATGACAAACAGAACGTCGGTCAAGCGCCATCGAACGCTGTGCCTGCTGGGCGCGTTGTTCGGCCTTTCGGTGACGCTCGGTGCGTGCACGGACACCACCAGGGAAGTCGTGACGGCCAGCGTTCCCGAGGACTATCGCCTGCGGCATCCGATCGCGATCCAGGAAGCCGACCGCTCCGTCGTGATTTTCGTCGGTCACGCGCGCGGTGGCCTTGCAGCATCACAGCGCGCCGATGTCATCGGCCTTGCTCGAGTTTGGGTTAGCGAAGGAACCGGCGCGATTGTCGCCGAGGTGCCAATCGATACGCCGAACGCACGCGCTGCGGAGAGCGCGTTCCACGAGATCAAGGCGCTCCTTGCGGCAGGCGGCGTGCCTGCGCAGGGAATTACGCTGCGTCGCTACCATCCCGACGACCCCCGAACGCTGGCAACGATCCGGCTCAGTTATCCGAAGATCACGGCGGCGGCCGGACCGTGCGGGCTGTGGCCTGAGGACCTCGGCCCGTCAATCAAGAACCCCGGTTATTTCGAGAACAAGTCCTACTACAATTTCGGTTGCGCCTATCAGCGCAACATGGCGGCGATGATCGACAATCCGTCGGATCTCGTTCAGCCCCGTCCTGAGACCCCCGCCTACACGGCGCGGCGCACCGAGGGATTTGAGAAATATCGCAAGGGCTCCGCAACGGCGACGGAATATCCGGAATCCGAAAAGGCCAAACTCAGCGATGCAGGCAAATGATCAGCTACATGCGTAACGATTCCGAAGATCAGCCGGACGCGCCGCCGCCGACGGACGATTACATCGCTCCGGCCCCGCGCGTGTCGGTGCAGGCCTTCTGCGAAACGGCGGAGACCGCCGAGGCGATACAGTCGGCCGGCCTGGACCGACGCCTCGCCAAGGCCCATCTCACGATCAAGATGGGCGGCACGGAAGCTGCCATCGATACCTACAGCAGCGTGCCTACTCCGAACGTCATCATCCTGGAGACCAAAGGCAGCAACGATATCCTGGCCGGCCTTGATCAGCTCGCAACCGTATGCGACGCCGGAACGCGCGTCGTCGTCATCGGCAATGAAAATGATGTCGCGCCCTATCGCGAACTGGTGCGTCGCGGCGTCAGCGATTACGTAATCGGACCGGTCGAAACCCTCGATGTGGTGCGCGCGATCTGCGGTTTGTTCTCGGCGTCGGAGGCGGTCGCTGTTGGTCGCATCATCGCCGTCGTCGGCGCAAAGGGCGGGGTCGGCGCATCCACCATCGCGCACAACGTGGCCTGGGCCATCGCGCGCGACCTGGCGCTGGATTCCGTCGTCATCGATCTCGACCTCGCTTTCGGCACCGCGTCGCTCGACTACAACAAGGATCCGTTGCAGGGCATCGCAAACGCGGTGTTCGCCGCCGAGCGGCCCGATACCGCTTTCATCGAACGCTTGCTGGCGAAGTGCAACGACCATCTCAGCCTGCTGGCGGCGCCGGCGGCGCTCGATCGGGTCTACGACCTGGGCGCCGACGCCTTCGACGCGATCTTCGATACATTACGCATGACAACGCCGTGCATCGTCCTCGACATTCCGCACCAATGGTCTGGATGGACCCGGCGCGCGCTGGTCGGCGCGGACGATATCCTGATCGTTGCCGAGCCGGACCTCGCCAACCTGCGCAATGCCAAGAACTTGCTGAATTTGCTGAAGGCGGCGCGGCCCAACGACCGGCCACCGCTTTATTGCCTCAGTCAGGTCGGCATGTCCAAGCGCCCGGAAATCACCCCGCGCGAATTCGCCAAGGCCATCGAAAGCCAGCCGATCGCCTCGATTCCGTTCGACCCGAGAATGTTCGGCACGGCGGCCAACAACGGCCAGATGATCGCGGAAATCTCCGCCAATCACCGCATCAGCAAGATGTTCGTGCAGATCGCGCAACAGCTGACCGGCCGCGGCGACGCCAAAAAGCCGCGAGGTTCGCTGCTGTCGCCGATCATCAGGAAGTTGCGAGCCAGGGGGTAGCCCCGGCCCACACCTCAGGTTTCGTGAGCCAGAACAACGGCTGATGGCGCGTGCTACCGTCAGTCAGGCCGCGCGACGCCGATCGCCGATATCTTGTCCGCGTCCGTCCGCACATTCGCTTTCCGCGACAACATGCGCCTCAGATAGGCGATATTCGCCGCAGCTTCCTCAGGCGGCCGGTTGGCCTTCAAGATGGCTTCGGCCTCGTCAATGTGGCCCCGCAGCCCAACCACCAATGCGAGATTCTGACGCACGCGCGGATCGGCATCCGCGTGACCATACGCGCGGCGTAAAGTTTCCTCCGCCTGGGGCAGATCCTTTGAAAGAACGTATGACAGTCCCAGATTGGACAGCACTGAGGGTTCATCGGGGGCGATTTTCAGCGCACTCGCATAATATTGCCGTGCTTCCTCGCCGCGACCGAGCTGATCGAGCACGGCTCCTTGGGCCGAAAGGATTCGCCAATCAGGGTTGTCAGGCGTATGGGCGCGGCTGAGGACCTCGAATGCCTGTTGGAAATTGCCGTTGTCCGCCAGCGCGCGCCCATAACCCGCGATGAGCGCTTTGTCGCTGGGGTGAGCGAGCGTGGCCTGTTCGAGCACGGCGACCGCCTGGGACCGCTGCCCTGCGGCCCGAAGCGCCTTTCCGTATTGTAACGCCGCGTCGGCGTCCTTGGGATTGGCACGAAAGCGGTCACGATAGAATTCTAACCCGTGCGAGGCCTCGGCGGTGCGGCTGTTCTCGGTTTTCTCACCCAGCGACCCCGTAATATCCGACATGCCGTCGGTCTGGCAGCTACAAAGCCCCAGGACCAGAATTGCCGACAATGCCGTGGACGCGAGAAATCTCGCGTAGCGATGTTGTTGGAGCGATTGCCGGGGCATTTCCTTGACCTGTAATGACTGGTCAGAAATGCTTACAGGTTAACCCTAAATTCCGGTTAAGCCGGCGGTGTGCCCGATCCGGCATCCACTTCGCTCGAAAACGCCTTAGTCGACGAACTGGGCGCCGAATTCGTAACCGATGCGCCATGCCAGCCGGCATTGGCGGGGCCGGCCTTCCGACAAGATGATGGTGAACTCGGCAGGAACTTCGATATGTTCGGCGATAACCTTCACGCCCCCGGCGGATATGTCCGTGACCGTGCAATCGCGCGGCAACGAACCGGTCCCGAATTGTATCTTTGCGAAACTTCTGCAAACGCGGCGTTCGCTCTTACGTCGATTCACTAACATGTCGATCCTTCACCGCTCCAATGATGGCTCACCCGGCACTCCTGTCCTTCTACAGAGGATTTGTTTGAATCTGCCTAGCAGGACCGCTCGCAATGTATCTGTTCTCTTTGAATTCCTTTTACCGAGTTTCCCGGGCCCGCGGAAAACGGCTGTGAATGGTCATCGATGCCGGCGAAAAAATCCCGCGGCGCAATCCCATTTCGGCAACTATCCGGAATACGGAAAGGGTTTTTTACCTTCAAACTTTAACGTTGCCTTACGCCATAGGCCCGGATTTCTGTTCCGGTCTTTTCGGACGATTGGCCGTTTTTGCGGCTTTTACCTCGGATCAACCGTTGGCCACCGGCCCGGAACACTGCCCAGCCCGCGGTTCCGGGTGGCCTAGCGATGAAGCCACGCCGCTATACGTTTCGATCGAATATGCTACAGCGTGGCATGGCCAAGCCGGAGACCCGAGCATGACTTCCCTGCCCGAACGCCTTGAAGGCACCGTCGATCCCAAACTGCTGGAAATCCTGGTCTGCCCGGTGACCAAGGGTCCGCTTGAATTCGATTCAGCGCGGCAGGAGTTGATCTCGCGCGCAGCCAAGCTCGCCTATCCGATCCGCGACGGCATTCCGATCATGCTGCCCGAGGAAGCAAGAAAGATAGAGTAGCCATGCGCCTCCGCATGCTCATTGGCGCGCTCGCTGTCGCCGGCTGTTGCGCCGCGATGGCGAACGCCTCCGGCGAAGAAGCCAAAATTCGCGTTGGCAACATCGACGCCGTGCTGACGACGCCGCCGGATGTCGAACACCCGCCCGTCGCACTCCTGATCGCGGGCTCCGGAACGACCGACCATGATGGCAATGGGCCGCAGGTCAAACCCGCGACCTTGAAGAAACTCTCCGAGCAGCTGGCCGCGCGCAAAATTGCAACGCTTCGCTATGACAAGCGCGGCGCCGGTGGGTGGAGACCGGAATTCGGGCGACCGGAGGATTTTCGCTTCAAGGATTTCGTCGACGATGCGGCGGCGCTCGTGAACTACCTCCGCAGCAGCGGAAGATTCTCCCGCCTGGTTGTGGCCGGTCACGGCGAGGGCGGCCTGGTCGCGATCCTGACCGCACGGCGGGTACCGGTTGACCGCCTGGTCTTGCTGGTCACCGCGGCGCGGCGGCAGGGCGACCTCTTGAAGGCTCAGCTTGAACGGAAGCAGATTCCTCCCGACGTGCTTCAGCCGATCGTGAAAGCGATCGACAGCATCATGGCCGGGCAGATCGTCGATCCGCCGCCGCCGGGTCTGCCGATCGCGCCATCGATGCAGCCTGGGATCGCCTCGGCCTTTGCCGAAGACCCGATTGATCCCTTGAAACTGATCGAACGGCCGACGCTGATTGTCGGCGGCGGCCGCGACCGGCAGGTGGCGCGGCTGGATTTCTTGGCGCTTGCCGCAGCGGCGCCACTGGCGAAAACGCTTTGGCTTCCGGAAATGAATCACGTTCTGGTCGATGTCGGCGATGACGACGACGATCTGGCCGCCTACAACCAGCCGGAACGAGCGCTCGACACCGCCCTGATCGATTCGGTCGCGGCTTTCATCCTCGCCAGCGATCCACGCTGATTGTTGTCGCGTTCGCAGAGACGGCGCTGACCATACCTACAGCGCCTCGCCCTTCAGAAGCCGCGGCACCTCGCCCGCTAACCCCGCGGCCTGGCGGATGAACATGTTTTTCAGCGGTGGCGCGCGATCGACCAGCCCGAGCCCGATATCGCGCACCGTGCGAAGCAGCGTCGATTCATTCGAGAACAGGAAATTGAGCGAGTTGGTGGCAAGCCCCATCGCCATGGTGTCGAAGCGCCGCCAGCGCTGATAGCGATCGAGCACGTCGGCCTGGCCGAGATCGATGCCGAGCCGAGCGGCGTCGACGACCACCTCGGCGAGCGCCGCGACATCCTTCAGGCCCATATTAAGCCCCTGGCCCGCGATCGGATGAATCAGATGCGCCGCGTCGCCGACCAGTGCCAGCCGCTCGCCGATAAACGAGCGCGCGACGAAATAGCCGAGCGGAAACGCACGCGGCTTGTCGAGGGCCTTGACCTCGCCGAGATGCAGGCCAAAGCGCTGCTCGAGTTCGCCGTGAAACTCCGCTTCGCCGAGAGCCACGATGCGCGCTGCCTCGGTGCGTTTCTCGGTCCATACCAGTGACGAGCGTTTTCCGGTCAACGGCAGGATCGCAAACGGACCGGAGGGCAGGAAATGTTCTTCGGCGCGGCCGTGATGATCGCGCTGATGGCCGACCGTGACCACAATGCCGGACTGATCGTAATCCCAGCCGTGGGTGGCGATCCCGGCGCGCTCGCGCAGTTTCGAGCGCGCGCCATCGGCCGCCACCAGCAGGCTTGCCTCGATCACGCTGCCGTCCGCCAACGTGACATCGATGCCGTCGCTGCGCGAGGCAAAATCCGTCACCGCATGGCTGCGAAGATCGAGGCCATCGGCGGCGGCGCGCTCGACCAGCGCATCGATCAGATGACGGTTCTCAACCATATGCGCGAAAGGTTCGCCTGGCTCGACGTTCCCTGCGAAAGTCAGGAATACCGGACGGGTCGCATCCTCCAGTTTGGAATCGGTGACCACCATGTCCAATATCGGCTGCGCTCTGCCTGCGACCTCATCCCAGACGCCGATGGCGTCGAACAGCCTGCGGCAGGCGGCGACGATGGCGGTGGCGCGCGGATCGCGGCTCGGCCTGGTCGCGAGCGCCGGATCGGCGACGATGATGGGAAGATCGGGGCCAAGGCCCTGGCGCAGCGCCAGTGCCAGCGCCAGCCCTGCAAACGCGCCGCCGCCGATGACAATGCTTCGCTGTGCGGACATATTGGACCCTGCTTTCGGCATGAAACTATACTTGCTACCTGATTATAGCTGGGCGAAACAGATAGGCGAAACAAGGGTGCTTGGCCCCCAAGTCGTCATTCCGGTGCGAGATTTTCGGGTTCGCGCTAACGCGCGTCCCGGAATGACGCAAAAGTCAACGAAAGCGCTGCAATGTCCAAAGGACTGATCGACCTGATTTCCATTCTCGATCTCGAGCCGATCGAGGTGAATATGTTCCGCGGCAACAGCCCGAAGACGAGCTGGCAGCGGGTGTTCGGCGGACAGGTGATCGGACAGGCGATGGTAGCGGCATGCCGCACCGTCGAAGGCCGGCTGCCGCATTCGCTGCACTGCTATTTCATCCTGCCGGGCGATCCGCAGATCCCGATCATCTATGAGGTCGAACGCCTGCGTGACGGCAAGAGCTATTCGACCCGAAGGGTGACCGCGATCCAGCACGGCAATGCGATCTTTTCGATCATGGTGTCGTTTCATGTCGATGAGCCCACCGCATTCGACCACCAGGACAAGATGCCAGAAGTACCGCCGCCGGAAAAACTCACTGCCGAGGAAGTGGCAAAGCAGCCGATGTTCCGCGAGATGCCGGAATTCATCCGCCGCTACTACGAGTCCGACCGGCCGATCGAGCTGCGGCCGGTCGAACTCAACCGCTATTTCGGTCAGAAGATCGAGGACGGCCGCATCCATGTCTGGATCCGCACCGCGTCGAAACTGCCGGACGATCCGGCGCTGCATATGTGCGCGCTGGCCTATGCGTCGGATTTCTCGCTGCTCGATGCGGCAATGGCGCGCTATGGACGGACGCTGTTCGACAAGCGCATGATGCCGGCAAGCCTCGATCACGCGATGTGGTTTCACCGGCCGTTTCGCGCCGACGAATGGCTGCTTTACGCCCAGGACTCACCGAGCGCGCAAGGCGGGCGTGGCCTGACCCGCGGCATGATCTTCAAGCAGGACGGCACGCTGGTCGCTTCAGTCGCGCAAGAAGGCTCGCTCCGCGAGCGCAAGTAACGCGGATTACACGTCGGCGTAAGCGGTTCTTTGGACCAAAATGAATTGCGATACAAACCAGCGGGTGTACCACCGCATCACCCACGGAACCGGGATCAAAAATCCGCAGCCCAGGACGAATAGCAGGGTCCGCCACAGCATTCCCAGCCCCGTCGCGTCGAACGCGACCTTGCGCCGCGTGCCGCTAACGTTGCGGCAGATCCATCGCATCCACGCGGTCATGACCCACGCCCAACCGACGATAGTAATAACGGATAAAGAGGTCAGCAGATTCCAGCCAATATAGCCGAGCGCGCCACCCTTGAACACGATTGCAAGGGGTTGTCCGTTCGAGCTGAGATTCGCGGCCGCCCATCGTACAATCAGCCAGGAAAGAAACATCTGAACTGGGATGAGAACATATTGAAGATATCGGACGTCACTCAACCCGGCGTAGGTGATAAGCCCCATCGCGACGAAGACGTACCAGATGTCGCCGGCCCGGCCGGTGAAGGCGAAATTGGGCCTCCCGGGTACGCGGACGCGGGATGCGAACCAGCGATAGAAACTGGTCGCCGCCCAGGGCGCGGGGATCACCAGTAAAATTCCTATCATGAACACAAGGCTCCGTCCGAAGAAGGACCATAGTCCCAAGTCAATCGACAGGGCCTCGCCCCCATAACTGCCGCCGCTCGCGGGCGGGCCGCTGGGTCGTGGCATGGCCGGCGGACCCGAGGCGCCCGCGCCGAGGCCCGGAATTTCCCCGGCCTGTTGCCAGTTCACCATGCCCTCGGTCCAGACCAGCGTCGCCGCGGTGACCACGCCCGCGGCGATCAACTCACGCAGCTTGGCTTCCGGAAAGGGGCCTTTCTGCTGGCCCTGGGACGCAAAAAACCAGGATCGGTCGGCCATTTTGTTCCTCGAGGCGCTATGGCGAACGGCGGGATCGCTGGCTGAAAAATCGATTATTGGTGAAATGTAACGGCCCCGAAGCGGCAGGCTATCTAACGAAGGTCGTCCGCGGCAATCGTTTTTCAGTTTTGCCTGTAATCTTTTTGTGCCATTTGCTTAAAAAGATGCCAGTGTTGCGGGGACGGCTGCGCCGACCGGTATTCGAAAGAAATGAAGGCCTGAACATGAAGCTCGTTGTCGCCATTATCAAACCCTTCAAGCTTGACGAAGTCCGCCAGGCGCTGACCGCCATCGGCGTCCACGGTATGACCGTGACCGAGGTCAAGGGTTACGGCCGCCAGAAGGGCCATACGGAGATCTATCGCGGCGCGGAATATGTGGTGAACTTTTTGCCGAAGCTGCGGATCGAAATCGCGGTTGCGTCGGATATCGCCGACAAGGCGGTCGAAGTCATTACTTCCAGCGCGCGTACCGGGCAGATCGGCGACGGCAAGATATTCGTGACGCCGATCGATCATGCATTGCGGATCAGGACCGGCGAAACCGACAGCGACGCGCTCTAAAAGCGTTTTCGAGCGAAGTGGACACCGGTTCGCGTGAGAAAAACGCGCCAAAACTAGAAGCCAATTTGCAAGACTTCCGTCGCAGCCGGCAACGGCGCCAGGCCTGCGATCAATAAAATCATCTGGCTGGGGAAATACCAATGGGGGCACTCTCGTGTCGTGCAGCGAAGCTGGCTGCGCCGATTAATCTCGTGACCATCAGCTTGGCGACACCGGCCGTTGCCGGAACGTCCGAAATCAGCGCCGCCGACACCGCATGGATGATCGTTGCCACCGCGCTGGTGCTGATGATGACGATACCGGGGCTTGCGCTGTTCTATTCCGGCATGGTGCGGAAGAAGAATGTGCTGGCGACGATGGCACAAAGCCTCGCAGCCGTTGCCATCATATCCATACTCTGGGTGGCGTTCGGCTATTCGCTGGCGTTCGTCGGCGATGGTCCGTGGCTTGGCACGCTGGATCGCTGGTTCCTCGCAGGGATGACCATGGACAGTGTCAATCCCGCGGCGAAGACGATTCCGGAAAGTCTGTTCATGCTCTACCAAATGACGTTCGCGATCATCACCGTGGCGCTGGTGGCGGGCTCGGTCGCCGACCGCATGCGGTTCTCCGCCTATCTGCTGTTTTCGATTGGCTGGTTCACGTTTGTCTACGTCCCGCTCGCACATTGGATCTGGGGTGGCGGCTTCCTCGGCACCGCGGGCGTGCTTGATTTTGCCGGCGGCCTGGTCGTGCACCTCAGCGCCGGCGCCGGCGGCCTGGTCGCGGCCAAAGTGATGGGCCGGCGTCAGGGCTATGGCACCGAGAATCTGTCGCCGTTCGATCTGTCGCTTGCCGTGATGGGTACCGGGCTGCTCTGGGTGGGCTGGTTCGGCTTCAACGGAGGATCGGCGCTCGGTGCGAACTCGCGTGCCGTGATGGCGATCGCCGCGACCCATCTCGCCGCCTGTGCCGGCGCCTTGACCTGGGGCGCGGTCGAATGGTCGATCCAGCGCAAACCCTCGGTGCTCGGCATGATCTCGGGTGCGGTGGCGGGACTGGGGACGATTACGCCGGCTTCGGGATTCGTCGCGCCCTGGCATGGCGTCCTGATCGGCGTAATCGCCGGGCTGGTGTGTTTCTGGGCCTGCACCTGGCTCAAACGCCGTTTCCATTACGATGATTCGCTTGACGTGTTCGGCGTCCACGGCGTCGGCGGAATGACCGGCATCCTGCTGGCGGGGGTGTTCGCGACCGCCTCGATCGGAGGGACCTCCGGTCTGGTGGAGGGAAATCCGCACCTCGTGCTGATCCAGCTTTATGGGGTCGCCGTCACCCTGGTCTGGTCCGCCGGGGTCACCTACGTGCTCTTGAAACTGGTCGGCGTCTTCGTGCCGATTCGCGTCTCCCAGCAGCAGGAACTGGAAGGCCTCGATATTTCGCAGCATGGCGAAGCCTTGCAGTAGCCTTACCTACCTAAACACCGTTTCGCTGCCCGCCTCATGGGCAGAATTATGTCGAGACCCTGTCCTGCTCATGTTATGGGCCGGCCTGCCTAGCATTTGGGCGCGGCCGAATGGCGCGGTTCCGGGCGGATCCAACAAACCCTGAAAAGGTCCGCGTTCATAGTCCGTTAGGGAATGCGACCGATCTGGCACGGCATTTGATTCTACCGGCCCGGCTGTGCCCGCGTAGTGAACTTCTCCGCGTGGTGACCCTCAGTCAAGAATGCTCGGTCGTGTCTGGATCGGGCCCAAGCGGGGACAAGACCCATGAAAATTGTTATGGCGATCATCAAGCCATTCAAACTCGAAGAAGTCCGTGACGCGCTGACCGCGATTGGCGTTCACGGTCTGACGGTGACGGAAGTCAAGGGATATGGCCGACAGAAAGGCCACACGGAAATCTATCGCGGCGCTGAATATGCGGTGAGCTTCCTGCCCAAGATCAAGATTGAGGTAGCGGTGGCCACGGATCAGGTTGACAAAACCATGGAGGCCATCACGTCGGCCGCAAAAACCGGACAAATCGGCGACGGCAAGATCTTCGTCATCAACCTCGACCATGCGGTTCGTATTCGGACCGGCGAGGCCGATGCCGCGGCACTCTGATCTCGCGCTCAACCTTTTCCAATCAGGAGTAAACCAAATGACGTTCAAGCGTCCCTATAGCGCGGGATTGGCAGCCCTCGCAGTCGGCCTGTTCGCCGCGACCGCTGCCTATGCCGAGCCAACTGTCAACAAGGGCGACAACGCCTGGATGCTGACGTCGACAGTGCTGGTGCTGTTGATGACGATCCCCGGACTTGCGCTGTTCTATGGCGGCCTCGTCCGGTCCAAGAACATGCTGTCCGTGCTGATGCAGGTTTTCTACACCGTATGCATCGTAACCATCCTGTGGGCGCTTTATGGCTACAGCCTCGCCTTTACCGGTGGGTCCGACTTCATCGGTGGCTTCTCGAAGGCCTTCCTGATGGGCGTAACCCCGGACTCCAAGGCCGCGACGTTCAGCGTCGACGCCAACATCTCGGAGCTGGTGTATGTCTGCTTCCAGATGACCTTCGCGGCCATTACGCCTGCCCTCATCGTCGGCGCCTTCGCCGAACGCATGAAGTTCGCGGCGGTGGCCCTGTTCATTCCGCTCTGGGCGACGCTGATCTATTTCCCGATCGCGCACATGGTCTGGTACTGGGCCGGACCGGACGCCATCTCGGACGCGGTCAAGGCGATTGCGGCGGCTGGAAGTGACGCGGCGGCGAAGGCCGCGGCCGAAGCCAAGCTTGCCGAAGTCAATGCCGACGCCGGCTGGGTCTTCAAGAAGGGCGCGATCGACTTCGCGGGCGGCACCGTGGTGCATATCAATGCCGGCATCGCAGGTCTCGTCGGCGCGCTGTTGATCGGCAAGCGCGTCGGCTACGGCAAGGATCTGATGGCGCCGCATTCGCTGACCATGTCCATGATCGGCGCTTCGCTGCTCTGGGTGGGCTGGTTCGGATTTAACGCCGGATCGAATCTCGAGGCCACCGGCGGCGCCGCGCTCGCCATGACGAACTCCTTCGTCGCGACGGCGGCGGCGGCGTTGTCCTGGATGTTCGCCGAGTGGATGATCAAGGGTCATCCCTCGGTGCTCGGCGCGATCTCGGGCGCGGTGGCGGGACTGGTGGCGGTCACGCCGGCGGCCGGCTATTCCGGTCCGATGGGAGCGATCGTGCTCGGCCTCGTCGTCGGCGTGGTCTGCCTGTTCTTCGTCACCGTGGTCAAGAACGCGCTCGGTTACGACGACTCGCTTGACGTATTCGGCGTCCACTGCATCGGCGGAATCATCGGCGCACTCGGCACCGGTATCCTGGTCAATCCGGCGCTCGGTGGCACCGGCATCATGGACTACACCACCGGCAAGATCGCCGACTACGAATTTGCCGCGCAGATGACCTCCCAGATCTGGGGCGTCTGCACCACGCTGGTGTGGTCGGGCATCGGTTCGGCGATTCTCTACAAGGTAGTCGACGTCATTGTAGGCCTGCGTGCCAATGTCGAGAGCGAGCGCGAAGGCCTCGATCTCACCGAACACACCGAGCGCGCCTACAATATGTGAGTTCTCCCGAGGGCGCGATCGCCTCGGGGGTCGCGTCCAGAACTACGGTTTGGGCACATACCCGGCAATGCCCCGACCGTTGAGGGGCTCCAGCGCAAGTTGGAGCCCCTTTCTTTTTCTCAGGAATTTCAGGGACTGGATATCGGCGGCTGCCGATGGTTAATCGCGTCTTAACCTCGCCGTATCTATGGTGGCTTGATCTGCATCCCACCGGTCTCAAAATGCGACCGGCGGCCTCAAGAGTGCTGGCGCGACAAGCATGGCCATGACCGCTTCATCCCGCGCGCCGCAGGGCGCCGGAAGTCAGGAGAGCGAACGCTCGCCGTTCTTGCGGGTCACCGAATTGCTGGCCCCGTATCAGCCCGCTAAACCATTGATAACACTATCATTAGGCGAACCGCAGCACCCGGTGCCCGGCTTCGTTGGCCCGGTGCTGGCCAAGCATATCGCCGATTTCGGCCGCTATCCCATCGCCAAGGGCATCGAGCCCTTCCGGCGGGCGGCGGCCCATTGGCTTTCCCGGCGATTTGACTTGCCGCGGGCAATCGATCCCGAGTCGGAACTTCTGGTGCTGAATGGCAGCCGTGAGGGCCTGTTCTTCGCCGCCCTTACCGC